>JAGBNO010000078.1 GCA_017634355.1 Lachnospiraceae bacterium
CTGAGAACTCATGCCCTGGCGTAAGTGGCATATTGTGCGCCCCAGTCTCATATACCCTGGGGACATCCGAGCCACATATACCTGCGGCCTTCACCTCTACAAGCACCTCATCCGGCTTAGGCTCTGGCCGGCCCAGCTCCTCGTAACGTATGTCATTTATTCCATGCAGCACCCAAGCCTTCATAAAAGCCCATGCTCCTTATTATACCCATTGGCAAACGGCCTGCCATTCCGTCAGTTAAAGTTCCGGCTCCCAGAGGAGTTTAAAAATGCCATGAGGTCCTCTGCCGTAGTTACCTTGCAGTTTTTCTCATCCCCAGTTACCATGGCTATGTCCATGCCGGCTAAGATAGCGGGCTCGCTCGCTCCGCTCACATTTTTTATCCTGTCCGGCAATAGCGACCGATTCGCCTCATAATACTTCTTAAATGCAAAAAGCTCCGGTGCCTGACCCGCAAAAATCTCACTTCTATTTAGGAGTTCAGAAATGCCTTTTCCATCAAAGCTCCTATATACCGTGTCCTTCATAGGGACGACGGGCATAACGCCGTCATGCCCCTTTAAGGCCCCGTAGCACCTGTCTAAGAGCTCTTCCGTCAAAAATGGCCTGGCGGCATCATGAACTATGACCGTGTCTTCCTCTCCTGCCTCCCCGCCATTATCACTAAGCATCTTCTCCATACCATTCAATATGGACAGCTGCCTATTCTCACCGGGAAGGGCAAAGCCCCTTATCTTAGCTGCGTCAAACCCAGCCTTTGCCACATCCTCCACTATCGCCTCCCGCCACTCTATATCTGATACCACATATAGGGAATCAATATGGCCAGAGGCAAAAAAAGCCCTCAGGGCGTATGTAACCATCATCAGGCCATCTGCCTTCACATATTGCTTCGGCATAAGCGAGCCTGTCCTGGTTCCAGTCCCTCCGGACAGCAGCAGAGCGTAATTCAAAATACCCTCCTAGAACTCCATCTTTCTTATTTTCGCTATTGTCTCCCTGTAGGGGGCCTTTTTCCCAAAAAGAAGCGTGGTGCCAAGTACGAAGCCCCTAACCCCAAGGGGTGCAAATTCCCTTATCTTATCGGCCCCGCAGGCCCCGTCCCAGTATATGTCAAAGTCCAGCTTGTCATTGTACATTAGAAGTTTCTCGTACTTTTGCCTCACATAGGGCAGGAACATCTGTCCTGCATTCCCGGGGTTTACCGACATGACCAGCACCTTCTTAACGATGCGAAGCATCATCCCCACAGTCTCTACACTGGTTCCGGGATTTATGGCTATGCCTGGCACAAGGCCTGCATTTATGACCTTCTGCAGCGTAGTGGAGGGATGGTATTCGGCTTCAGGATGTATATATATGGTATCCCCCTTCTTAAGCGACCCTATGAAAAGATCTATGGTATTTATGGGGTGCTCTACCATGAGGTGCACGTCCAAGGGCTTATCCGTATGCGCCCTTATGCACTTTAAATCATTTAAGGACATCGCAAAATTCTGTACATAGCGCCCGTCCATGATGTCTATGTGAAATGAATCTATCCCTCCCTCATCCAGCTCCCTTACTTCATTTGCCAGACAGCCATAATCTGCGCACATCATGGAAGCCATAAGCTCAAATTCCGGTCTATCGCTCAAATTTCCGTCCTTTCTGAATATACGCCAAAAACCGCTATGCGGCGGGCCTACGATGCCTCTACTATCCTGCCCACGTATGCCTCCAAAAACAGCTCTTCCCCGCTCACAATCCCCTGGGCATTGAGCTCAGATAGTATCAGGGCGGCCGCCTGTTCCAGAAGCACCACTGCCCCGTCCTCCATATTCGGTACCCTAGGGTCGTAAGCCTTAGAGGCCCAGGCCCCCTTCTGCACAGGGATAAGGCAGACTGCATCCAGGATATCTCCTAAGAGCCTCAGCTTCTCCATATCCTTTAGCCCCCGCCGCTGCCACTTGTAATATGGCATATATGTCTTATTCAAGAGATATGCTAAGTGCAGGGCACTCCTCAGGGCAAGGTCCAGCGACAGCCTGGCCGCCACATAGTCTCCCCTGGCCATCATGCGGGGATAATTACTCTGGCCCCCCTGTGAGAAATAGTGCAGTTCTTCTGCGATCTTTAGCCTTCTTATTTTTTCAGGATAATGATTTAAGAGCCTGTTCCTTATGGCAGTGAAAGTGCCCTCGTCATCCCTGAAGACCTCCCCATTTACGGCAGCCGCAAGCAGGCATTCTTCAGCATTATATACCTTTCCTCCTATAAGAAGCCCCTGCAGCCCTATACCCTTCACCCGCAGAAGCTTCTTATAAAAATCGGATATCTCAAATACCCCCCTTCTCTTATCGTAGCGGGGATAGTAGCCCTCAGCCTTTTCACCAAAGACCTTATGTGCGAATTCCTTTCCCTTTGCAGAGAGCAGGTTGCAGTAGAGGTTATTAAGCCTCTCGCCTATCTTCCCATAGTCCTCAGCCTTAAGCCACATACAGAAGCCCAGGCCCATGTCGTGGTCCAGGGATATCTCATCGTCATACTTAAAGGCATCCGAACCCTCTCCCACTACGCCTACAGCTATTCTCTCCTGATATTCGGGAAAATTGTCGCGGATTAACGGAATTCCATACTGAAGGTAAAACTCCCTTATGTAATCTAAAGTTTTCATGGCCGCATACCTTGGAAAAACTGTTCGTTCCTGTTCTTTTTTGCCACTATATGGATACAAATAAACTATGATAGTAAGCAAAAACAATGGCTTCAAAATCGTACTAGCAAGGTTCGCAAAAACATAGTTTTAATCTTAATATCATACTATATAATAATGGCAGTGTCAAAAATCCCTGCCTTATTTTAACCCAACCTTATAATCCCTCTCAGCCTCCCTGGCCATATCCTTCTTTGCTATAGCGGCCCTCTTGTCATAGAGCTTCTTGCCTCTGCCAAGCCCTATGGAAAGCTTGACCTTTCCCCTCTTGAAATATACCTCCAGCGGCAGCAGCGCATAGCCTTTTTCCTTCATGCGCCCTGAGAGCTTCAGTATCTCTTTTTTGTGGGCCAAAAGGCGCCTGGTCCTCAAGGGGTCTTTATTAAAAATATTGCCCTTCTCATAAGGCGTGATATTCATGCCGTCTATGAAAAGCTCCCCCTTCCTCTCCATTACATAAGCTTCCCTTATGCTCACGTGCCCCGCCCTTATGGACTTGACCTCCGTGCCGAAGAGCTCTATGCCCACTTCCAGTTCCTCTTCTATGAAATAATCGAAAAAGGCTTTCTTATTATTTGCTATACGCCTTCTCCCATCCTCTTTCTGCGCCTTATTTGCCATGGCTTCTCCTTATTATGCCGTAAATATTCCCCCCTCTCCATACCTTAGGGCGGTTCCAGACAATATATCAATGGAGCAGGGAAAAAGCGACCCTGCCCGCCTGCGGAGCGGCGATCGGCCAAAAGGCCAATAATTTCCCAGATTTCCCAGCCGCCCCTGCGATAAAATAAAACCCCACCTGAAAACTCAGGCGGGGCCTATGAACACTGCGCTAAATACGGTCATGCCAAACCTTGCTAAAAAAAACTTCAGAAATGACCACGTATATCCGGCATATTCAGAAAAGGCTCATATTCAGAAGCACTGACAGCACCATGAACAGCACCGCCAGAACCCTGGTAGCCTTTATAAGCATACCCTCCATGGAGTGGCCCTTGTTCTTTCCCCAATAGGTATCCGCAGCCCCCTGTATGGCTCCTAAGCCTGCCGACTTGCCTTCCTGAAAAAGTACTATGGCTGTCAAGCCAATGCAGACCAACATGAAAAGTATGGTCACAAAAATCCTCATCACATCCTCCTCTGTATGCTCCCTAACCCCAATCGTCAGTGAGCACACTTAATCATTCGGTTTCATCACACATATAAAGTCATACGGCGCAAACATAACGGTAATTAATTACTAGTGTCCTGACACTACTTGAACTAATTGCTTGTCTGCTTTCCGTATGCTTCGTTGCCGTCAGCCAGCGGTGCCAGTGTCCTGTAATTATCGCCCTATTTGTATACTCACTGCTAAAATGCTATAATATGCCGGCGGTGGGACTTGAACCCACACGCCCGCGAAGGACAACAGATTTTGAGTCTGTCTCGTCTGCCATTCCGACACGCCGGCCAGTGAAGATAAACAAAGAGTTTACCAACGAGAAGCTACTATAGCACATTCGGAGAAAAAAAACAATGCCTATAAACCTGATAATGCCCATGGGCGGCGCAGGCACCCGTTTCCTGAATAACGGCTACGACTGCCCCAAGCCCCTCCTGGATTTATGCGGACGGCCATTTTTCGCCCACGCCATGGATTCCATAAGAAAGCACCTGGAGCTTTCCACTCTTACCTTCGTGGTTCTTTCCGACCATATTGAGCGCTTCGGCATAGACAAAAAAATTCTCGAATATGCGCCCGAAGCCGCCATAATAGCGCTGCCAAAGGTACTGAACGGGGCTGTCCTAACCTGCAGGGAGGGGGCAGGGACTATAAAAAACGGCCTCCCCGTCGTATTCTGCGACTGCGACCTCTCATTCCTCTGCAGCCCTTTTTACGATTTCTGTAAAGATTGGGATGCAGGCACTACGGGCACCCTCATCACCTTTAAGTCAGACCTGCCAAGATATAGCTACATAGAGAGGGATAGCGCAGGATATGTGAAACGCACTGCCGAAAAAGAGGTTTTAAGCCGCGAGGCTATCTGCGGGGCCTATGCCTTCAAGGATTGCGCTACTTTCCTGCATTACTCAGAAGCCTACCTGGAGTCCTGCAGCTACAGCGAATATTATATGAGCGGCGTATACAATGAGATAATAAAGGCAGGCGGACTCGTGCGTGCCTTCCCCACGGACAGCATGCTGTCCTTCGGCACGCCTGATGAGTACAAGGAGGCGGAAGAGGTATTTAGCTCCTAAAGCTCCACCAATGTTCTGTTCAAGCCCCAAACATAGTTCTAAGCTTGAGCCTGTCACGATTCCAGAAACCCTTAGGGATTTCTCTGGCTGTGCCGCAAAAAAGCGGCATAAAGAGGTAAAAATGCCAATACAGATTAATAATTACATGGGCCGCATAGGCTGGAACGCGCGCAAATATTTACCCGGACTCGCTTCAAAGGCATACCTTGCCTTCCAGTTCGCAACGAGGCGGAAGCTCCAGAAGCGATATACCGAGTACTTCCTAAACGCGCCTGAGATACCTAAACCCAATATAGTAAATATAGAGACCATAAACCGCTGCAACTCGAACTGTGCCTTCTGCACGGCGAACATACATGCGGAAAAAAGGCCCTTCATGCAGATAGACGACGGGCTCTACAGGTCCATCATAGACCAGCTCGCAGACTGGAGCTACAAGGGCCATGTCACGCTCTATGGGAATAACGAGCCCTGGCTGGACGACAAAATCGTCGAGCGGCATCGCTATGCCCGCATGAAGCTGCCTGAGAGCTACATTTATATGTCCACTAACGGCCTGCTCCTAAATCTGGAAAAGCTCAAGGAGATACAGCCTAGCATGGACCAGCTCATCATAAATAATTATTCCAAGGAAATGAAGCTTCATAAGAGCGTGCAGCGCATATATGAATATGTGGAAATGCATCCTCAGGAATTCGAGGACATAGACATACTTGTGCAGATGCGCTATGTAAACGAGGTTCTTACGAACCGCGCGGGCTCTGCGCCAAATAAGCAGGCCACGGATAAGGTAATAAACGAGACCTGCCTACTGCCCTTTACAGATATGTGGATAATGCCCAATGGAAAGATGGGCCTATGCTGCTGTGATAATTTCGAGGTAACCGACTTTGGCGACCTCAATAAGATTTCCCTTAAGGAAGCCTGGACAGGGCCTGCCATACAGGAAGTGAGACGGCTCATTGCATCCGGCCGCCAGGATTACCCCTTCTGCGCCCACTGCGACTTTATAGATGCCGGTATGCGCATGGAGGTGGTGAAAAATATCCTGTCCGGCAACGAGGACGCAGCCAACAGGCAGGGCGGGCACGAAAGAGGGATTAAAAAAGCCTAAATATTTCCATTTTTTTAATTTTTTTAAGGAATTTTTTATGTCTCGTTCATAATTATTTTAAGAAGTTAACACTTTTTCGTCACAATTTTAGTTTATACTTGCACTGTCCGATGAAGATAAATGTCATCTGGATATTCTCCCCCTTCGTTGGTAGATAACCAACAAAAAATACTCTCCTTTAAGAAATCAGGCAGTTCCTCCAAGCTGCCTGATTTCATTTTGCCTATCGTCATAACCATCGTTATCTATAACAGCCCGTCAGGCCCCGCCCATAAACAGCCATTCAGGTCTTGCCCGTAAGCAGCCAGTACAAAGAGACATAGAGTCCCTGGGAGGTCCAGCTGCTGATCTCATTGAATCGCACGCCCCATGAAATAAGAAATGATAAAAAAAGACTGACGAGATCTAATAGCAGCAAAAGCCATCTCCTCAGTTGCCTGGAACGCAGCATAGAACCTCCAATGCCCAATAATAATGCAAGGTATAAAAAAAGGACCGTTTCTACGGCCCTTTTCAATGCAGGGAAAGGGACTTGAACCCTCACGACCTTGCGATCACAGGCACCTGAAGCCTGCGCGTCTGCCAATTCCGCCATCCCTGCGCTTCTTAAATCCGTCTGCTATAACACGAACGATAGCCATTATATCCATTAAGGATATAATTGTCAACTATTTAAATTACTCTTATCCAAAGTGGCATCCCCAAGCTCCAGTTCGTCGTCGTATGCCCCCGGAATCCTGTCTATATAGCGGGGACGGAACTTGGAATAGGCAATGCGCTGTGCGGAATAGAGCCCGAAGTACCCCGACATTACGAAGCTTATGGCCACGGAAAGCAAGAAGTATAGCCCCCCCTGGTTGAAGCCGAAGAGCTCGGAGATTATCAAAAGGCTGCTTATGGGGCAGTTCGTAACTCCGCAGAATAAAGCGGCCATACCGCAGGAAGCACCTAAAGACGGCGGAAGCCCCACCATGCCGGCGAAAAAGCTTCCAAAGGTTGCGCCTATAAACAGGGACGGCACTATTTCCCCTCCCTTAAAGCCCGAACCTATGCAGATGGCCGTTAAGAGCATTTTAAAGAAGCAGTCAAACCAGTATGCATCCCCCTTTGTGGCCCCCATTATCACATCCATGCCCGCGCCCATATAGCGGGGAGCGCCTATATAATAGGTAAAAGCAGTGATGATGAGGAAAAGCACTCCCCCCACAATAATCTGCACATACTGGGATTCATGAATAGACGCAAAGACCATGTGGCTGTATTTAAGCAGCTTGCAGAAAAGTATGCTCAAAATCGCACAGCAGAAGGCGAGCGCCATAACCTTCAGGGCCTCTACGGCCTCCAGCGGAGGCGGTGCCGCAAAGTGAAGGCCTTCCCCCTCCACACCGCAATGGTAGGCCAAGCGCACGGCCACCAGAGATGAAAATGCGCAGGGAAGCAGCATGGAATACTGCAAAATGCCTATATTTACCACTTCTAAAGGGAATATGGCGGCGGCCACAGGAGTGCCGAATATGGCAGAAAATGCGGCGCTCATACCGCACATCACTAGAAGCCTCTTGTCTTCATCTGAGAAGTTCAGGCCCTGTATCTTCCCCAGACCGGAGCCCAAGGCCCCTCCAAGCTGCAGTGCCGCGCCCTCCCTGCCTACAGAACCCCCGCATAGATGTGTAAGTATAGTAGAGACAAAAATAAGCGGTGCCATCCTGACAGGCAGCGCCTCCTTATTTTGCACGGTAAGAAAAACGAGATTGGTCCCTCTGGGCTTATATGCGCCCGCCAAATGATACAGGTAGACTATAAGGAGCCCTGCTACGGGCAGGGCCAGTATTATCAAGGGAAAGTTCTGCCTTGCCCCGCTTGCTATCTGGTCTAAGCGGGCAAAAATGACGCTCACCGCCCCCACCACCAGTCCGGTGACGCCAGCTAATGCCAAGAATCTCAGAGTATAGTAGAGATTTCCTCTTACCTCCCTAAAAAAAACCTTCATTCACGCCTCTTCTGCCCCCTTTCGGGCTTTTCCCTTGTCTTAATCCTCTTTTTCCAGCATCTCCTTTAAAGTCCTCCAGGAGAGCACTGCGCACTTAACCCTGGCAGGCATGTGGGAAATGTCTTTAAGAAGGCCTGCCTCGTCCAGCTCATCTATCTCATCCTCTGAGGCCTCTCCCCTTATCATGCGCATAAAAATATCTATAAGGTGCAGGGCCTGCTCCTTAGTTTCCCCTACGATGAGGTCCAGCATCATATCAGCCGAGGCCTGGGAAATGGCGCAGCCTGAACCATTGAAGGAGGCGTCTTTAATCACTCCCTCTTCAAGCCTTAGCTCCAGGAAAATATCGTCGCCGCAGCTTGGGTTCACGCCCTCAAGTACCTGCGTGGCGCCCTCCGTGCTTCCCCTGTGGGACGGGCGGAGATTGTGTTCATTTAATATATTGCTATAAATGCTGCTAATCGCCAAGGCCCAGAAACCTCCTCACTTCCTTCACCTTTTCCATGAAAAAACGTACATCCTCTTCTGTATTATAGAGGTAAAAACTGGCCCTTGCAGTGCTCATTACGCCTAAATGCCTAAGCAGCGGCTCTGCACAGTGGTGGCCAGCCCGTATGCATATTTTATCCCCGTCCAGTATGGACGAAACGTCGTGGGGATGGACCCCGTCTATGGTAAAAGCCACTATGCCGGAGTGTTCTTCCGGCTTTTCACTGCCCAATATGTGGAAATAGGGATAGGCGGCGGCCTCTTCAAACAGGATTTCCGTAAGCCGTCTTTCCGTCTCCCCTATAAAGTCGAAGCCCACATTTTCTATATAATCTATGGCGGCCTCCAGGCCGGCGGCCCCTGCCGCATTTACTGTTCCCGCCTCAAACTTATGCGGTACGGGGGCAAAGGTCTCGCCCTCCGCGGAAACAGAATCTATCATCTCCCCTCCCCTCAGGAAAGGGGGCATACTCTCCAAAAGCTCTTTTCTGCCATAGAGCACGCCTATGCCAAAGGGGGACATAAGCTTATGCCCTGAGAATGCGAGGAAGTCCACCTTAAGTTCCTGCACATTTACAGGAATGTGCGGAACCGACTGGGCCGCATCCAACACCACCAGGGCGCCTACGCCATGGGCGGCTTCGGCTATCTCCTTCACAGGGTTTGTCACGCCCAGCACATTGGATACATGGCCTATGGCCACAAGCTTTGTTCCCTTAGTGATCTTGGAGCTGATTTCCTCTGCAGGAAATTTTCCATTTTTATCCGGCAGCATATATACGATGTCTGCCCCTGTCTTTTCAGCGGCCAGCCGCCAGGGGAGCATATTGCTGTGATGCTCCATTATCGTAGTAACTATCCTGTCGCCTTTTTCAAGGAAGGAACAGGCATAGCTATATGCCACAAGGTTTAAGGATTCCGTAGCATTCCTCGTGAATACTATCTCCTCCGGAGAGGCAGCGCCTATAAACCCCGCCACCCTTTCCCTCGCATGCTCATACACCTCGGTAGCTTCGACGCTTATGCCATATAGGCCGCGTAAAGGGTTGGCGTTCATATTCTCATAAAAGGCGCGCTCTTTATCGAGAACCGCATACGGCCTCTGCGCAGTGGCGGCCGAATCCAGATATACTATGCCTTTATTATCAAAAATAGGAAAGTCCTTGCGGTAAGGATTCTCACGCATGGTCCAGTGCCTCCTCCATGAACTGCTGTATCCTCCCCTGTGTCACCTGGTCGGAAATCAGCCTGCGGACGCTGTCCAGCTTAGCCTTGGTCATAAGCGCCTCCACCTCCGATTTTTCTATGCCCCTGCTTCCCATATAGAAAAGCACGTCCTCTGAAAGCCTTCCGATATTAGCTCCATGGGTGCCCTCTACATCTTCCTCGTCGCAGAGGATTATGGGCAAGGTCTTATTCCTCACGTCCCTGGAAAGAAGTATGCTCTCTTCCTGCTCATCTCCCTTTGCCCCCTTTGCACCGCGCCGGAAATCTATAGTTCCCCTGAAGTTCTTAATTGAACTATCCCTCATGGCGCCCCTAAGCTTAAAGGAGCTCTCGGATTTCCTGCCCGTATGGCGCACGAGGTAATTCATGTCCATGATCTTTTGCCCTCGGCAGAGATATCCCACATTGCCAACGAAGCTGCTCTTTGCGCCAGAGAGCTCTATGCCTGTCCCTATGTAATTCTTGCCGCCGCCCAGCTCCATTTCTATGAGCTCTATCCTTGCCCCGTCTTCGGCAATTCCGGCTATATCTTCAAAGTGCAGATACTTATCCCCCAGAAGGTTTGTCTTTATAAGCCTTATGATGGAGCCCTTCTTAGCGAGTAGCTTAGTCTGTATGCCAAAAAAACCGCTCTCTGTCCTGCCAGCGGTATAGTCCATGGCCACAGTCACCTCGCTCCCCTCGTAGGCCACTATCTCCTGGCGCCTTAGCATACCATCGCCCTCCCCCAGGACATAGTTCAGTTTCAGCGGAACCTCTGCGCAGACTCCGGCCTCCACCCGTATTCCCAGGGTCTCCACCTTCTCCTTCTCCATAAGCTCAGTAGTAAGGCTGCCGGCCGCACCGGATACATTGTCCAAAATGCCGCCATTCATCTTTACAGAGACGCCCCTGGGGATATTCTGTATAATCATATCCCCCCTGCGGTTTAAGTCTATATCCCAATCCACGTCCACCTGATTTAACTTTAAGAAGTTCCAGGTCAGTGTGGGCAGGGGATTCAGCGCGCCCTTCAGCTTTATCATATTTCCCATAGCGCCCTAGTTCCCCTCCATTTCCAGATGTATGAGGTTATTCATCTCCACGGCATACTCAAGCGGCAGCTCCTTGGAAACCGGATTCGCAAAGCCGCTCACTATCATGGCCCTCGCCTCGTTCTCAGATATGCCCCTGCTCATCAGGTAAAAAATTGCATCATCGCTTATCCTGCCTATTTTTGCCTCATGGCCCACATCTGCATCCTGAGTGCGTATGTCAAGGGCGGGGACAGTATCTGACCTGGACCTGTCATCCAGCATAAGAGATGCGCAGGATATGCTGGTTTTCGCATTGTCTGCGTCGGGCATTATCGTGACTGCGCTTCTGAAGGTGCTTATCCCTCCGTCCTTGGAGATGGACTTCGTATCTATTGCGGAAGATGTATTTTTCCCTATCTGTATCACCTTTGAACCCGTATCCAGGTTCTGCCCCTTGCCCGCAAAAGTGATCCCTGTAAATTCCACATGTGAATTATCCCCCTTGAGTATGGTCATGGGGTAGAGATAGCTCACATGGGAGCCGAAAGAGCCGGATACCCACTCCATCAGTGCGCCTTCCTCGCAAATGGCGCGCTTAGTATTCAGGTTGTACATATTCTTGGACCAGTTCTCTATTGTAGAATAACGCAGGTGCGCATTTTTACCCACATAGAGCTCCACGCAGCCGGCATGGAGATTGGCCACATTATACTTGGGGGCTGAACAGCCCTCTATGAAGTGCAGGTCAGCGCCCTCTGAGACAATTATCAGCGTATGCTCAAACTGTCCGGCCCCAGGCGCATTCAGGCGAAAATAGGACTGCAGCGGTATCTCTACCGAAACTCCCGGAGGCACATATACAAAGGAGCCCCCAGACCAGACAGCCCCGTGGAGGGCGGCAAATTTGTGGTCCGTAGGGGGCACCAGCTTCATAAAGTGCTCCCTCACCATATCCTCATAATTGGTGAGGGCACTTTCCATATCCGTATATACGACCCCCTGCTCTTTCACCTCTTCCTTCACATTGTGATAGACAAGCTCAGAGTCATACTGCGCGCCAACACCCGCAAGCGATTTACGCTCGGCATCCGGTATCCCTAAGCGCTCAAATGTATTTTTTATATCATCCGGCACATCGGACCATTTAGCCTTCATTTCCGTATTCGGGCGCACATAAGTCACTATGTCGTCCATATTTAGGCCGGAAATATCGGGACCCCATTCAGGTATGTCCATTTTCCTATAGGTCTCTAAGGACTCAAGCCTGAAATCCGCCATCCATTCAGGATCTTTTTTCTCTTTTGAAATCTGGCGGACTATGTCCTCGGTAAGCCCCTCGTCTACCCTGTAGAAATCTTTTTCTTCATAGCGGAAATCATAGATGCTTAAGTCTACATCTTTCACTCCTGCTTTACTGTCTGACATTTATTAAAAATCCCCTATAAATATGCTTCAAATCCGTGCTCATTTATTTCCTGCACCAGAGAGGCATCCCCTGTCTTCACTATGCGCCCTTTCACAAGTATATGCGTCCTGTCTACCTTTAAGGACTCCAGTATCCTCGTTGAGTGGGTGATAATGAGGAGCGCCCCTTCTTTTTTCTTTTGATATGCCTCTATTCCCTTGGACACAGTCCTCACAGCGTCCACATCTAGGCCCGAATCAGTCTCGTCCAGAATAGCAAGGCTGGGTTTGAGCATGAGGAGCTGCAGTATTTCCGCCTTCTTCTTTTCACCCCCCGAAAACCCGGCATTCAAATCCCTGTCCTTATAGGATTCATCAAAGGAAAGGAGCTCCATGCTCTCTTTTAGGTTCTTTTTGAATTCAGAGAATTTCACCTTTTCCCCGGTCTGCTGCACTATTGCATTCCTGATGAAACTAGAGAGTGTTATTCCCGGCACCTCCAGGGGATTCTGGAAAGACAGAAACAATCCCGCCTTTGCTCTTTTATCGGCGCTCTCATCTTTTATGGAAAGCCCGTTGAAATAAATATCCCCCTGCGTCACCCTATAATTAGGGTTGCCCATGAGCGCATATCCCAGCGTGGACTTGCCTGCGCCATTAGGGCCCATGAGCACATGGGTCTCGCCTTTATTGATCTCTAAGGAAACGCCATGAAGGATTTCGGCTTCATCCACTTCCACAGAGATATTCCTAACATCTAAAAGAGCCATTTTCACCTCGCAAAAAACTGGAGAGCTTTTGCGCCCTCCGGTACTACTTTAAAAAACCAGTAACTATCCAGAATCCCCTTTCCACCCTGCCCTGGCCACTGGCCGGCTTAGCCGGTAAAATGCGGGCGTAAAACGTCCACTAAACGTTTTACCTATCGTCACCGCCCTCGCACATAGTCATTTTTGTAACCGAGAAAGCCCCTTGTTTCAAAAATGATAAATGCGAGGGGGCTTCTGAACAGTAACATAAATCATAGCATATAGCTGTGATAGGGTCAACGAAACAGTAGCTGCCCTTCACTCGAATCTATTGTCATCATCATCCTCTTCTTCATACTGGTCGGACTCATGCAGGAACTCCCTGCTTGAGACTCTTTTTCTCTCCCTCTGCTTCTCTACATTTTCAGAAAGCAGCTCCATTACTTCTTCCGGACGCTTGATATTTTTCAGCTCGAAATCCCCCAGGCTCTTATCGGCAGAACAGCACTTGATAGTACCCAGGCCAAATATTCTCTGCCCAATAGTGCTTACAAGGGAAAGGTCCATAATCCTGTATAGCCTTACCTCGTCCTGCCTCACAGTAAATATACCTCTTTTTATGTACAGCCTCTCTTCATCCAATGAATAAATAGTGAAGCTCCAGGGCAGGCCCAAAAAAGTCCTTTTCCTGTCCTGCCAGAGATATTTCCCCGTATTTTTACCCATTATGCATACCTCATTAAAGCGCAGAAACATCCACAGCGTGGAGAAAAATGTTCTTATAAAAGTTGACTGCAAGATAACAAAATAGGTAATGCCAGAAACTGACATTACCCATTTTATAAGTGGAGCTTCAGGGACTCGAACCCGGGACCGACCGGTTATGAGCCGGTTGCTCTAACCAACTGAGCTAAAGCTCCAGAATATCTGCCGTGAAAAGGCTTTTCTAATTAAAGATAAACATATCCACGGACTAGTGACCCGGACGGGAATTGAACCCGTGTTACCGCCGTGAAAGGGCGATGTCTTAACCTCTTGACCACCGGGCCGTACTTTAAGCTCCCCGAGTAGGGCTCGAACCTACAACCCCTCGGTTAACAGCCGAGTGCTCTGCCATTGAGCTATCGAGGAATATGCCCAGGCACACTGCAAACCGGACATCGAACTGTTC
>JAGBNO010000079.1 GCA_017634355.1 Lachnospiraceae bacterium
GAAAATATCGTGATAATGGGGATTACAGACTATGATTTTAGAGTAAATGATAAAATTCCGATTTCATGTAGAGAGCTCGCTCAAAAAATCATTGAACCGAATGGAATCAAGATTGTTTTTTAAAATATCAGATAGGTATAAGAACTAAACAATGTATTAGTAACAGGAACGGGACAGTCAGCGATGATTGCCCCGTCTTTTTTGCACTATTATTTCAGCGTAGGCCATGCGATTTAGAGATAATCTATAATCAGTTCATCATGGACATGTCCGACTATAAAACAATGCCGGAGAGTCTTCATGGCGTAGCAGAGGATGTTGCGGCTGACGGCTTTCGTAAAGGATTATTTCTCAGATCCGGATAGTCTTTTGGCAGCCATCAAGAAATACCACGAGATATCAAAAAATCGGAAAGGCGAATATACGTTGCTGGATCTTTTGAGAATATAAGAATGAAAAGTTTATAACCTGTACGACTGTCAGCCTCAATCGTCACTGCCCGTACCAAACGGAAATCATTACATGAATTTTACAAGAGCTTGATAATGGATTTGATGTTCAGCTGCTACCATTCTTTTGAACGCTAAAAAAGCAGAAGAATGGAGAGTATGTATGAACATTTTTAGTATCCTCGATTTGATAGGGGGCTTAAGCCTGTTCCTGTTCGGGATGTCGCTTATGGGACAGGCGCTGGAACGGCGGGCGGGCAACAGGCTGAAGATATTGCTGGGAAAACTGACTACGGACAGGATCACAGGGGTTACGACGGGACTTGGAGTAACCGCCGTGATACAGAGTTCGTCAGCAACCACGGTCATGGTCGTCGGTTTTGTCAATTCCGGACTTATGACGCTGAGGCAGGCAATCAATGTCATTATGGGAGCCAATGTCGGAACTACGGTAACGGCATGGATCCTGGGTCTTTCGGGAATTAGCAGCGACAATGTTTTTGTAAAGCTCTTGAAGCCTTCGTCCTTTACTCCGGTCCTAGCCCTGATCGGGATAATTCTGTATATGTTTACAAAAGAGTCGAAGAAACGGGATACGGGAATGATACTCCTGGGCTTTGCCACGCTGATGTTTGGAATGGAAGCCATGTCAGGGGCCGTGTCGGGGCTCGGCGCGCTTCCGGAGTTCCAGAATATGTTCGTGGCGTTCACAAACCCCGTGCTTGGAGTATTGGCAGGAGCGGTCCTGACAGCCATCATTCAGTCCAGCTCTGCATCCGTAGGTATATTACAGGCACTTGCATCAACAGGTGCGGTGACCTATGGCGCGGCGATCCCGATTATCATGGGACAGAATATAGGAACCTGTATCACTGCCATCATTTCCGCCATAGGAGCCAACAAAAATGCAAAACGCGCGGCTTTAGTGCACCTGAGTTTTAATGTGATAGGAACAGTTGTCTGGCTGTCGGTATTCTGCATAGTGAGGGCCGTGGCAGTTCCGGCCATACTGGGGGAATCGGCAAGCCTGATGGGGATAGCCTTATGCCATTCTATTTTTAATATCCTGTGTACGCTGCTGATGCTTCCGCTTGCAGGAATGCTTGAAAAAATGGTAAAAAAGATGATCCCTGATAATGAAGTAATTGAACAGACAGAGGAACTGGACGCCCGTTTGCTGGGAAGTCCCTCCCTTGCGATTGAAAGATGTGGTCAGGTGCTGGATTCAATGGCCGGAATAGCCGTGGCGTCTTTGAAGGACAGTATCAGTTCAATCCGCAGCTATGATGAAGAGAATGCATTGCGGATACGGGAAGCTGAAGATGAAACGGATCATTTGGAGGATATTCTGGGAACATATTTGGTAAAGCTGACATCGACACAGCTGGGCGAAAGCGAAAGCGCAAAAGCTACGGAATATATGAAGCTTATCGGGGATTATGAAAGAATTGCAGACCACGCAGTGAATATTCTGGGGTCCGCTGAGGAATTGCTACAAAAGGGAATTGTGTTTTCAGAAGAGGCGCAAAAGGAATATAATCTGCTCTCAGATGCTGTAGAGGAAATATTGGATCTTTCGTATACAGCATTTAAGGATACAAATCTTAAAGCGGCCCGCAGAACCGAGCCCTTGGAGCAGATTGTTGATGAGCTGAAGGAGACACTGCGTACCCGACACATACTGCGTCTTCAAAAAGGAGAATGTTCGGTCGATGCCGGATTTGTCTGGTCAGATTTACTGACAAATCTGGAACGGGTTGCCGATCATTGTTCTAATATTTCCGGATGTGTACTTGATACAGCCGGACATACCATGAATATTCATCAAAACCAGAGGTTGCTCCGCAATAGCGGAGAAGATTTTATTAAGGAACTAGAAGAGTTAAGGGTGAAATACAAGATATAGGAGCCTTGGGGCGGCCTAAGGGCATACATATAAAGGGTGATTCGTTTGCTATAGCGTGGTTTATGCAGAGGAGGGTTTATATGATTTATTGCGTGGAGGACGACAGCAGCATACGGGAACTGATGGTTTATACGCTTCAGGCTTCCGGGTTTGAAGCCTGCGGCTTTCATGACGGTGAAGCCTTTTGGAATATGATGAAGGAAAGGAAACCTGAGCTGGTGATCCTTGATATCATGCTGCCGGGAGAAGACGGCATCAGCATCTTGAAGAAATTGAGGACATCTCCGCTTACGGAAGAAATACCGGTCATTATGGCTACGGCAAAGGATAGTGAGTATGACACGGTGATTGGACTGGACAGCGGAGCCGATGACTATCTGTCGAAGCCTTTTGGGATGATGGAGATGGTATCCCGCATAAAAGCTGTGTTGAGACGCAGCACGCCGAAGAGAAAACAGAAGCAGATACAGTGCGGAAGCATTGTGATTGATGAAGGGAAACATACAGTCACAGTTAATGACAGGATAATTTCGCTAACCCTGAAGGAATACGAATTACTGAAGCTTTTGATGGAGAACACAGGGCAGGTTTTTACACGGGATATCCTCCTATTTTCTGTTTGGGGCGCTGACTTCGTTGGAGAGACCAGGACAGTGGATGTTCATATAGGGACGCTGCGAACGAAGCTAGATGAGTGCGGGAATATGATAAAGACCGTGCGCGGAGTCGGCTATAAGATGGAAAGACAGGAAAATGAACAAGAGAATATTTAATGCTATATGGATCGTAGCCATAGTGGTATTTCTGGCGTCTTTATTGTTTATCATGAATGTTTCATATAATTATTTTTCGGGAGTCCAGAAAAAGCAATTAATGATTGAAACAGAGCTTGCCTCACAAGGGGTTGCAATGTCCGGGATGGAGTACCTTAGCAATCTGGATATTAAAGATTACCGTGTCACATGGATAAGTCCCGACGGAACTGTTTTGTATGACAATACCGCCAATAGCAACGAGATGGAGAATCATCTGGAACGAGAAGAAATAAAAGAGGCGCTCGCCCAAGGATACGGAGAAAGTGTGCGTTTTTCCAGCACATTATCTGATAAGCAGCTATATTCTGCTATTCTTTTGCCGGATGGATCTGTAATCCGGCTTTCAATAGTTCAGATGGCGGTATGGACACTGCTCTTCGGATTTGCACAGCCAATCTGTTTTGTCATTCTGATTGCCTTGGTTTTGTCTATTATTCTCGCTTCGAGGCTGACGAAAAGAATACTGAAACCGATAAACAGCATAGATCCCGATGATCCTTTGGAGCATATAGATGAAGAAGAATATAGGGAAATAGCTCCGCTCCTAAGGCGTATCCAGTCCCAGAATGAACAGCTGAAGCGGGATCAGAAGGAAATAGAGAAGGCGGCGCTGATAAGGCAGGAATTCACGGCCAATGTGTCCCATGAGTTAAAAACCCCGCTCCATGCGATTTCAGGTTATGCGGAGCTACTTGAAAAGGAGATGGTAAAAGAGGAGGACATCAAGCCCTTTGCTGGAAAGATTCGGGAGGAATCTACCAGGATGACCAAGCTGGTCGAGGATATTATTGACCTCACCAAGCTCGATAACGGTGGAGCAGAAATGAAGTGGGAGGACTGTGACCTTTATCGTATTGCAGAAAATGCGGTTGACAGTCTGGAGCCTGCCGCTTCTGCCCTGGGCGTAGAGCTCGCATTGGGCGGTTCGGATGCGCCTGTCAGGGCGATTCCGCAGCTAATATACAGCATCGTGTATAACCTCTGTGATAATGCTATTAAGTATAATCACAGCAGAGGAAGTGTTGAGGTTAATGTACAGCAGACATCGTATAATACTGTGCTAAGGGTAAAAGATTCCGGAATAGGGATTCCGGAGGAAAGCAGGGAGCGTATTTTTGAGCGATTCTACCGTGTTGATAAAAGCCGGAGCAAAGAAGTAGGCGGCACAGGCCTGGGCCTTTCCATAGTCAAACATGCTGTGATGATTCATGGCGGAAAAATTGAAGTGAACAGCAGGGTTGGCAAGGGCACGGAATTTATTGTGTCCTTACCAAACAAACCAAAAGCGGGCGTGTGTGAAAGAGGAAATAGATTTCTTGTAAACACCAGCAGTTTATGGTAGCCTAAAGGCCATAGTTCTTGAGGCGCTGAGCCACTGCTCAAAGCCGGTGACGGCAATGCGCAAGGTGGTTCTTAATATTAAGGAACTGTCACAGAATAACTTGTACTTATGGCTTGTCCAAACGCCTGGTATAAGCGGTTTTAATTAGCTACACCATTCAGTTGTGCTAAAATGCTATACACAAGCACTTTTAGCATATTTCAAAGGCGATGTTATTTAAAAACCGTTATACTAGATGTGGCTGCGTTTTCCTCTCTGCATGCGGCCGTTTGCCCTGCGCCATCTGAACAGCTTAATTCTGAAATGTTCCTAATGTGGAGTAAAAGAATGGATTTGAGTGTAGATCTCTGCGGAGTCAGATTAAAAAACCCGGTGATGAATGCCTCAGGCACTTTTGGCAGCGGGCAGGAATACAGTGAGTTTCTGGATTTGAATGAAATGGGGGCCGTGGTTACGAAGGGGGTTTCCATCGTGCCCTGGGAGGGGAATGAGAGCCCCAGGATATGCGAAACTCCTTCCGGTATGCTGAACGCCATAGGCCTGCAAAATCCGGGGATAGATACATTTCTGGAAAGGGATCTCCCCTTTCTCAATAAGTTCGATACCACGGTTATAGTAAATGTCTGCGGCCATACGGAGGAGGAATATATAGCGGCAGTGGAGAGGCTGTCAGATGTAGGGGGAGTGGATATGCTGGAAATCAATGTGTCCTGCCCCAATGTGAAGGCGGGGGGGATAGCCTTCGGAACGGATCCCGTCTTTCTGGAAAAGATCACAGGTGAATTAAAGAAGCACAGCCGCCAGCCCATGATAATGAAGCTCTCCCCAAATGTGACCAGCATAGCCGATATGGCCAGGGCGGCAGAAGCCGGCGGGGCAGACGGGCTCTCCCTTATAAATACCATTACCGGCATGAAAATAGATATAAGGAAAAGGGCTTTCGCACTGGCGAACCGGACGGGGGGGCTTTCGGGCCCTGCCATACACCCTATCGCTGTCCGCATGGTATATGAAGCCGCCCACGCAGTGAAGATACCCGTTGTGGGCATGGGGGGCGTCAGCACCGGAGAGGACGCCATAGAATTACTTATGGCCGGAGCAAGCGCAGTTGCCGTGGGAATGTGCAGCTTCTATGATCCCGTGGCAGTTGTCAGGATAAAGAATGAGATCCAGGCGTTTATGGAAGGAAACCACGTGGATTCGGTAAAGGATCTGATAGGGGCGGTATAGCGCTTATTAGAAATCCATAGGGCTTTCAAGGAATTTCCTCACCCTTTCCATTTCGGCCGCATGCTTTTCTTTGATAGCCTTTGCTTCTATTTCCAGGGCATCTTCGTATTTCAGATATACCACGGAGGACTCCTTAAGCAGCTCCAGACCGAGGCCTGTGGGGTACTCCCCCTTGAAGATCACTTTGGCGATGCCCGCCTGTATTATATGTATGCAGCAGAAGACGCAGGGCTGTGTCGTGACATAGAGTGTAGCTCCAAGGCAGCTTGTGCCCCTCCTTGCGCACTGGTCTATGGCATTGGCCTCTGCGTGTCCCGCACGGCAGAGCTCCAGCCCCTGCCCTGAGGGATAGCCTCTTTTTCTCCTCAGGCAGTAGCCTATGTCCGTACAGTGTATTGCGCCTGAAGGCGCCCCGTTGTAGCCCGTGGCTATTATCTGCTTATCCTTTATTATCACGGCGCCTACCTGCCTGGACAGGCAGGTGCTTCTTATCTTGCTGTCCTCTGCTATATCCATGGCCCATTCGGTGAATAGTTTGCGGCCTATGCTGTTTTTATTATCCATTGAGCTCCTTATGTTTACCCCCTGCCGATCACATGTCTTTTTGAAAAATCTGCCCTAATGCCCTGAAATAGTAAGCTGAAATTTATCATATAGTTTTATGGACAGTATGTAAAGAACTATTGTCTCAAAAGGCTGTAAGTGGTATAATGCACAGCGTGCCTTATGTAGAGGCGCAGGGGTATAGAATAAAGGAGGACTCAGTCTATGAAGCATGTGAAGACATTGGATACAAGAGATCTGAAAAAGAGCGTAAAGAACGGTAATTGCGGAGAGTGCCAGACTTCATGCCAGTCTGCCTGCAAGACCAGCTGCACGGTTGGCAATCAGACCTGTGAAAAGAGCAGGAGCTGATAATTAAGAGGCTGTACTAGTAGATCATTTCCTAATAAACCAGACTAATTCTGAGGGCGCAAACCCTCACAGGCAGAGGGTTCACACACTCAGAATAAGCCTGGCTAATTACGAAATGATGTACTGGATTATTTTACACACAAAAATCATACAGCTCCTGGTGGAGCAGAGCGGAGGGTCAGAGATGTCTCACCCTCCGTTTTCCATTGAAAATACACAAGAAACTAGTGTACCGACACATTCATTTTAAAACTATAGTAAGCAACAAAAATAATTGTATTTTTCTGAGCCTCAAATGCCAAGAGCAAGGCATTTAAGGCTCAGAAAACAACAATTACTAATGTCATTTACTATAATTGCTGAGGATGGTTTTCGTATGCGGGGCGGAGAAAGACATCTCCTTAGTGTTCAGGTAATAATATGGTCCATAGATTCAAAAGCGGCAAATTCAATATAGTACTGGATGTGAATTCAGGCGGCATACATTTGATGGATGAGCTGGCATACAGCCTTGTCCCGCTGATGGAGGGGAGGCTTAATGCCTCTGCCGATGAGCTTCATGCAAAACTCAATGGTTCATATAGCATTGAAGAGATTAAAGAGGCGGCGGACGAGATAAGGACATTGGCAGAAGAGGGATGGCTCTATACGGAAGACGATTATGAAAAGTATGTAGAGGTTTTTCAGGAGCAGAAAGAGAAAGAGGGCATAGTTAAGGCACTCTGCCTGCATATAGCCCATGACTGCAATCTGCGCTGCCGCTACTGTTTTGCGTCCAAGGGGGATTACCATGGGGAGAGGAGCCTCATGGATTATACTGTAGGGAAAAAAGCACTGGACTTTCTTATGGACAATTCCGGTGGCAGGGTAAACCTGGAGGTGGATTTTTTCGGAGGGGAGCCCACGCTGAATTTCGATGTGGTGAAGCGCCTTGTGGAGTATGGCCGGAAAGAGGAGAAAAGGCGGAATAAGCGTTTCCGCTTTACGCTTACGACTAACGGGCTGCTGTTCAATGATGATGTGCTGGAATTCGCCAATAGGGAGATGGACAACCTCGTGCTATCCCTGGACGGAAGGAAGGAAGTGCATGACCGCATGAGGCCCAATGTGTCCGGAAGTGGTTCCTACGACAGCGTCCTGCCCAAATTCTTAAAAGCCGCAGAAAGCAGGAATCAGGAACGCTATTATGTGAGGGGAACATATACGCGCTATAACCTGGACTTTGCCAGGGATGTGCTCCATCTAAATGACCTGGGTTTTGAGCAGATCTCCGTGGAACCTGTGGTGGCAGATTTAAGCGAACCCTATGCCTTGAGGGAAGAGGATATACCAGAGCTCCTTAAGCAGTACGACATTCTGGCGGAGGAGATAGTAAAGAGGAGAAAAGTTGGCAAATATATAAATTTCTTTCATTTTATGATAGACCTGACCGGAGGCCCCTGTCTCGCAAAGAGGCTCTCCGGCTGCGGAGCCGGAGGGGAGTACCTTGCAGTGACGCCCAAAGGGGACCTCTATCCCTGCCACCAGTTCGTTGGGGATGAGAGATTTAAGCTTGGAGATGTGGAACAGGGCATAGTAAATAGAGGGTTAAAGAAGGAATTCGGTCTTTCCAACGTATACACCAGGCCTGAGTGCAGAAAATGCTTTGCGAAATTTTTTTGCTCCGGAGGCTGCAGCGCAAATGCCTACCACTTCAGTGGGGACCTGAACGGGCAGTACCGCATAGGCTGCGAGCTGGAGAGGAAACGGGTGGAGTGCGCGATTGCGGTGCATGCCGCACTGGCAGAGGAAGAATAGGCCGCAGCGGCATAAGGAGCTTCAATGGCAGAAAGCATAAGGGCAGATGAAGACTGGGTAGTAATAAGCAAGCCGGGCGATTACAGGGTCCTGGGGGCTGAATATGGAGTATCCCCCATAATAGCGAGGGTGCTTAAGAACAGGGGCATTGAGAGCAGGGATGATGCGGCTGTATTTCTGAATGGGACCATAGATGGGCTTAAAGGCGCAGAATACTTAAAGGATGCCGATAGACTGACAGACATTTTGTCTGAGAAGATAGACAGTGGCAGAAAAATACGGATAATAGGGGATTACGACATAGACGGGGTCTGTTCTGCGTTCATACTCTGCAAGGGCTTATTAAAAGCAGGTGCTGACGCAGACTATGTGATACCGCACAGGATGCGGGACGGATATGGCCTCAATGAACGTCTGATAAGGGAGGCCGCAGATCAGGGCGTGGACACTGTGCTCACCTGTGATAATGGCATTTCGGCGGACAGGGAGATAGAGCTTGCGAATAAACTGGGGCTGACTGTGCTCGTCACGGACCACCATGCGGTGCCTTTTCATCTGGAGGGAGAGCTTAAGAAGGAAGAACTGCCCACAGCCGCGGCAGTGGTAGACCCCCACAGGTCCGACTGCCAGTACCCCTATAAGATGCTCTGCGGCGCAGTTGTAGCCTATAAGGTGCTGGAGCTATTGTACAAAAAAAGAGGCATTCCCCATGGAGAGGCGGAAGAGTTTCTGGAGATAGCCGCTTTTGCTACCGTAGGGGATGTGATGCCCTTAACCGGAGAGAATAGGATACTCGTAAAGGAAGGCTTGAAGAGGCTTGAGAACACCGTAAACCCTGGGCTTAGGGCACTGATTGATATAAATGACTTATCGGGTAAATCGCTCACTCCTTATCACCTGGGATTCATACTGGGTCCCAGCATAAATGCGGCTGGGAGGCTGAGGAGCGCAGATTTGGCAATGGAGCTCCTTTTATCCGCAGACGCCGGAGAGGCAGGGGAAAGGGCGGCAGTCCTAAAGGAACTCAATGAAAGCCGCAGGGATATGACGGAAAAGGCCTTGAATGAAGCCGTGGAAATAGTTGAAAACAGCGGCATGCAGGGAAATAGCATCCTTGCTGTATATCTGGAGGACTGTCATGAGAGCATAGCCGGCATAGTTGCGGGGAAGCTTAAGGAGCGTTTCAACCGCCCTTCCTTTATCCTGACTAATGGCTCACTGTCTGACGGCAGCCCCTGCCTTAAGGGCAGCGGCAGGTCCATAGAGGCCTATGACATGCATGCGGCCCTTGTGGAGATAAAGGATCTGTTTCTGCAGTTTGGAGGCCATGCGATGGCGGCAGGGCTCTCCCTCCCCAAAGAGAAGCTATCAGAGTTCAGGAGGCGCCTGAATGAGAATTCGCGTCTCACGGAAAGGGATCTCAAGCGAAAGGTCAGGCTTGATGCGGAATTGCCTTTCAGGGCCGTGGACCTGGGATTAGTAAACGAGTTTTCACTTCTGGAACCATTTGGCACGGGAAATGAAAAACCGCTCTTTGCCACCAGGGATGTGCAGTTTGGCGGTTTGAGGGTGCTGGGAGCAAAGCGCAATGCCCTTAAGGGCAGCGGAATGGACAGAGAGGGCATAGAAAGGGAAGTGATTTATTTCGGGGATGCAGAGGCTATGCTTGGGATTTTGGGCGACGGCAGGCCGCACTCTATTGCATATATGCCGGACCGCAATGAATACAATGGGGAAGTGAAGCTGCAGCTCGTGATCAAAAATGTGAAATGATACAGCATGCTATTTAGCATCGTCTTCTTTTTTACTGTCCCTATATGAATAGGTCTCGTCCAGGAGCCCTTTTCCCTTCATGGCACCGAGAAGGAGAAAGACGATATGGAGAAATATCGGGATTATAATAGTGCAGAGCAGGGCAGAGAGGAAGAGTCTCCCGGCCAGGGGATGCTTCAAAAGTGATAGTACAAGGGATGAGATATATAGGGCTATTAGGATTATCACCCCTAAAAGCGCCAGGATTCTTTTTGCCTTCAAGATAGTGCCTCTTTTCCTAGATTCCTTATGGTAGGGTTCTGCTGTACTGCAATGGGGCTTCAAGAAAAGCTTAGCGTTTGAAATAATGATAGAATGTGGTAATCTGCCAACATTGCAATTATCAAAAATTATTATATAATATACGGGATTATTAAGCCAGTAAAAACTGGCCGCTTATTAGGAGGGCATATATGACTTTATTAGAGCAGTGGCGCTATATGGCCTATTCACCGGAAGTAAACCAGGGTGAACAGAAGCGCCTCTGGGACGACTATTTCAAGAAGGAAAAGGGCATATATAAAGAGCTGCTGTCCAGTCCGGACACAGAGGTAAAAGGGACGGTAAGAGAGCTTGCCGAAAAGTACGGCATAGGCATTATGACCATGATAGGCTTTCTGGACGGTATAGAAGAGTCCCTGAAAGTGCCCAACGATATAGAGCATATTGACGAGGACAGTACCGTATCCCTGGCTTTTGACAAGGTAAAGCTCTATAAGAATATGGTAGAAGTTAAGGCTGACTGGCTATACGGCCTGCCTGAATGGGAGGCCATCTTCACGGAAGAAGAGCGGGAACAGTATTATAAAGAGCAGAAGAGGGCAAATACATTTGTCCGGGAGAGCCCGAAGGTGGGCCGTAATGACCCCTGTCCCTGCGGAAGCGGGAAGAAATATAAATTCTGTTGCGGAAGGGCGTAGATACCATTAGGGTAATTCGCTCCATAGAGAAAGCAGAAGAATAGATTTTATAGGGATTTGAATTAGCAAAATGTAAACACATGAGAAAGGAGAAAAAAGAAATGGCAGATGAGAAAGAAAGACTCAATGATGATGAACTGGACAGCGTAGCCGGAGGTAAGCACCACCATCACCATAAGACGGCAGATGATGTGCCGGACGCAATAATGGTAAATGAGCAGCTGGAGACCTTCCACCATAACCATTGTCCGGATTGTGGAAGCAAAGAAACTACGGATCGTCATTTCTGCATTTTTGACGCAGACAATGTCTATCCCGGCAAAGAATGCAATAAGTGCGGCAAGAGGTGGCTTACAGGCGGACACATGTAATTCGGATCTGTCACGAATTAATCTATACATCTTGCTTGTCTATTTTTCCGATAGCTTCGTCAGAAAGCCTTGCCGTACCTCGGTACGGCTACGTTTTCTTCCTCGCTCTCGAAAAAATATACTGCGCAAAATGTATAGTTAATTTCGTGACAGCTCCTTAGCACCGCATTTATTAGGAACTGTTCAGAAATAACTTGTACATAATGCGCTGTATTTTTGTCCGAGAGGGCTGTTCAAAAATCAGGCGCATAGCGGGCTATGTAACTGATTTTTGAACAGCTCTATCGGGCAAAAAGACAAGCAGAATGTACA
>JAGBNO010000008.1 GCA_017634355.1 Lachnospiraceae bacterium
AATATAGCATCAAAGTGGCCTGTAGAAACCAAATCTACCATGAATTTGGTGAAGCACAGGGTAGAAGAATCAAAAATCTTCAAATTCATATGTACATAAATCTAAATGATTGTGACTAAATGGGTTTCCATTTCACTATTGAGCACATAATCCGTTTGACACTGCAATAAGCAAATGCTAGTATAAAAAAATCTGCCTGCTTAATTTTGACAGGCCATTTCGTTAGGATGGTCACATATATTAATGGTGCAAATTGCGCCGGATTTTTCTTCGAGAGTGCCAGTGAAAAATCGTGCGCATAGCGAGCTATGTAAACGATTTTTCACTGGTGCTATCGGAGAAAAAGACAAGCAAGTTGCTCCATTAATTTATGAGACAATCCTTAATAAGCAAATTAAGAGGAGCTGCCATGAAGGACGGATTCATAAAGATAGCCGCTGTCACACCCTACCTGAAGGTGGGGGACCCCGTATATAATGCCGAGCAGATGGAGATACTCATAGCCGAGGCCCATGCGAAGGGCGCAAAGGTCATAGCCTTTCCTGAGCTCTCTCTTTCCGCCTATACCTGCGGCGACCTTTTTTTGCAGGACAGCCTTTTAAAAGAGTGCAGGAGGCAGCTAAAGAACTTAGCCGACTTCACGAGGGACTACGATGCGCTTGTATTCGTAGGCCTGCCATACGAAAAGGACGGCAAGCTCTACAATGTCGCGGCCGTGCTCCACAGGGGTCTCGTGCTCTGCATGATACCGAAGAGCCACATCCCGAATTACAGCGAATTCTATGAGGCCCGCTACTTCACGCCGGCCACTGAGGGCGTGAGCTCCACACTGTTCTTCGATATGGAGATACCTTTTGGGCGGGAAATACTCCTTGTAAACGAGTCAGAGCCCACTTCATTCACCGTATCCGCAGAAATCTGCGAGGATGCCTTTGTTCCTCTCCCGCCCTCCACTTTCCATGCAATGGCGGGCGCGCTCTTAATAGTAAATCTCTCCGCCAGCGATGAGGTAGTGGGCAAGGACGAGTTCAGGCGAAATCTACTGGGCTCTCTGTCCGCAAGGCTTGTATCCGCCTACCTCTACGCCTGCGCAGGCGAGGGCGAATCCAGCCAGGACCTTGTCTTCGGAGGCAATAATATCATAGCGGAAAACGGAAAAATAATATCCGAGGCCCCGCTTTTCCAAAATCAGGTGACTTACGGCGACATAGATATAGGCAGGCTCCTATCCGAACGCAGGAAAATGAATAGCTTCCCATCCCCGGAGTCCTACGGGCTGGGGGAGGACCGCTATGTGAGGATACCCTTCAGGCTGGATACTGTAGCCACAAGGCTTAGCAGGATACCTGAGCGTTTCCCCTTTGTGCCTGAAAAGGTGAAGGACAGGGCCCGCAGGTGTGAAGAAGTGCTCTCCATACAGGCCCTGGGCCTAAAAAAACGCCTGTCACATATAGGCACTGAGCGGGCCGTTATTGGCATATCCGGCGGTCTGGACTCGACCCTCGCCCTCCTTGTCACGGTGAGGGCCTTTGACAGCCTGGGGCTTGACAGGCAGGGGATAAGCGCCGTAACCATGCCCTGTTTCGGCACCACGGACAGGACCTACCACAATGCCCTTAAGCTTATAAAAGCCCTGGGCGCAAGGAGCCGTGAAATAGACATAAAGGCCTCCGTCAGGCAACACTTCAGGGACATAGGCCAGGACGAGACCCTGAGGGACGTGACGTATGAAAATAGCCAGGCCAGGGAGCGTACCCAGGTGCTAATGGACATAGCAAACCAGAACGGTGGCCTCGTAGTGGGCACCGGAGACCTGTCAGAGCTCGCCCTGGGCTGGGCCACTTACAATGGCGACCACATGTCCATGTACGGCGTAAATTCCGGTGTGCCAAAGACCCTTGTGAGGCATCTGGTTTCCTATTATGCAGACTGCCTGGCCGACAATATGCTGAAAAATGTGCTCTTGGACATACTCGATACGCCCGTAAGCCCTGAGCTCCTCCCCCCTGAGGATGGGCGCATCTCGCAGCAGACCGAGGACCTGGTGGGCCCCTACGAGCTCCACGATTTTTTCCTCTACTATCTCCTGCGCTACGGCTTTTCCCCAAGGAAAATCTACCGCTTATCGAGACTTGCGTTCGACCGGCACTATCCTGAAAAAGAGATCTTGAAGTGGCTCAAGGTCTTCTACAGGCGCTTTTTCACCCAGCAGTTCAAGAGGTCCTGCCTCCCCGACGGCCCCAAGGTAGGCACGGTGGCAGTTTCCCCCAGAGGGGACCTGCGTATGCCCTCTGATGCGGCAATGAATCTTTGGATAAGGGAAGTGGAGGACTTGGGGTGAAACGCTTTTTACGGCGTAAATACCACATAGAACTCCCCTATTTTCTCCATTATCCCGTTTTCCGGCAGGTTAATTTCATATTTATCTAAGACTTCCTCTTTATCGGGAATACAGTAGAGAGTATCCGCCCGCAGCCTTCCGAGCCTTATATCCTCTACTGTATTTTCGTAGTCCGGATTCTCTACTTTTCTCGCAAAATATCCGTTATTCATGGTCATAAAGTGCTCTGCCGCATATATGGCTGGCTCTTTGTAGCGGCTGGCCTCCGGTGACAGGTAAGCCAGATGGGATTTCGCTCCCCCTACCATCTGTTCCAGACCGTTATAAAATTCGCTCTCGTAGCGCGCACCTGAGGGGAATTCCTTAGAATTTATTGTGTGATTGGGAATTATCTCCGCATATTGCAGTGTGGCCGCACATCCCATGAGCACAAGGGCAGCCGCTCTGCTTCCCTTAAATACCTTATTAAAATAATATGCTATCAAAAAGAGCAGGGCATAGTATACAGGCCAGATCATTCTGGAAGAAGTCCTAATTATGGACAGTGTTGCACTGATAGGATAAGGGATCAAAGGCCTCGCATCGAAAAGTATATATTCCCCTATGCTGAGCACGGGCCCTACTGCCCATATTGAGAGTATGCAGGCCGGAATAAGGGCCGCAATAAGCTTACTTTTCCCATTGGGCCCCATGGCGGCTACCGTTCCACATTGTTCATTATTCTTACCCTGCTCA
Organism: Lachnospiraceae bacterium; assembly: GCA_017634355.1. Classification (GTDB taxonomy): domain Bacteria; phylum Bacillota; class Clostridia; order Lachnospirales; family Lachnospiraceae; genus NK4A144. The sequence goes on from JAGBNO010000008.1 coordinate 3,077, forward strand.
ATTTTTTTTATCTTTATCCGCCTATATGCAGAATATACAAGCGTTATCAGGAAGAGAAGAATAAAGGCCACACCCAGGTAGGCCCGCTCGGACTTCACACCGCTTGCCATTTTTATTTCCGGAAAAAAATTGGAGTATTCCTTGGGATTAAAGAAAGCCAGAAGATTTACCACATAATTGCCCCATTTCCCTTTTGAGGGATCCCCTGCCGAGAAGCCTCCGAGGATATACCAGACGAGGCAGGTACAGGTCGCCGCGGCAAGTAATAGGAAAATATACCTCAATACCTTCCTGTCTGACAGCCAGCCGTAAATGCAGTCAGACAGCATTATGAATCCAACCATGGGCAGGAAATAGAAATGCACCGATACAGCAAGGCAGCAGAGCAGCGCCCACAGTATGCAGCGTATGTAATGATAATGAATGTCGTCATGGTGCAGCCACAAAAGAAATGCCAGCAGTATTATCCAGTGGGAGGACAGCGCACATTGATGGAAAGCCTTGTGTATAAAGACCATGCTGCATATAAATAAGGGCGCAGAAAATGCCGCCAGGGAAAAGCTTAAGCCTGCCTTTCTGCATATCAGCATACTTAAGCCTCCCTGCATCATGAAAGAAAATAGCACCCAGATGCCCCAGTACTGTAAAAAGGGCGGAAGAATTGCCCTCAAGGCCTTGCTTAAAAGCGCCAAAAGCGGCAGGGAGTCCGTATAAACTATGGAATTCAAGGCCGGATAGGGATAGCTCCTATAGCAGCCAAGGGGGAATTCCCAGGGCGCATTTTTGAAAAACATGAGGCCCAGCTGATGCTGTATCATATCCTCCCCGGTCTGCCATATCCACCTCGTGTTACTTATGCTAAGGAAATACTTATCATAGATCATGAGGAAAATGAAGGCACCTATGGCCGCACCTGCGGCAAAAAAGGCAAAGGGGTTATCATATATAGGTCTTAATGCACTTGTCTCTTTTCCGGATCCGGGCATAAAAGCCTCCTTTCCCGCTTCTTTTTCATACGTTTCCTAAGCACCAAGCTATATTATACCAGCAAGGCAGGTTTTTCAATTGCACTTGACAAAATTGCCGCACTTTATATATAATACTCCTCGTGTGCGTGCGTAGCTCAGCTGGATAGAGCGTCTGGCTACGGACCAGAAGGTCGCGCGTTCGAATCGTGTCGCACGCAGTGCTTTTTGGGCGGTGATCTATCAGGATTGCCGTCCTTTTTTATTTATTAGTATGCTTCTTAATTCGTTTCCTAGTACATCATTTTGTAATTAGCCGGACTTACTTATGAGGGCGTGAACCCTCTGCCGGTGAGGGTTTGCACCCTCAGAATTAGTCTAGTTTGTTACGAAATGATCTACTAGTAGTGCTGACTGACGACAACGAAGCATACGGAAATCAAACAAGCAATTAGTTCAAATAAGAATATGTCAGGGCACTAGTACATTCGCTCCGATAGATTGTGCACAAGCGATGAAATCGAATGAATCACTTATTTGCAATCATCCTTCTAAATCTGCCATATAATTATTATCCGTGTTACTGGCAAGGGTCTTTAAGCAAAAAATATGAACTACCGCTACATCCTTGAGCGAATTGAATACTTCTTCAGCGGAGAATGGGTATTTCCCGGACCGCAGAAACATCCCAGGGGATTCATCGCCAGGCTGAACTCTGCCATCAGGAGCAGGCGGCATTTCATGGACGGCAAGGCGGGGGCAAATTTTAAGGGCCTGTCCTGGAAGGTCCACAAAAAAAGAGTCAATCCCTACAGCTTCTTCCCTATCTCAAATAAGAAAAGATTTATTTCGGCGCATTATAAAAAACTCCTCGCCTGCTTAGCCGTGGTATTTGCGGCCATGTACCTGCATTTCTACTCACCTGTCCTCGACAGGGCCATATTCACAAGAGTCAGGGAAATAGCCGATTACGAGGCCATGCTTAGGGAGAATGCCATACTCGATAGGGCCAGGAAGGACGCCTATAATGATGCCACAGCTTACGGCTTTAGCCAGAAGGCCGAAGACGGCGTAAGCGACAGCGAACGCTCAGACCTCTACGAAAAAGCGGATCACCTCCTTATGTCCCAGCTGGAGTCAGACCTTATAGCCAGCAATGCGCTCACCCAGAACGATATACTCACCGACAGGGAAATAAAGACGGCCCTGCAGCTCTCCTGGAGGGACAATGGCGGATTAGAGGAATACGAGTACAGGCTTGCGAAGGCAGCCCTTCTGACCGTCGGGCGCATACCTTATGTGCTGGGGGGCGCCCAGCCGAACAGGCCGGGATCCTTTGCCAAGGACAAGGACGGCTTCCCGCTGATACTAGACGATACTATTAAGGATGCCGCAGACAATATTACCCCCGGCATGGATTGCTCCCACTGGGCCGACTGGATCTACTTCATAGGAGTGGATGACTACCTGGGCTACTGCAATACCGACAATATGATTTATTCCAAGGGAAACGGCTCACTGAAGCTCATAGCCGTGGACGACATAGACGATAGCTATGACCAGAATATCGGCGAGATACGCTGCGGGGACATCATGGTCTACGGCCACGACCCCTCCCATACTTACGGTCATGCGGCCATATACTTAGGGCTCGTAAACGACGGCAAAGACATGATGTATGTCCACGAATCCAGCGCCCAGGGCAATGTATCGCTTCATATAGGAGAGGCATTTGGAAATAACGGCTCATCTCCTGTCTTCTACTTCCGCTTTAAGGATGCATACGGGGAAGACCTCACCTATGACATATCGAGGCTAAAGAGCATACAGCAGGGAAGCCCTGCCCCTGAGGAAGAAGCCGCAGACACCTATATACCGCCCGTGGAGGAACCGGAGCCTGCCGAAGATATTCCGGCAGACACTTCATCCAGTTCTTCATCCAGTTCTTCCTCCAGTTCTTCAAGCAGCAGCTCCACTACCAGCTCTTCCAGCATAAGGAGCTCTTCAACCACCACTTCATCCAGCTCAGACGAAGATGAGGACGAGGAGGATGAGGACGAAGAAGACGAAGATGAGGACGAAGACGAGGACGATCCCAGGGACTTCGTAGTTGAAGATCCTGAGGTAGAGGACCCGGCTCATCCCGATCACCTGGATATGCCGACATAGGAGTATTTCCGTCCTGACGCCCATCTCACGGCATACATCGGTCGTCAGAGACCACATGATAGATGGGGTTTATTTCAAGTAAATGTATAAAAACCCCCTGCAAAAAAGCCCTTCAAAAGAACCGGGCAAAAGAAATATGCCTTGAAGATATCCCCATGAACAAGTATAATCTTGGAGTTTCATAGTTTTGCCCCCTGTGGCAATTCATAAGGATTTTTCTTTGGTGAGTTCATGGATAGCAATACTAAAGACATTGCCCGCATGACAGGCCTTTTTGCTTCCTTCGCATTTCTTCAGTATACGGTACTGAACCTTGCGAACCATGCGGGGGAGGGTTTTCTGGCAAGCATGCAGAGGGATCGGGTGTATTACGGTCTTCAGGTATCTGTGATCCTCGGCTTTTTAATACATGCTGTTATTTTCCGTATTTTCTCAAAGAGGCAAATAGCGGCCGTGAACAGGAAGCGGATTTCATATACGGTCTTGGGACTGTTTTTTGCCTGCATGGCCGCAATGCTCATGACAGGCACGGATTCAATATTCTATGTGGCTGTCTCCATGGCGGCCGTGCTGTGCCTTGGGGCAGTCTGCGGCGCAGTCCATCTTAGGATGAGCCTAAATACCCTAAGGAGCTTAGATACGGCAAAATGCATGGGGATAGGCAATGCGGCCGCCATCCTGCTTCAGTACCTGCTTCAGATAAAATGGGGCATCTCACCGCTCCTGCCGGTTTTCATGCTGGGTTCCCTTATATTCATGGCTTATACCCTGTCATATATGGAACAAAGAACATGTGTTTTTGAAATCGAAAGACCGGAAGCTCCGCCGCCTCGCCGTATTCTGACCGCTATTATCATAACGACAGCTTTTGCGATGTTTCTCTGTTTCTATAATGAGTATATACACCATCTGCAGATACAGTCGGACTATGGAGCCTACAATGTGTATAACTGGCCCCGCCTTATGCTTGTGCCGGTCTATCTTCTGTTTGCCTTTATCGGGAATAGAAGGAAGGGAAAATTCGTGCCCATTACCGCATTATGCATCCTCCTTATCTCCCTTATGAATGTCATTCTGGCCGGAAACCCTGGCGCATACTGGCTGAATATGTGCCTTTTCTACTGTTCAATCGCAGCATTTTCATCCTATTACCTCCTGACTTTCTGGCAGCTGGCACCGGGAACAGCAAATCCCGCATTCTGGGCGCCTTTCGGCCGTATGATAGACAGCGGCATTGTGCTATTCGCAGGAGGGATGAATATAAGCTCATTCCCGGCTCCTGTGATCATTGGGGCGGATATCCTCGGAGTAGCGGTTGTTATTTTAATGATGGCTCTAGGAGGGGATTTCAATCTGGCCGAAGAAAAGGAGGCAGGCCCCGTGGTTCCTGCGGCAGCGCCTGTTCCCCTGCCAAAATTAAGCCCTGAAGAGGGCCTCTTAAGGATGAGGGAACGCTATCAGCTGAGCATGCGGGAGACAGAGGTGCTGAGGGAGCTGGTGCTTACGGAGGACAAGCAGACTGTGATCAGCGAACGCCTGGGCATACAGGTACGCACACTTCAGAACCATGTAACACAGCTCTACAGGAAAACCGACACCGCTACCCGGTCGGGACTTACGGAACTATATCACGAAAACCGAAACAAAGGCTGAAAAATGAGGATGAAATGATTGCATGGAGTGCTCCGGCGTATGGCAAAACCCCGCTCCGTTATAGGCTGTCCAGCTTCTCTATCCTGCAACTGTATTTCTTGCTCTTTTTCGTATAATATATCCCTACGAGGATCAGTTCCCCTCCGTAGCCGGAGAGCGCTCCCGCATAATTCCTGTCCTTTATCTGCTTTATGGCCGCCCTCGCGCTCCTATTCCACTTCAGCTCCACAACCACGGCAGGCACGGGTCCCTTCAGGACAGGGGACATACTCTGCTCCCTTGGGATAAAAACGATGTCAGCAAAGCCCTTCCCTGCAGGGAACTCACGGACTATACTGTAGTACTGCCTCGCCGTATAGAAGCTCACCATTATGGCAAGGGCCAGGGAGTTCTCGTCATTGAAATTAATGATGGAGGAATAATCCTGGTGGGACAGGGCTATGGCCTTAGCGACCTTATCCCCGTCCAACTGCCATACCGCCCTTAACAGGGCGTCAGAATTCCTAAGGGCATCCGCTATGTCGTCCCAATCCCCCGTCTTGACTGCGCTCTCAAATACTTCTGCCACTTCCCTATTCGGTATAAAGGCCTCTTTCGTATATGCGTCATAGCCCAGATAGCCCATGTGAATGAGGCAGGAAAGGACATCATCCTTAGTTTTGAAGTGGCTTAAGTCATTACTGAAGCTGCTAATGTCCACAGGACGCTTTATACCTGCGAGCATAGCCACAATGTCGTCCTTTAAGCCGGCCTTATTCATCATGATGAAATCCTGCAGCGACTCGAAAGAACCCGTATTTTTCCAGTATGATATGAATCTGCCACAGAGTGTGGCCTCGACAACGGAGTTTGGATTGTAGATATGCCATAACCTCATGGCATCCTCTCCGACCATGCGAACACTGCCGTCAGCATCTTCCTCGCCGCATACAGCCTTTCCATTCGGTGAAACAGCATACATATAGTAGCCATCGTACCACTTTTCCATAGACTTCAGGCTTATTCCGAAATCCCTGCAGATCTGCCCTACTTCCTCCTTTGTAAAACCAAAATACTCCACAAGGTCCCCAGGTTCCGTCATGCTGTATTCTCTGAAGTTATTTAAGGCCGACTTCCCCTTTATCTTTTTAATTGGCAGTATGCCCGTAATATATGCGAGCGCAATGAACTGTTTGGACTCTTCCGTCTTAAAAAATCCCCTTAGGTACTTTAAGTAATCCAAAATCAGTTCTTCATTATACGGTGAATCCCTTATTATGCAGTCATACTCATCTATTATTACCACAAACTGCCGCCCTGTCCTTTTGTATATCTCATTGACGGCATCCGGGGCATCTGTTAGCTCTGACCCATTAAGGAAGGGGAACTCCTCCGCCATATCCTTAATTAACGCCCTGTCCAGCATGGGAATGATGTCTTCGGGCTTTTTAGCCCTGTTATAATATGTCGCCATATCGAAATGCAGCACATTGTATTTATTTAGGTGCTTCTCATAATCCGGGTCTTTTGCTATCTCAAAGGGAGAAAATCTTTCCTTTGAGTCGCAGCCGCAGCTATAGTAGCAGTCTATCATGCCCGCCGCCATAGATTTACCGAACCTGCGGGCGCGGCTTACTGCAAAATGGCAGTTTTCAGTTCCTATGCTATTATTCAGAATCTTTAAAAGGCCTGTCTTATCCACATATACTTTTGAAGATACAGCACTTTCCATGCTCCTGCTGTTTGGGTTTACATAAGTTCCCATACATTACTCCTCTATTGCGGCAATATTTTGCAGTATCTGACTCACTCCTGTAAAGCAATTGAGGCTCCTCTATTGCGGCGACAAAGCCGTTTTATCCTACACCGCAACTTGTTCTAATACCCACAGCATGACACTAGGGCTTAGGATATTATAGAACCTTGCTACATTTTAGAGTTAGACGTGGCATATTTCAAGTAAGGCTCAATAAAAATCCTTTCAAAAAATCAGATCAAAAGAAATCCGCTTTGAAGATATTCCCTGCCTAATTCCAATCTTCTAGCCCGAAGTGCGTTAGGACGCAAACACTGCGCCAAAGCGCCTAAATACAGGCGTCTCATGGGCAGTACGTGCCTTATCACGGCTTTCCGTGATATACAAAAAGCGCTTTATGGCCGAACATAATATATGGGGCTTTTCGGCTCCACAGGAACATAAAGACAGGTACGAGAAAAGGAGCACTGCCATGAAGAAAACAATAGAAAGAATGCTCTCCTTCATCCTAAGCGCTATATTGACCGCAAATCTGCTCTCCGTCCCCATATTAGCAGATGAGGCGACGGAGCGTGAAAACTTGTACAGCAATGACGAATTAAGCGCCGCCAATGAGGAAATACCCTCTGAAAATAATACCGAAGGATATGCGGAACCAGAAATCGTTTCGGGCGCAGGAACAGACACAGGGACAGGCGTGGGGAAAGAAAACGATAGTTATTCGGAAATCCCTGCCAATACAGAAGTCGTGAGCGCTCCCTCCCAAAACGCCGCTGGTACAGGCGATGCCGGAGCGGATGCTTCTAAGGGTTATAATCCTTCCAAAGATTCCTCCAGCTTGGAAGCAGACGGTGCGGGGGAAAGCAATGAGAACGATGGAAGCTTTAGCTTTACTTTGAACGAGAATAGTTCTGGGAATACGGTCACTATACATCAGAACGACAGCCTCAATATCCAATGCAGAGGCTTTTCCAAAAACCTTTCAGACCTCGAAAACCTGGGAAATATATATCTCTCCTTTATCCTTAAAGATGCAGTACGACTGCCCATGGATTTCGGAGGGGACTATGATAGCGCAATGGACAGGTTCGATATCCCACTCAAAGGAACTCTGAACGGAGACAAAACAGAAGTTACCTTTAACGGATTTAACCTCTATGATTACATGCTTAAGAATACAAATGGCATCCCTGTACCTGCGGGCACCTATCAGCTAAGGATAACAGCCTATTACAGACCTCAGAGCCATTCCGTGGACCAAAGCCAATACTATTGGTCGAATAGGGATGTGAAAGTAGAGTGGCAGCAAACAGATGGCCCCACTGTCACCACTGAATCCCTGCACGAAGGAATTTTCGGAACTGCTTACTCTTCCACTCTTGCCGCCACACCGAAAAACACAGGAAATACCGTGGAGTGGTCTATCAAACCTACCTTCATTTCCCAGACCGACTTAAGGAATATGTACGGCCTGTCACTTACAAGCGACGGCACCCTGTCCGGAACCATTCCCTCAGGCGACGGTACGTCTTATGCTTATGTCAATATTCATTTCCGGGCTACGGAAAAGGAGACAGGGAAGTATACGGACATCTTTCTGCCACTGAAGATTTCCCACGAAGGGGGACTTTCCATAAATACCTATTCCCTGCCCATGGCCGCCCTGAACTGGCCGTATTCAGCTGCGATAGATGTGGCGCCGTCCTCAGATCTTACTTTTACTATTGCTCGCAGCGGTGATTCCCCTGTGCCATTGAGCAATTCCGATGATGAATGGCTTCATATTGATTCGTCTACAGGTGTGCTCTCCGGCACTCCTACGGCTGCGGGAACTTATAGATATAATGTCACAGTATCAAAGGATAATCATCAGCCAAAGTCCCGTACTTATAGTATCACGGTGCGGCCGGCAGTAATATTTCAGGTGACGGGGCTATTTGACAAGGAATATGCCAGCGTTTATTACAGTAAA
>JAGBNO010000080.1 GCA_017634355.1 Lachnospiraceae bacterium
CGCTCACAGCTTGAGAAGGCGGAAGAGGAAAAATCCATGGAAGAGAAAAAGGACAGCGTTTCCGTGGATATCATAGTTTTTGCAGGGCAGAGCAATATGGCAGGCTATGGCGGGGACCACACGAAGGTGCCGCTCCTTACGGAGGGGGCCGGAGGTGAATTCCGTTCTGTGTCAGATCCCGCAAGGCTGTATACTATCATAGAGCCCTTTGGATTTTACGAAAATACTGCCATAATGAACGACTTTTTCCTTAAGAGGGGTTCTTTGGTCACGGCTTTTATAAATGCCTATTACAGGGATACGGGTGTGCCTGTCGTGGCTGTTTCTGCATCTAAGGGAGGGACTCCGTCTACATACTGGGCGGCAGATGCGGTGCTGTCTGAAGTAGAAGGGCGATTCTTGCGGGCCAAGCAGTGGCTTGCAGACAATGGGTATCAGGTCAGAAACCAGTTTCTGGTATTCCTTCAGGGTGAGAATGACTGCCTGGAAAATATTTCCACCGAACAGTACCTTACGGATATCAATGTTTTTTCCTCCCGCATGTTCTATTCAGGCATAGATAAATTCCTGATGATAAGGATAGGGCAGATAAGGGGATACCCCGATTCCTTTGCCCGCATAAGGGATGTGCAGACCGAGCTCTGCCGGACGGATCCCAGATTTGTGCTCATTTCCACGGGGCTGTCGGCATTTGGGCCTGAGCACATGATAGATGACTACCATTTTGACCAGGATGCCCTGAACCTCGTTGGGGAGGAGGCGGGGACAAATGCGGCATATTTTGCCAATACCCGCCATGATCCCATTATTATAGACTATGCAACTAAAGTAAACTATGTGCCCATAGATTATGATGGGCTATAATAGAGGGGGCGATTATGAAAAAGGAACGCATACTCCTATTTATACCTGCTTATAACTGTGAGGAGCAGATAGTGAGGGTGCTTTCGCAGCTCGATAGCGAGGTGCTTTCCTACATAGAAGAAGTGATAGTAGTTAATAACCAAAGCAGCGACGGCACGGAGGAGGCAGTGCTGGGCTTTAAGAGGGAGCATGAAGATATCCCTTTGAAACTATTTAGGAATAATGAGAACTATGGGCTGGGCGGCTCGCACAAGGTAGCATTTAATTATTGCATAGAAAAGGGTTTTGACGCCGTAGTGGTGCTGCATGGGGACGATCAGGGGAATATACATGACTTTCTCCCCGTATTTGAAAAAAAACTCTATGATAAATATGACTGTGTGCTTGGAGCCCGCTTCATGCCGGGGTCCAGGCTCATAGGCTATTCGCTTTTCAGGACCCTGGGCAATATTGTATATGATTTCCTCTTTGCCGCCGTGCTTAAGAGGCGCATATTTGACCTGGGCAGCGGGCTCAATCTTTATAAAGGAGAGATGCTTAAGAGCGGTTTTTATAAGAAATTCCCCGACGACCTTACCTTTAACTACTGCATGGTAATGGCTGGCGCTTACTATGGGCATAAATGCCGCTTTTATCCTGTATCCTGGAGGGAGACGGACCAGGTTTCCAATGTGAAGATGGGTTCACAGGCGATAAGGGTGCTGAAGATGCTCTATGGCTATTTCAAAAATCCGGCTTCTATAGAGGGCGAGTACAGGGCAGAGCAGAGGGAGAGATATGATGCGGAGGAGATATCCTCATGAAAAGCGGCCTGGGATACATCCTTTTCCTGATTTTTTTTGTAATAGCACATGGGGCTAAGTTTACAAGGTTTTATCTGGTCCTCATGGAGGAGAAGGGCTTGCGCTTTTTTGATGTGCTCTTCCTCTATGCCAGGACTACCCTTGTGAATCTCCTCATTCCATTCAAGTTAGGCGAGCTCTACAGGGCCGCGGCTGTGTCCCGTATGACAGGTTCGCCCGGCACGGGCATATCCTCTGTGGTAGTGGACAGGTTCTTCGATACCCTGGCGCTCCTCACCATCATTCTTCCTTTTGAGGCTTTTTTCGTGAGATATGTGAATCCTGTGCCTGCAGTGCTGTTTTTCATCATGCTCATGCTATTTCTTCTATATCTCACATTTGCGCCTTCATACCGCTACATCAATAGATATATAATACAGACTAAGAAATCGGAAAGGGCCATGCTTACGCTCCTCTTTTTGGATGGGGCTGACAAATGGTACCAATACATAAGGCGGCTGGTTACAGGCAGAAGCCCCCTGATATTATGGGCTTCCTATATAGGCTGGGGGGCAGAGCTATTGGCGCTTAGGTTTCTGTCATTGCCGGGGGGAAGGTATTTTGGCATATCGGAATTCAATGCATATATAAATTCCATATTCCTCTTAGGCGTTAGCGACATCTCAGTTCTCTACCGCTCTTATGCGGCTCTTATACTGCTATGCTTTACGCTGGTCCTCTTTGCCAGGTTCTTAGTCAGGAAGAAGGGGAGGCCGCATATCAAAGCAAAAAGGGGGTTTTAGTGTATTTTGAAGAAAATTGCCATAGTCTATGACGACAGGGCCCTGCCGTCGGATGAAATACGCAGTATTACAGGGGAAAAAAGCTTCGGTAATACTATTTATAAGAGAAAGAGCCTGCGGGAGATGCAGCTTTCCTATTTATCTGATAGGAGCCTTAGGAAATATGGAATAGCTGATAAAATGCTGGTTTGGGATAGCTCCGGGCCGCCCTCGCTAAAAGACATGCCGGCGGGCGGCTGCGTATTCCATATTTTTTCTGACTGTGCCGTTAAGGATGCCCCCGAATTCTATATGCTGCTGCGGAAGGCCCTTTTTGCTAAGGAGAATTACCGCATGGGCTGCGGAAAGAAAACCGCCGCCCTTATATTTAAGAGCCTGGAAGATTGGGCCGAGGCTACAGAGGCGGCAGATACAACAGAGGAACTAAGGGCCTTAGCCGAGCCGTTTAGTGAAATATCAAATGAGGCTTTTTGTGATATTTCTGAAAAAGACGGTTTCCTAAGCTTTATCACCAGCGGTTTCGAGGCGCGCTACTTCAATGCTCTGTCAGGCGACAGGCATAGTGTGGTGAAAAAAAGCTCCAATGTCAAAAAAATTCAGGCTGAATACCAGTTTTATAAATTGCTGCCTGAGGAGATGCAGCCTTGGTTTGTGCAGCCCTATTCATATAAGGAGGAGAGAGGCTTTGCCTCCTATACAATGGAGCGCTACCACATGACAGACCTGGCCATTCGCTATGTGCATGGGGCAATAGAGACAGGCGAATTTGAGAGGATTTTAGAAAACGTTTTTCGCTATTTGAAAATAAGAAAGGAAAAAGAATTATCCTGGGAGGAATTCTTTTCACACAGGAAGGAACTCTATATAGGCAAGCTGGAAAAGCGCATAGAAGACTTAAAAAGCCATCCTGAATATAATAAACTGAATAACCTCATAATCTCAGGGACGGATTTTAACGGCATTGACGCCATAGTAGATAAATATATAGGGCTCTATGATGAGAGGATAGGAAAGGTAAAGGAAAAAGTGGAGCTGGTGGTATCCCACGGCGACCTCTGCTTTTCCAATATACTATATTCCAGGGATACGGACCTCATGCGCTTAATTGACCCCAAGGGGGCTCAAAGAGAAGAAGAACTGTATACTGATCCCTACTATGACCTGGCAAAGCTGTCACATTCCATAGCCGGGGGATATGATTTCATGAATAGCGGGCGCTATGAGATCTGCTTGGACGAGGGGCTGAAGCTAAAACTGAATATAGATGGCGACAACTCGGAATATATAGAGCTATTCCGCAAAAAAGCTGAGGAGGAGGGCTATGACTATGGACAGATAAGGCTTTTTGAGACCTCACTTTTCCTGTCCATGCTGCCATTGCACATAGACAGGCCCCAGAAGGTGCTCTCCTTCATTCTGAATGCCTTGTCCATTATGGAAGAACTGGAAAGGGCGTGATCTTTAAGTGGGCGTATTTTCCAGGTTAAAGTCCTATATAGGGCGAAATGGCATTAAGGCCGCTTTCTTCCGTATATTAGAAGGCTTTTTTGAGCTTAGAAGGGATTACTCTTATAATAAGAAAAGGCAGGAAAGCCAGGGGACAGACACAGTTTGCAAAGGACTGGAAAGGGAATTCCTTTTAAGCGTGCTGGTTCCGGCGTATGAAACTGAGCCAGAGTATTTTAAGCGCCTGCTATTGTCGTTAAAAGCGCAGACATATACTAATTTCGAGCTTATAGTATCAGATGCCAGCAGGAGTGATACCGTTGAAAAGCTTTGCGGTTTTTTCCTTGCGGGCTCTGACCTGCCTTTTACATTAAAATATAAGCATTTAAGCAGTAATCTCGGAATATCCGGAAACACAAATGCGGCCCTTGCAGAGGCAAAAGGGGAATTTATCACCCTGCTGGACCACGACGACTTTTTGGAGCCGGACAGCCTGTATGAGACCGTGAAGGCCCTGCAGAAGGGGGCAGACATCGTCTATACGGATGAGGATAAATATGATGGGAGGCGGAGGCGGTATTTTTCTCCGAATTTTAAGCCCGATTTTGACCTCGACCTCCTTTTATCCAATAATTATATCTGCCACCTTCTGACTGTACGCACCAGTCTTGCGAGGAAGATAGGAGGCTTCAGGAGCGATTTTGACGGAGCGCAGGACCACGATTTTTTACTGCGCCTGTCGGAGATAGTAGAGGGAAAAAGCATAGTACACGTGCCCAAGGTGCTCTACCACTGGAGGACATCCGGAGGCTCAACTGCAGACAATCCCGATAGCAAGGCCTATGCTTATGAGAATGGCAGGAGGGCGGTACAGGACTATTTTGACAGGATGGGCCTTGAGGTAATGGTGCGGCATGACCGTTACAGGGGCTTTTATAAGTGCGACTATAGTGGCTGCGCCGTTGCAAAGGAGAAATATATAGCACTTTTCGATAGAAGGCTTAAGCCGGAAGATGGCGATGCTGAAAAAAAACTTGCCGGTTTCCTTTCAAGGCCGGAAATAGGCATGGCAGGCGGCAGGATAGTAAGCAGCCGGGGACGCATTATCTGTAATGGCTATAGGCTGGACGAATGTGGCAGGAGAGTGTCTTTATATGATAAAATGAATGCAAATTTCTCTGGCTATATGCATAGGGCCGCATTGATCCAAGAGGTGGAGGCTGTCAGCCGCCATGCGGCCGTCATAAGGCAAGAGCTTAGGGACTGTTTATGCGCAGACTCTATGGAACTATGCAGAAGGGTGAGAGAAAGAGGCTATAAGGTTATATTAGATCCATCGGTGGTGTTCTTTTCTGCGCCAAAGCATGGCGGGCAATAGAGTCGTTTGATATACGAATTACAGTAATAAATATGAGTGAAGTAACCGTAATAATACCAAACTATAGGGGAGCGAGCTGCATAAGGGACTGCATGGAGGCCCTTAGAAGCCAGGTCTTCAGGGATTTTTCTACTATAGTGGTGGACAATGCTTCCCACGACGGCAGTGCGGAAATTGTGGAAAATGACTTTCCTGAAGCGAGATTGATACGCCTTGAGGACAATTTCGGATTTTCCAGGGCAGTAAATGAGGGCATAAAGGCCTCATCCACGCCCTTTGTACTATTATTGAACAATGACACAAAGGCGGAAAACGATTTTGTTGGCAACATGCTGGAAGCTATAAAGGCAGATGAGAAGATTTTCTCAGTGTCGGGGAAAATGCTGCAGATGCTGTCCCCTGACAGGATAGACGGAGCCGGCGACCTTTACAGTGCATGGGGCTGGGCCTTCGCCAGGGGCAAGGGAAAGAAAAGCAGCGGATACTGTAAGAAGACTGACATATTTGCGGCCTGTGGCGGAGCCGCCATATACAGGCGTTCCATATTAGACGAGATAGGCTGGTTTGACGAGTTCCATTTTGCCTATCTGGAAGACGTTGACATAGGCTATAGGGCGAGGATCATGGGATATAGGAATGTCTATGAGCCTGCCGCCGTGGTCTATCATCTGGGGTCCGGAGCCACGGGTTCCAGATACAATGACTTTAAGGTAAGGATATCGGCCAGAAATAACCTATATATCATTATGAAGAACATGCCCGCATTGCAGATATTCATAAATCTCCCTTTCCTTCTGGCGGGCTTTGGGGTTAAGGCACTTTTTTTCATAGCCACAGGCTACGGCAGGGCCTATCTCTCCGGCATAAAGAGGGGCTATCTCCTCTGCAGGGAAAGTAAGAAGTATCCGTATTCCTCCAGGAATCTGAAGAATTACTTCAGGATACAGCTGGAGCTATGGATAAATTGCATAAAACGTTTTACGGATATTTTTTATACCGGATAAAGAGCAAAAGTGCGGCCAATTATAAGAGTTTCTCTGATACAGGAGATGATGTTGGGGTAAAAAGCAATGTGGCGTGAGATAGGCGTATTGGAACGCTATTCGTCCCCGGAATATTTTACTAGATGACGGAGTTGCAAAAACATGGTTTTGCCCTCGGCATTATGGGATGTATTGATAAAAAAATAGATGATAAAAGATAATCAGAGGCTATTTAACCGTCTGCATGTCTTATTGGATGCGCTGGTCATAGCCTGTTCTTTCAATTTAGCATACTTATTCAAATTTCTTGCGCCATGGGTGGACAAGGATATACTTCATCTGCCATATGGCTGGTATATGATAGCCCTGCCCTTTTTGGTGGTGGGGCATCTTCTGCTGTACAATCAGTTTGATCTTTACAGCTCCAAGCGCGCCTCAGGCAGAAAGCGGGAGTTTTTCAATATAATACGCGCAAATACGGTAGGAACGCTTATCTTCATAGTGGTGCTCTATGTGATAAGGCAGCACGATTTCTCCCGTGAGATGATATTCTATTTCTATCTCATAAACATATTCCTTACGACCCTATTTAGGAATATCGTGAGATATATTCTTAGGGCCATAAGGAAGAGGGGCTTAAACAGGAAGTATGTGCTGCTGATAGGCTATTCCAAGGCGGCGGAGAGCTATATTAATAAGCTTAGGCTAAATCCCCAGTGGGGCTATGTGATACGGGGCGTGCTGGACGACCATGTGGAGGCGGGGACCGTTTATAAGGGCATAAAGGTGCTGGGCACCATAGGAAATCTTGAATACATACTTCCTGAGAATAAGCTGGATGAAATAGCTATTACCCTTAGCCTGAATGACTATGGCAAGCTTGAGCATATAGTGGACCTCTGCGAAAAGTCTGGAGTCCATACGCAGTTCATACCCGACTACAACCATGTGATCCCATCCAGGCCATATATGGAGGACCTGGACGGGCTGCCTGTCATAAATATACGCCATGTACCCCTCACCAGTACCTTGAATATGGTAGCAAAGAGGGCGGTAGACATAGTCTGTTCCATTCTTATGATAATTATATTTTCTCCCATTATGCTCCTTTCCTGCATAGGCATAAGCTTAAGCTCTGAAGGCCCTATTATATTCAGGCAGGACAGGGTAGGGCTGCACAATAAGCCTTTTCAGATGTATAAGTTCCGCACGATGGCTGTGCAGAAGCCCTCACAGGAGGTCAGGGGTTGGACCGTGCCCAATGACCCCAGGGTCACCCGCATAGGGCGCATTCTTAGGATGACCAGCATGGACGAGCTCCCCCAGCTATTCAACGTGCTGAAGGGGGATATGAGCATAGTGGGGCCGAGGCCTGAGCGTCCTCAGTTTGTTGAGAAATTCAAGGAAGAAATACCCCGCTATATGATAAAGCATCAGGTAAGGCCGGGCATGACCGGCTGGGCGCAGGTAAATGGCTTAAGGGGGAATACATCTATACGCATGAGGGTGGAGTACGACCTATATTATATTGAGAACTGGACCATGGCCTTTGATATTAAGATCATGATTCTCACGGTATTTAAGGGCCTGATTAATAAAAACGCCTATTGAGGCAAAATAATTCGTATATCCTGCTTGTCTTTTTCTACGATAAGATTTAAGCAAAAACTACTTACATAGCTCATTTATGAGCCGCTCGCATTGCGCCCGGTTTTTGCTTAAGATATCCGAAGAAAAATCCTTCGCAAGATATACAAATTATTTCGCGGCAGCTCCTTAAGGATCAGGTCCTTACCCCCAGTGGCGCTTCAGCGGAGGGCTTATGAAGCTTAGAACCAAACTGTCCATTGCCTTTTTTTCTGTGATAATATTTCCGCCCATACTCATTTTTCTTGCGACTACGACACGAATCTTTAAGCATAGCATTCCTGCCTACAATACCTTTGCGTTAAATGGAAATGCCTATATGAGCCTTTTTTTCGCCCTGATACTCACGGGCATAATGGTGACCGTATGGCTGTACCACAGCATGATTTCTCCCATAAAGCAGCTTACGGAGGCCACGAGGAAGATAGCCGAGGGGGATCTGGACTTTCAGGTGGAGCTTCCAAATGGCGATGATGAGATAGCGGCCCTATGCAGCAATTTTGAAGAGATGAGGAAGCGCCTGCAGAAGTCTGCCGCCGAAACCATGGAGAATGAGAGTGAGAATAGGACGCTTATAAGCAATATTACCCACGACCTAAAGACACCCGTAACCTCTATAAAAGGCTATGCGGAGGGGCTTCTGGACGGTGTTGCAGATACTCCCGAAAAAAGGGATAAATACATACAGACCATATATAATAAGGCCAATGACATGGACAGGCTGATAAATGAGCTTACCTTTTATGCCGGCATAGATACAAATAGGATACCCTACAACTTTACCCGCATAGATGTGAGCGATTATTTCGGAGATTGCGTGGATGAGATACAGGTGGACTTAGAATCCCACGGCATATCCCTAAGCTATGAAAATGCCCTTAAGTCAGGGGTCAGGATAATAGCGGACCCTGAGCAGTTTAAGAAGGTCATAAATAATATTATAGGGAACTCCATTAAGTATATGGATAAGAAAGGCGGCAAACTGTCTATAAGGCTTAAAGATGCGGAAAGCGCAGTGATCATAGAGATAGAGGACAATGGCAAGGGCATAGCAAAAAAGGATCTTCCGTATATATTTGACCGTTTCTATCGTACGGACAGCTCTAGGAATTCTTCAAGGGGAGGTTCCGGAATAGGGCTTTCTATAGTAAAGAAAATAGTTGAGGACCATGGGGGCAGGGTATGGGCGGAGAGCGACCTTGGAAGCGGCACGACCATACTTATGGAATTCAGGAAATACAAGGAGAAGTGATAGATGGGAAGTAGGATACTTATAATTGAAGATGAAGAATCTATAGCTGACCTGGAGAAGGACTATCTGGAAATCTCAGGTTTTTCCGTGGAAATTGAGGATGATGGCAGGGCTGGCCTGGAGAGGGTCTTAAATGAGGACTTTGACCTTGTGATCCTGGACCTTATGCTGCCGGGGGTGGACGGCTTTGAAATCTGCTACAAGGTGAGGGAAGCCAAAAACACTCCCATAATCATAGTCTCAGCTAAAAAGGATGACATAGATAAGATAAGGGGACTGGGGCTGGGCGCAGACGACTATATGACTAAGCCCTTTTCGCCCAGCGAGCTTGTGGCCAGGGTAAAGGCCCACCTATCCAGGTATGAGAGGCTTATTCGCAGCGGCAGTCCGGAAAACGATATCATAGAAATTCGCGGGCTGAAGATAGACAAGACAGCCAGAAGGGTTTGGATAAATGGGGAAGAAAAGGCTTTCACTTCCAAGGAGTTCGAGCTTCTTACCTTCCTTGCCAGCAATCCCAACCATGTGTATTCCAAGGAAGAGCTTTTTCACAATATATGGGCACAGGAGAGCGTGGGGGACATAGCCACGGTCACTGTGCACATAAAGAAAATAAGGGAAAAGATAGAAGTGTCTTCTTCAAATCCTCAATATATTGAAACTATATGGGGAGTGGGCTATCGTTTTAAGGTATGAACCACGCTGGGCTGCTTTACGCCGGCAAATTTGGAAAATAATCGCTGTCTTTAATGCCCCTTGAGACTGCAAGCATACTGGATGGTCCCCTGTAAGAGATTTCCTGCCCCTCAATATCCGTGCATACGCCACCGGCCTCAGAGAGTATGAGCGCACCTGCGGCGTAGTCCCAGAATCCAAGCCTGAGCTCGAAATAGAGGCCTGCCCTGCCGGATGCGAGGCAGCAGAGGTCCCAGGCGGCGGAGCCGCTCCTTCTCAGATCTATGCAGCGGTCAAAGTAGTACCTGCCTATACGGAATACTTCGTCTTCGAGTTCCTTATAGTAGGGGGAAGTGCCTATTATTGCAAGGCTGTCCATCAGGCTCTTATCAGAACTCTGTATGCGTTTTCCGTTACAGAAAGCGCCTTTCCCTGCTTCTGCCGAAAAGCACTCCCTGGCGTAGGGATTGTAAACCACGCCTTGAAAAGGTTTTCCGTCCTTGAGTATGCCTATGGAAACTACGCTTAAATTGTAACCCTCTATAAAGTTGGAGGTGCCGTCTATAGGGTCTATGACGAAGAGTATGCCTTTTTCATATTCCGGAAGGAATTGCTCCGCCCCCTCCTCCTCGCCTAAGAAATGAGCTTCCGGCTCAGCTTTTTTGAGTTCTTCAAAAAGGAATTCCTGTATGCGCCTGTCATATTCCGTGACAAAATTCTGGTATCCTTCTTTTGAGTCCACAGAAGTCTCTATATGAGAGGCAGAGAGCATTATTTCCCCTGCCTCCTTCGCTATTTTTATGATTTTATCGAGATTTGGCATTTTTTCCTCTTTAGCTTATCAGTGGTGGAAGAGCCTCATTCCGGTGAAGCACATGACGAGGCCGTAGTCATCGCAGGAGCTTATCACATCGGCATCCCGTACTGAACCACCGGGCTCTGCTATATAGCTTACGCCGCTTTTGACAGCCCTGTCTATATTGTCGCTGAATGGGAAGAAGGCATCGCTGCCCAGTGACACGCCGGTATTATGGCTGAGCCATACGGCCTTTTCGTCAGGGCTCAAGGCATCGGGCCTGGTCTTGAAAACCCTCTGCCAGGCTCCGTCACGCAGTACATCATCAGAGTTTTCCCCTATATAACAGTCAATGGCATTGTCCCTGTCAGGCCGGCGTACATCGTCAAGGAAGGGCAGGGAGAGCACCTTGGGGCATTGGCGCAAAAACCAGTTGTCCGCCTTGTTTCCGGCTAATCTCGTGCAGTGTATGCGGGACTGCTGTCCGGCTCCTATGCCTATGGCCTGCCCGCCCTTTGCGTAGGCCACGGAATTGCTCTGGGTATATTTGAGGACTATAAGTGCTAGCATAAGGTCCAGGCATGCCTGCTCTGGCAATTCTTTTTTTACAGTGACTATATTTGACAGCACGGACCTGTCTATCCTATAGTCATTGCGGCCCTGCTCGAAGGTAATGCCAAAGACCTGTTTATGTTCTATGGGGGCGGGGGTATATTCGGGATCTATTTCCAGAATGCAGTAGTTTCCTTTCTTTTTGCTCTTCAGTATGTCCAGGGCTTCCTTCTCATAGCCGGGGGCAATGATGCCGTCAGAGACCTCTCTCTGAATAAACCTGGCAGTATCCTTATCGCAGGTGTCGGAGAGTGCTATGAAATCTCCGAAGGAAGACATGCGGTCTGCGCCCCTGGCCCTCACATAAGCTGATGCAAGAGGGCTTAAGTCTCCCATATCCTCTGCCCAGTAAATTTTCTTTTCTATGTCGGTGAGGGGGGACCCTATGGCGGCGCCTGCAGGGGAAACATGCTTGAAAGAAGTTGCGGCCACATTTCCAGTGGCTTCTTTTAGCTCGCTTACAAGCTGCCAGGCATTTAAGGCATCCAGCAGGTTTATGTAGCCGGGGCGGCCGTTTAGCACCTTGATGGGAAGTTCGCCGCCATCATTCATAAATACCCTGGCCGGCTTCTGATTGGGGTTGCATCCGTATTTAAGGGATAATTCTTGCATTTCATCTCCTCTTTCTGCCACTTCTTTTGCGGCGCCTATTCATTTGCATTGACTATGCGGGATTCATATTCACCGGTATTTATATCTATATAGCGCACAAATAATGAAACCTTATTGTCTTTATTCAGCGCATCCCAAAGGTTTCCGGTGAAATCGTCTATGCCTCCCGTAATAGCTGCTGCCTTGGGCTCTCCCTCAAAGCTGGGCAGGGGGCTGCCGTCGCAGCGGTAGGTGTGTATAAAATGCCCTTCACCGGCCCTGGGCTTTTCATAGCTAAAGGTAAATCTCTGGCAGGAAGAAGGGTCGCCATGAGCGCTTTTTAATATGGAAAGCGAATAAGAATAATCCTTATTCTGTATACAGGCTATGCCTGATATCCGCGGGGTGTAATTAGGCTTATCGGGCTCAAATTCCCTGCCCCGCAGGGACTCTTCAAAGCTCTTTCCCTTTCCCATCTCCTCATAGATAGTATCTGTCTGATCGCCATTGGTCACTATGGTAATACCGCCCATTACCCTGACGGGGGCATATATTATGAGGGAAGGATCCTGCATTTTAGATTCGTCGAAGGCCTGGGTGCGTATTCCGTCCCCATCCTCGATAAAAATGCGGTTACGGCTGTTTTCTGAACGGCCCATTATAAAGTAAGCAAGAACCGCCTTATTTCCGTCTTCGCTCCTTCCCAGGACTATGCCGCGCCCAGGGTAGCTATTGTCTTTTAAATCATTAAATAGGTCTATTCTTTCCATAATCTGTCTCCCTAAGTCAAATAGCCATGCCGGCATGGCTGCCTTAGAAGCTATTCGATTGCCCAATCTATGGGGTCAACGCCGTTTTCTGATAAAAATAAGTTGCATTTGGAAAAATGCCTGCAGCCAAAGAAGCCCCTGTTTGCAGATAGAGGGCTTGGATGGGGGGCCTTCAGCACGAGATGCCTGCTATTTGTGAGCATGGCAGACTTCTCTTGGGCGGGACGGCCCCAGAGCATATATACTATGGGCCTGTCCTCAGAATTTACAGCTGATATGATCGCATCCGTGAATTGCTCCCAGCCGTGTCCCCTATGGGACTGTGGAGAGTGGGCACGGACTGTCAGTACGGTATTTAATAGGAGCACGCCCTGATCTGCCCAGGGTTTTAAGTATCCGGACTTGGGTATGGGAATTTTGAGGTCGTCATGCAGTTCCTTATAAATATTCTTTAGCGAAGGAGGTATATCCTTTTCTGCCACATCAGGCGGCACGGAGAAGGAGAGCCCGTGGGCCTGATGGTCATTGTGATAGGGGTCCTGCCCCAATATTACGACTTTTACCTTGGATAAAGGGGTTAAGTGCAGCGCATTGAAGATATCGTCTGAGGGCGGAAATACTTTGCCCTTGTGGTATTCCTCTTTTACAAAGCGGTAAAGCTCTGCATAATAGGGCTTTTTGAATTCACTGCTTAAAGGCCCTATCCAGTCATTAGTTATGGCAGGCATCTCACACATACTCCGTTTTCTGACAGGTATTTCTTTATCTCTCCTATGGAGAGCTCCTTATAGTGAAAGAGGGAGGCGGCGAGGGCCGCTTCTGCCCTTCCTGTGCTGAGTATTTCCAAGAAGTCCTCTTTTTTACCGGCGCCTCCGGAGGCAATCACAGGTACGCTTACCTCTGCCGTGACGGCCTGGGTAAGCTCCAGGTCATAGCCGTCTTTGGTTCCGTCCTTATCCATGCTGGTTAAGAGGATTTCACCTGCGCCTAAGCCCACAGCTTCTTTTATCCAGGATACGGCATCCTTTCCCATATCTATGCGGCCTCCGTTTTTATAGACGGTCCAGCCGCTTCCGTCCGCCTTTTTTTTGGCATCTACGGCGAGCACCACGCATTGGCTCCCGAATTTCTCTGCGGCCTCATGTATCAGGGCAGGATTCATTAGGGCCGCAGAGTTTACGGCTACCTTGTCTGCCCCTTCGCGGAGTATGGCCCTGAAGTCCTCTATGGATCTCACTCCGCCGCCTACTGTGAAGGGAATAAAGACCTGTTCGGCTACCCTTCTCACTAGCTCTGTGACAGTGCGCCTATGGTCAGATGATGCCGTGATGTCCAGGAAGACCAGTTCGTCAGCCCCCTCAGCATCATATACCCTCGCAATTTCTACGGGATCGCCGGCATCCTTAAGGTTTATGAAATTCACACCCTTTACGACGCGGCCGTTGTCCACATCCAGACAGGGGATTATGCGTTTTGTATACATATTTATATAGCACTCCCGTGCGATAGGCAGCCTAAAAAACTATCTAGTATTTTTAAGCCTGCGGCAGAGCTCTTTTCAGGATGGAACTGGGTTGCGAAGATATTTCCAGATTCTACCGCCGCATGGACTGTGACTCCGTAGTCTATGGTTGCTGTGACTATTTCGGGAGATTCGGCTTCTAAATAATATGAGTGGACGAAATATACAAAAGTTCCGCCACTCATATTTCGGAATAATTTTCCTTTGCGTGGAAACTCCAGGGAATTCCAGCCTATGTTTGGAACCTTTAGGTTATTATTGGCTGGGAGTTTGCGGATTTTCCCCCTTAGGATACCCAGCCCCTTTATGCCAGGGGATTCCTCGCTCTCCTCGAAGAGAAGCTGCAGGCCGAGACAGATGCCGAGAAAAGGTTTTCCAGTATCTGTTGCCTGCTTTATGGGTTTCTCCAGACCATAGTGCCTAATTCGTTCCATGGCATCCCCGAAAGCTCCGACACCCGGCAATATGACACCCTCAGCATCGAGGATTTCCTTAGGGTCTCTGGTAAGTACGGTTTCTCTGCCGAGATGCTGTACGGCCTTTTCTACACTCCGTATATTTCCTGCGTCATAATCTATTATTGCTATCATTAAAGTTTAAATAGGCCTCCGTAAGAGAAAGATGAGCCAAGCTTATGCTCTTTGTGTGAGCGTTAGTGTACCCCAAATGATAATTATCCGGCACATTAAGCCGCATGAATGTACATTGCTTTTTCAAACTCAATCGTCAGTGACTCATTCGGTTTCATCGCAATGTGCAATTTCAGTGTACTAGGAGGAGTAGGTCCCGTCGTCATTCCTGTGCACATTGAATTCGTAGAGAATGTCTCCTCCGTCTGAGGATTCATCGCTCGCAGTATCACTGGAATTGGGATCTGCGGCCACAGTTCCTTCAGGAGAATTAGACGCAGGTGCCGCATTTTCAGATTCTGTTACTACTTCCGGCCTTTCATTTTGTGGCAACGGATAGTCGGCCAGATCCGGAATAAGAGAAGGATCGAAATCTGTGGCAGGACCGGCAGCAGGATAGGCTGCCTTTGCGGCCTCCCGTGCCGCTTCATCTATAATGGCATATCCCTGTTTTTCAGCATCCTCCCTTATCTCTTCTACGATACGCTCCCTCCATTCGGGCTGTGCTATGTCCATTAAGGCTACGGTGTAGTTTACCTTATCAGGAATAGCGAGGAATGCGTTTGCCGCATCTACACTGACGCCGAAACTGTCGGTGAGAGCTGAAAGTATGCGGTTATATACTTCCGTAAAGGGCTGCTCTACACCCTTTTCCTGTGCTTCAGGAAGATAATAATTATAGTTATAGACTCCCTGCATTAGGGCATCTAATGCCTCTAGTGCCTTATCCTGGGCCATGTAGTCCAGATAGGAATCATATTTTCGCTGCAGGCGCATGATTAGGAGAGACTTATCAAATACATCCTGGCTTTCGGCATCCAGTTTCTGTAGGCCGGAAAGCGTTTCGTATGCCTGATTGTAATTCCCCTCAGCGAACTTCGCCTTGCCTTCATTGACATAGCCTGCCTTTGGAAATACCGCCAGGCAGAAGAATATCATGGCAGTAAGTGCGGCAAAGAAGATTACTACAGCTACTACTTTCTTTTTGGGCAGTTTCTTTTCAGGGGGGCCTGGATCCGGCTTAGGTTTTTTTGGTTTAGGCGGCTTTTTAGGCTTCTTTTCTTTCTTAGGTTTCTTTTCCTTGGGTTTCTTTTCTTTCTTCTCTTTCTTCTTCTTTTTCTTTTCATTGGCGGCAGCATCGTCTGCCTTTATGGCTGCCACATTTTCCAGGGTCTGCTCGCTGGGATTTTTAAGCTTCATCCCTTCTACGAGTTCATCTTCGTCTTCATCTGAAGCAAAAAGCACCCGGCCGAGTTTTGCAAAGAAACCTTCCTTAGGCTCTTTGTCTTTTTTGTCCTTTTCTTTTTCTGCCCCTTCTTCTTCACCCTTGTCTTTCTTCTTGAATAAGGCCGCTAGCTTGGCGAATAAGCCCGGCTTCTTCTCCTCGGATCCGGCCTCATCCTCTTTTCCATTATCGGCTGAAGAAGCTTTGCCAGAGGCTTTGGAGGGGGCAGAGCCCTCGGTATCTTCGGCAGCTTCTTTTTCGAGGTCGGGGCTTTCTTCGCCGTTCTGGTTTTCGTCCCCTTCTTCCAAAAGGGACATTATATCTTCATCCACTTCATCGCTGTCATTCTGTTTGAGCAGATCTCCTATATCTGAGAGATCGTCGTCTGCTGGCATTTCGCTTAAGAGATCAGTTATATCCTTATCAGAGCTATCCGTGTCTGCAAGCAGATCTTCATCATTGGAGACAGAGGCGCTGTCATCCATATCACCAAGTTCGGGTATGGTATTTAAGAGTTTGGCTATTTCATCTTCGGACATGGCATCGTCTGAGGTTTCAGAAGCTTCCTCCGGTGCAGTTTCTGCCGTGCTTTCGGTAGAACTTTCGGTGGCGTCTGACCCTTCGTCTGACGTATCGGTGGCTGCGGCTTCTTTCTTTTTGGGCTGACCCTCTTCGCCTGCAAGGAGTGCTTCGATTTCCTCAGGAGTCATCATGTGATTAGGATCCATTAAATCCGAATCGCCAGAATCTGCACTAACCTCTGCATTAGGCTCTGGAACTGGCTCTGGCATAGGTTCGGGCTCCAGCTCAGCTTCAGGAATAGCCTCTGGTACGAGCTCAGGCTCTGGAACAGGCTCCGGAGCGGGTTCAGGTTCGCTGGAAGCCGCATCGTCTCCACTGGACCCTGCGATGAGGGTCGCAATTTCCTCAGGTGTCATGACGTGGTTGGGGTCATCGGAGAGGGCAGGAGCAGGCTCAGGCTCAGGAACAGGCTCAGGAGCGGGTTCAG
>JAGBNO010000081.1 GCA_017634355.1 Lachnospiraceae bacterium
CAAAGGGATTGAAAATTTCTATATTGACAATCACCATTAAAACTTTTATAATAGAAAAAGTTTTGCGGGTGTAGTTCAATGGTAGAACACCAGCCTTCCAAGCTGGACACGTGGGTTCGATTCCCATCACCCGCTCTTCTTTAATCCTTGCATACAGGGCGTTTGCAAGGATTTTTCTTTTGCCGGGGAATTGCATTTAATCTGCATTATCCCCTTTTTCAAAGTCTCGTTGAACCTATTCGTGTATATAGGCTCATTCCGGCTATAGCGGGTCAGTTGTCAACACATATTCTTCGAGCGTGTCATTCTTGAATAATAGCTGAGTACATATTAAAATGAGAAGCTAAAGACAGGGCTTTAGGAGGTTCTTTATGAGTACAAGAGAACAGGCGGTTCAATTAATACAGCAGATACCAGATAGCGAACTGGTCTTTGTTATCCGCTTTTTAAGGGGTATGGTCGTACCGGAAAGGAAACCCGGCATACAGGCTGCGGAACAACTTGTAAGGGATCTGGACAAGGCAAAAGACCGCGCTGACAGGGAAGGATGGATAAGCGAGGAGGAATTCTTTGCAAAACATGAGGCTGAGTTTTGTGGCTCATAACTACATATTTTATACTTATGACGGAGGAAAGGTAGAAATAGTCAAGATGTATGGAGAGGAAGAAGATTATATGCTTCAGGTATTCGGGATCAGCGGAAGAACTCAAGAGTCCGTTGATTACCGGGAGGAATGATCTGCTGATATTTTTACTCGCCCCAGTAGTCTTCGGTCTCCTGGGATGTTGTTTTTATGCCGAAAAGATTCATCATGAAATCTTCACGTTCGCTGTAGATATTTACAATGTAAATACAATTCTTTTCTATCCGGTAGAAAATGTAGTTCTTTGCTACAAAAATGCATAAACAATCTGTATCTACGCCGTAACTGTTGCGAACAGAAATGCCTGCCTGCCCATGTTCACATAGCGACCGGACACGATCTCCGATCTCCTTGATGGCCTTTTTCCTGACATCTCTGCCGAACTGGAAATCAAGATACTTTTAAGTTCCTGTAATTTTTCGGTATAATCAGGAGAGTACTTTAATTTCTTCAATCTATGATCCCCATCTCCCGGTCAAGCTCATCTGCATCAATCCAGCCCTCACGGTTTGCGCAGTCTTCGGCTCTTTTCAGATCACCGGCCAGCGCACTGGCTGCCCTTATACGATCCAGCTCATCTGCTTCGGCAACTGTCATGATAGCGTATGCGCCATGTCCATTCCTGGTCAGATAGACACGATTTTTTTTATCAACTTCTTTCAGAACATCTGTATAGTTCCTCAGATCAGAAATAGGCATTATACTCGGCATAATCGCATTCCTCCTATCAAATTACGGTATTTGAAACAACTTAAATAATACAATAACAGTGCCATAATCGCAAGCGAATTTACATGTTATTTTACAGCAAATTAAGCAGTCCACTGTTTGACTGAATAATGCATTTTTAGCATACTATTTTCTATAGGCGTTTCTGTTTCTTTATCCCTCATTATCATATAGCTTGCGTATTCTTTTGCTCAATTAGATATATTTTCCACTTATGCTTTTCTTGTATCTATTCCTCCGCCCTCTACAGCGGATATTCGTTTCAGCCCTCTTTTTGATAAAGCCGGCCTCTTTGCCGTCCAAAAGCATAGAGTGCTATAAATATTGAAAAGACATATACTACCGACAGCGCAATATTTACATACATATCAGCCTTGAAAGAGAGCATCAGCACAACAAATACTGCGGAGCCGGCAAGCACCTTGAAAAGCAGGTTGCGGCACATCCTCATGCCTTCTTTTGCAAAGATAAGCAGGCAGAACAAACATGCAAAATACAATAAAAAGGATCCTATAAGAAAAAGGACCTTAGGGTTAAGTTCAACAGAAGGATCCCTCATGAATTCAAGTGCCGCAGTGATATTGTTCATGGCAAATATCAGAAAGATATGTATGAACATATACACCATTCCCGTGGACTTTCTCTCCCTGTCTATTACATGGTCATAAAGGAAGCCGTAGCTTAAGAACAGCGCCACAACTATAAGGAAGCTCATCAGCGAGAAGTAAACATTGTTTGCATTGAAGCCGCCATTAAAATACTCTGAGATCACAATGATCATCTCTCCGAACGTAAATACCACATAGAGCATTGCCCTTTCGGATAAATGCGTGAAGTCCACCATCTCTGCCTTTGTATTATCTGCAAAGTACCAGGTCACTGCCACTCCGTATATAATTGCAGCTAAGGCGATCTGCACGCCAAATATATTAAATACCGGTATGGCTATAAGTATAATGACAGCTTCCCCAAAAAGCGCGGCCATCATGTGATATATGGTCTTCAAAACATCAGGGCTATCTTTATGGTTGCCCATTTCGATAAGATACTGTATTCCAATATTGATAAGTATGAGGGCCCATGCAATATGGTACTCATTCTGATACCCCGCCCAGTCAATCCTTGTGCCCTTGCCGATGTAATACAATAGGTACATGTTTATAAAAAGCGCTACATGATCCCTTATGCCGTTTTTCCCAAACATATTTATGTAAAAGGTGGAAAAATTCCAGATCTGGATAACGGCTAGCGTTGCTACCACATAGGATCCAAATGTGCCAAGGGTAATAAAACCTCCATTGACATTATGCAGTATCTGATTATTCCGGCCTATGATATATACAAATACGAGGTCATATATCAGCTCCAGGTATTCAACTTTCTTTTCATCCTTAGCTATACTATTCAATTCTCACTCCGTGCAGCATTTTTCCCGCCCGGCCTGGCGATGATCCACACGTATGCGAGCGACACTGCGGCGGCCGGGGCATAGCTTACGACCCAGGGCAGCCTAAACCCTATCTTTGCAATAAATATATATACTATTCAATTCTCACTCTGTGCGTCATTTTTCCCGACCCGCCTGGCGATGATCCACACGTATGCGAGCGACACTGCGACGGCCAGGGCATAGCTTACGACCCATGGCAGCCTAAACCCTATCTTTGCATTAAATATATAGCTGGACACTATAAATGTATAGAAAGTCCCTGGGATAAGGGCCATAACATAAGGCATATTGTTTTTCTTCATATAGGCGGCTATCATCGCGCAGGCAAATACAGCAGTGGTCTCATTTGCCCAGGAAAAATACCTCCATAGCACATTGAAGCCTGCCGGATTCCCCTTTGCCCAGAATAAGATCAGTCCCACGACGGTAAAGAGGCAAACCGCAAGGGGTAAGGCATTTTTCTTTTTCGTCTGGTCTAAATGCACAGCATCCCCTACCATCAATCGGAGCGACCTCAATGCCGTGTCTCCGGAAGTTACGGGCAAGATTATTACGCCTATAATCGCAATGATGCCGCCCACTTTGCCCAGCATATTTATCGCCACTATCCCTACTACCTGTGTTGCTGAGCCGGACAGCGTGTCCGCATCTACAAGATTAAGCCCCAGGGCGCCCATGCCTGCGGCGGCCCAGATCATGGCTATGAAGCCCTCTGCTATCATCATGTTGTAAAAGGTCATCCTGCCTTCCCGTTCATCTACTACTGTGCGGGAAACCAGCGTCGCCTGTGTGGAATGGAAGCCTGACAGTATTCCGCAGGTCACGGTCACGAAAAACATCGGTATGAAATTCTCCTGTAAGGGGTAGCCGCCTTCCGCCGCATTCCAAAGCTCTACGAGGGGATATCCCTTTGCAAATAGACCTACGAATACTCCTACTGCCGACAAGAGCAGTATGGCGCCGAAAACTGGATAAATGCGCCCTATAATCTTATCTATAGGGAATAATGTCGCCATTATATAGTAAACAAATATTATCCCATATACTATCCAGAGGGTGGGATTTGATATGGAGCTCTCCTGCCCCAGAATGTGGGCAACAAAGAGGTCTCCGGGAGTGTAGATAAATACAACTCCCACCAGCAGCATGAGCAGGCACACAAAGATATTGTAGAAGGTATATACATGCTTCCCTAAAAACCTATTGACGAGGTTTGGCACCTGCTCACCCTTGTTCCTTATGGAAATCATCCCTATCATATAATCATGGAAGGCGCCTCCTATCACACAGCCTATAGGTATCGTAATGAATGCAATAGGCCCGAACAGTACCCCCTGCAAGGGTCCCAGTATAGGCCCTGTCCCCGCAATATTTAAAAGTTCTATTAAGCTATTCCTCCACTTCTTCATCGGAACAAAGTCCACGCCGTCTTGCATCGCCGTAGCCGGCGTGACGGCATCCGTAGGCTTCATCACCTTTTCACACAGCTTTCCATAGGCCGCCCCGCCTAATACCAGAATTACAATGCCGATCAAAAATGTAATCAATGCTTTTCCTCCCTTTTATCCACTTAAGCAACAAATTCTTCTCGGAGTACTAGTACCCCGAATAATAATTATCTGGCACATTCACTTGTCTGATCGCGCCTATGCTGCTTCAACCCTAATCACCATTGCCCGCACCGGCTCATTCGGTTTCATCACAAATGTACCACCATACGGCGTAAATTTACCAGTAATTCATTATTCGGTGTACAGCAGATCATTTCCTATAAACTAGACTAATTCTGATGGCGGAAAACCTCAGCAACAGAGGGTTCACGCCCTCAGAATAAGTCTAGCTAATTTAGGAAATGATGTACTAGCTTTATAGCAAACGGTTCCGTTTCCTATATCCATACAGATACTATAACAAATCTGTCCCAAATTCAAGGAAATAATAAGCGAAAATGTATTTAGCAGTTAAAATCCATGTCTTAAATTGCTTGAAATGGAAGTATTTCGGATATTTTGCTATTTTTATATATTTTTTTTGCTATTTTATGGTTGACTTTTTATGTTGTCTGATTTATACTGATTTATACTAATTAAAACTCATCAACAAAGAACACCGCCGTTTCTCTCAGCAGTGCTTCGTTTCAATCACATTTTGCCTTATGAATTCTGTACATAGCCTCTGTCAGCGAAGGAGATTTTAATGACTATTGAAGAAATGCGTGAAAAGAAAAAGGAACTGGGCTTAAGCTGCGAAATGATCGCCAATCTCTCAGGACTCCCTTTAAGTACTGTGCAAAAAGTATTCAGCGGCACTACCAAATCTCCCAGAAAGCCTACTATTGACGCCATCAGCCGAACGCTTCTGGAGCAGGATTCCGCATACACTGCACATACAGATGCCGACAGAAAGGCCTTACATGAAAAAGAAAAAGCCTCAGTTGAGCCGCCCTGTATGTATCCAGTAATGGACGAAAGCCCTGCCATGATGATGGAAGCCCCTGCAGAGTACAAAGCCAGCCCGGATTCAGGGCTCAACACCCTTGAGGACTACTATGCCCTTCCGGACGAAAGGCGGGCAGAGCTGATAGACGGCATCTTTTACGATATGGGTTCCCCCGCAATAATCCATCAGTATATTCTTGGGGAAGTATTTGTGCTATTCAGGGAATGTGCCGAGCACAGCGATGGAAAATGCGAGGTATTCATATCCCCCTGCGATGTACGGCTGGACAGTGACGATTATACCATTGTACAGCCCGACCTTATATTGATGTGCAGAAAGACAAATATACAGGATATCCGTTTCGAGGGTGCCCCCGATATGGTGCTGGAGATACTCTCCCCCTCCACCAGAAAAAAAGACATGACTCTCAAACTGCATAAATATTCCAATGCGGGCGTCAGGGAGTACTGGATAGTGGACCCCAAAAACCAAATAGTCATAGTTCACTATTTCGAGGATGAAGACTATAAACCTGTAATATATGGATTCGACTCTGAAATCCCTATATCCATCTCCAGTGGAAAATGCAGCATAGACTTTGCAAAAATACTAGAAAGGATACGGTCATATTATGGACAATAATAAATACTCAGAAAAAAATAATATTGATACAGCTTGCACTTATCCAGAGCCTTCAGACAATTATCCAAATATGGTAGAGGAAGCCTCGGCAGAGTACAAAGCCAGCCCGAATTCAGGGCTCTACACCCTTGAGGACTACTATGCCCTTCCGGACGAAAGGCGGGTAGAGCTGATAGACGGTGTTTTTTATGATATGGCCACCCCTGCGAAAATCCATCAGAAGATTTTGGCCAGGCTGCATCTCCTTTTTGAGGAATGTGTGGAGCATAGCGACGGGAAGTGCGAAGTCTGGATCGCCCCCAGCGATGTGCGGCTGGACTGTGACGATTATACCATGGTGCAGCCTGACTTATTCCTGATATGCAAGGAGACAGACATCAAGGAAATACGTTTTGAGGGTGCCCCCGATATGGTGCTGGAGATACTCTCCCCCTCCACCAGAAAAAAGGATATGACCTTAAAACTGCAAAAATATTCCAACGCAGGCGTCAGGGAATACTGGATAGTGGATCCCAAAAAGCGCACAGTGATAGTGCATTACTTCGAGGATGAAGACTATTCTCCTACCATCTATGGCTTTGATTCCACCATCCCCATTAATATCTCCGATGGGAAATGCAGCATAGATTTTTCAAGGGTGCTTGAAAAGATCAAGGCATACTATGAATAGTGCGGCGGCACACCATCCCTAAAAGCCTTGCCTGCATTGAGGTGACTTCTGCACCTCACAGCCTTGCCAGCTTTGAAGTGGCTTCTGCCCTCTCACAGCCTGAAGAACCTGTTTATACCTCTTATCATGCCCTCTACTATCTTTTCTACTGCGGCATCTGAGCGGTCGGAAGCCTTGTCCCCTACTTCCAGGTCCACACTGGGGATGGTGCTATAGGAGGTCTGTGTCAAGTCCATGGACATAGCACCAGAGCCTTTGATTTTGTTCCCCGTGCTCCTAAGTCCGTCCACGAGGCTCTGCCCCAGCCTCTCATGTTCCCTCCAATGTGTCTTGACAGGCTCCATATTCCTGTAGACCTCGTCCTCCGGAACGCTGCAGTAGAAAGCTCCCTTGTCAGTATCTGAAGAATCATAGTGCAGGGCAATGTGTATGTCTGCATTATTATTAGCAATGAGGGTTCTTGCTATATTATCCAGCTGAACATCGTCGCCATCCCTTATCATGAGGACATCATATCCCTCTTCCAGTAAGGCTTCCTTTGCCGCCAGCGCGACTTTTAAGTTGGCATCCGCCTCCGAAGTGCCGTCAAGCATAGTAGTGCCGGCTGACACAGCAACTGACTCAGTATCCCCTTTCTTTGTGCTGCCACCCACTATCTTGGGGCTGCCGTCCGGATGGCAGAGTGTCTTCACCCTATCTCCCCCGACCGTACCATGGCCGGCATTCAGGCAGACCGTCCTATTTTTCCTTTTCTCATTAGTTGTGCGGTATAAATGAGCTTCCCCCGATTTGATTCGGGATTTATCTGCATTCTCTAAAGAATCGTCAAATGCAACAGCCGTGAAAGCACTGTCACTATCACCAGATACCCCATCTGTAGATGCCTTGTTTTCAGAAACTCCGCCGGAAGCCCCTTCTCCCTCTGAAACGGCATTTTCCGCTACCCCATCTGTAAGTGCCTTGTTTTCAGAAACTCCGCCGGAAACCTCTTCTCCCTCCGAAAAGGCATTTTCAGATATTCCATTTATGGAAATGGAGGTAAACTCATTTGAAGGATTGCCCTCGTATGGCAGCACCGCCTCATAGATGTCATCTATCCATAAGTTTCCATTGGCCCTTTTCACATCCAGCGTATTTATGAGTATGCTTCTTGCCCGCAGCTTCCCATCTCTTTCCGGATCCATCATGGAGCTGGTGGCGCTTATGACATAATAATCATGCTCAGTATTCCCTGAACTGCTTTCCGTTCCGGTGCCAGCTGCCGCCCCCGTCCCGTCGCCTGAACCTCGGCCAGAGGCACTATGCCCCAGGTACAGCATCTCGTGCCCCTTGAAAAAGAGTATGGTCCCAGGTGGCAGGAAGTGCAGCAGTGCCTCTTTCTCCTCCCTGCTTAAGGTACTCAGGTCATATTTCTGGGCAGGTATGGCGGCCTGCCAGGTAGTATTCCTGGGCAGTTCCAGTCCAAAACACTTATAGATATCCCTCACATAACCGGAGCAGTCCTCAGAGTCCAGCATCCCGCCCCAGCCGTAGGCGTCCCCAAGCATATTGTAGGCCACCTCCAGGATATTTTTATATGTCAGGGGCAGATATCCAGAACTCACCTTTTGATTTTTGGATATCAGGGCCTGTTTTCTCTCATACATTCCCTCATCATTACGGACGGGCACCCATACAGGATAATTATAATAGGAGGCCCTGTTTATCTGGGGCTCGTCGTAGTCGGCTTCATCCACTCCCTGAAGCACAGTGCCCATAGTGAGTAATAGCCCTGAAAGTTCGGGATTATTGTTGGATTTTTCCAGATAAGCCTTTCCGTCCGTCACCACAACTGCCTTTTGGGCCGGAATATCTGTAGCCTTTATCCACTCCTTCTTATTCCTGCAAATGGCCACGTCGCAAGAAGGTACCCACCCTTGTGCATTTGTCGTATGGCAATAAAAGTATTTGCTGTCTTCAGACCTTGCATATATGGTAAGCGGCTCGCCCACCCTTATGCCAGAAAGCTGCACATTGTCGAAATCGTTGTCCCCAGGGTCGTCCATGATGCCTAGCTCAGTCGGATAGGCCCGAAGATCTGTCCTATGCACAGCTATGCCGTACTTTAAGTCCTGCTCTTCTGCCGCTTCCGGATCTTCCACATTGGTGAGAATTTTCATGGCATATTGCCCTGAAACGGTCCCCCCTTCGCTGTCATAGTGCCCTCCGTCCAGAAAGCCGGCTAGCTCTGTCATGGCAGCCTTCCACCTGGCCCTGTTAAAGGAAACACCGTCGAAAGTCTTTTTTTCATTTTTGAGATCGTTCATATTACATTCAGGCGTATCCAGAAAAGCTTTATTCAGTTTTTCTATCTCTTTAATGCTATTAAGAACCTCTTCCGTTTCCTCTTGTCCCGAAAGCCAATAGTCATAGTCAAGCATCTCCTCTGTCACGCCCGGCATGGTCCGAACTTCCGCTAATGCAGTAAAAGAAAAAAACAGGGATGCTGTCAAGAATGCCGGAATGAGTCTCAGATGTTTCATTATTATATCTCCTTAAATTCCTTGGGGCTGTATGAAAATGAACTGTCAGATTATATCTTTTTTTTCATATCCTATCAAGCATAGCTTGGCGCGGACAAATCAATGCGCTTGGCTTTCAAATGTCCACCTGTGCGAGCACGGCGGACGCTTGAAGGCCTTATAGCACTAAAAAGGGCGCCCCCTCAAAAAGTGGACGCCCTTAATTTCTGTACAGCCTCAGGTAAGCGCTTTCTTACTTGAAGTCTGCAACATTTGCCTTGTCAACAGTGCTGACGCCGGTATCCACGACTTCGCCGCCGAGATCCTTGCCGCCTTCCAGCTCTACTACTGCCTCGATGGCATCCTCACCCATGATGTTGGGGTTCTGGGCCATGAATGCAAGGAGCTCTCCGCCCTCTACGTGGGCGATATTGGAGTCTGACTTATCCCAGCCAACACAGTAGATGTTGCTGCCGTTGCTGTTTGCATCCTTTACAGCGGCCGCTGCGCCATTTGTGGCTCCATCGTTGGTGCCGTAGATAGCGATAACGCCATTGTTGATAAGGGTGTTCGCAAGCTCCTGGGCCTTGGAGTTGTCTCCATCGGAATACTGCCTCTCACCCAGTTTGAAGTCTGTGCCTTCGAATACGGAAGCAAAGCCCTGATAGCGGTTTTCGCAAGAATCCACGCCAGGCTGTGCATCTACGATGCCGATCTCGCCGCTGGTCACGCCTGCATCATCCAGAACCTTCTTTAAGTACTCGCCAGCCTGCTTGCCGCCTGCGAAGTTGTCTGTTGCGAAGGTTGCAGAAGCCTCAAGGGAAGCAGGGGCATCGACATAGATGATCTTGATGCCTGCATCCAGTGCCTCCTGCAGGGCATTGTTGCAGCTAGTTGCGTCATTACATGCAATGATGATGTAATTTACATTGTCGGCAATGGCAGTCTCAATCTTCTGGATCTGCTGTGCATTGTCCTTGGTCTCAGGTGCAAGCCACTCCATCTCTATGGAATTGCCGGCCGCATTCAGCTCGTCAACCTTGGCTTGGGCTGCATCGTGGAGCCTTACCCAGTGCACGTCCATCTGGTCCATGGTGATTAAGGCTATCTTTGTGGAAACGCCCGTTGCTGTTGCTCCGGAATCTGCGGCTGCGGTATCTGCCGCCGCTGCATCGCCTGCAGGTGCCGCCGCATCGTCTGCGGGTGCTGCTGCATCTTCTGCGGGTGCCGCTTCTTCTGCGGGTGCCGCTTCTTCTGCGGGAGCCGCCTCCTGCGCTGCAGGTGCTGCGTCTGCTGCCGGTGCGGGAGCGGACGCTGTTCCGCCACAGGCTGTCATTGCTACTGCCATAATCGTGGCTGTCATCGCTGCAAGTACTTTCTTCAGTTTCATCCTTTTTCATCCTCCTTTTAGAAAAACTTGCACTACATGTTACTCTATACAAACGGAAAGTCTTTATTCCCTAAGGCGCTGCCCTCTCCTATAATCTCAACCGGAAGCTGAACCTGCCCTATAAAAAAACATCCCGTATGTATCCTTCTTGGTATCTGTGGCTTCTATATCTCGAAACTCTCTTTAATCCGGGCCTCAGACCGACTTCTTCACGCCAAGCCCTATGCCGCTTCTCCTCATTATGTTAACCTGATCCTCAGACCGGCTTCTTTTTTCCGCCAAGCTTTATTCCGCTTCTCCTCATTATGTCTAAGAGCACGCAGCCCACGACTATGAGGCCTATGATGATATTCCTCATTGCGACAGGCACGTTCGCAAGAGTAAGGCCGTTCTGCAGAATGGCCCAGACACCGGCGCCGGCTATGACACCGACAAGTAAACCGCTGCCGCCCAGGGTGGAGATGCCGCCTATAACCGCCGCTGCGACTCCGTACATCTCATAGCTAAGCCCTGCCTGCATGGAGCCCATGCCTGCGGCGGCCATGACCACGAGGCCTGCCACGTATGAGCAGAATGCCGAAATGAGGTAGGCGACAGTCGTAGTCTTGAATACATCCACACCGGAGAGCCTGGAGGCATCCACATTGGAGCCTATGGCATATATATGGCGGCCCGTCCTCGTATAATTCATGAGATAATTAAAGCAGAACCATATAAGCAGGGTAATAATGACACCATAGTATATGACGCCCACCTTGCCATAATAGAAAAGGTCACGGATAAGAGTTGCAAGAGGGGCAGTCCCTATATCGCCCGTATTATAGTTCCCATTCACGAGTTCTGCAAGACCGCGGCAGATAGTCATGGTTCCAAGGGTCCCTATGAAGGGCGGAAGCTTGAACTTGCCCACGAGGGCTCCGTTTACTAAACCTACAGCAAGACAGGCCACGAGATCTATAAGTATTGCAACTATAGGATTGACCCCATTGCAGATAAGCGTGGCCGAGATCATGGCCGACATTCCGAGCACAGACCCTATGGAGAGGTCTATGTTTCCCGTTATACAGACTATGCCCTGCCCTATTCCGACAAGGAGATAAGGGCAGATGGAGCGCGATAGGGACATAAGGTTATTCCTGCCCATGAAATTCTTGTTCATTATGGAGAAGATGATCATAAGTATGACTACTCCGGCAAAGGCAGTAAGCACAGAAGCCATGCCGCGTACGGATAATAATTTCTTCATTTTTTCCCTTTCTGCCGCATTTTTTGCGGCACACGAGGAGCAAAATGTGCCATTACATATTTTGAATGTCGCTTAGGCGCGCCCAGCATCGGTCACATTCTGAACTCCGTTCTGATGCTGCTTAAGCGCATCAGGAGCCGGTAATTGCGTAGGCTATTTCTCCTATTGTGTTAAGCTCAATATCTGATATTGAGCAGAACACTGTTGACGGTTCCTAAAGCATTTAGGCAGCATTGTCCCCGAACTGGGTTGCGTGTGTCATTATCATGGCTTCCGTGGCCTCCCTCGCATCCACCTCGCCGGTGATGCGGCCGTTGCACATGACCAGTATCCTGTCGGATATGCCCATGACTTCAGGCAGCTCCGATGAAACCACTATTACGCAGATCCCCGCCTTCTTCAGCTTATTGATTATCTGGTATATCTCCACCTTAGCTGAAACATCTATGCCCCTGGTAGGCTCATCCAATATAACGACCCTGGAGTTCCTGGCGAGCCACTTCGCTACAACTATCTTCTGCTGATTGCCGCCTGACAGGCTCCCGGCCTCTACGTCTGCGCTTGCCATCTTTATCGTAAGGGACTTTTGCCCCTTGTCTATCATCTCATTCTCTATCTGCTTATTTATGTGGCCAGACTTCCCGCATATCAAGTCCAGATTCGGGAGTGCTATGTTGTCCCTTATTGTGAGCTTCGTGCAAAGCCCCTCCAGCTTCCTGTCCTCAGGAGCCAGCACTATCCCGTTCTTTATGGCATCTATGGGGCTTTTTATGACAATCTCCTTGCCGTCAAGGAATATCTGCCCCGAATCTATGCGGTCCGCCCCGAATATGGCCCTCATGGTCTCTGTGCGCCCCGCGCCCACGAGCCCTGAGAATCCCAGCACCTCTCCTGCGTATGCCTTAAAGGACACATCCTTCACCATGCGGCCGGCATTAAGGTTCTTCACTTCCAGGACCACGTCGCCCCTGTTCGCATCGTCCCTGGGGAACTGGTTCGTAATCTCCCTGCCCACCATATTGGCAATGATCTGATCCATGGTAAAGTCAGTGAACTTGCCCTCGGTGATATAGCGGCCGTCCCTCATTATCGTCACGCTGTCCACGATGTGGTGCAGCTCCTGCAGCCTATGACTTATGTAAACTATCGCAGTACCCATGGAGCGGAGTTCCTTCACTATACGGAACATCTCAGTTATCTCAGCATTGGAAAGGGCCGAGGACGGTTCGTCCATTATCAGTATCTTCGCCTTTATTAAAAGGGCCTTTGCTATCTCCACCATCTGCTGCCTGCCCACCGTCAGGTCGCCCACCGCAGCATCGGGGTCTATATCCTTTATCCCCAGCTTGGCGAGCTCCTCCACGGCCTGCTTATTCATCTCAGCCTTGTCAAGCCGGCCGTTCTTCACAATCTCCCTTCCGAGGAACATATTTGCCGCTACGGAAAGGTGGTTGCACATATTCAGCTCCTGATGGATAATGGCCACGCCCATCTCCTGCGCCTGCTTCGTGTTCAGATCCCCCGCCACCTTTTTCCCAAAGATGGTTATTTCACCAGCGTCCCTGGTGTAGACACCAGACATAATCTTCATGAGGGTGGACTTCCCTGCGCCGTTCTCCCCCAAAAGGGCCATGACCTCCCCAGGCTTTACCCTAAGCTGCACATCGTCCAAGGCCTTCACGCCGGGGAAAATCTTTGTGATATGCTCCATTTCAACAGCGTATTCACTCATGCATTTCCTCCTCTTAAGCCACTCAAAATATACTCTCTAACACAACTATTCAAATTTCTATGCCGCATCTTATGAGCCACCCGACAAGATCCTCTCAGGACTAGACCGATTTTTGTCGTGCAACTCATTTTATGATGTCGGGGTAAAAACTATGCTTTTCAAATCCTTCATATAATTTGCATGTCGCAATTGCCTTTAGCCCAACATCATTTTGTCTAATTTATGTAAACTATTGCTTTCTGCATCAATCCCTTGCGGCCGGATACTCATTGCAGAGAAGCCTGTAGGGCGGCTCGTCCTCCTCTATGGTAGGGAAGCGTCCAAGCGGCTCTAAAAAGCGGTTGTCCGTATTGTCGTCATTGCACATGGAAACCTCGCCCACAAGTGCCGTGCCCGTGCCCTCCTGTATCGTGAACTCATGATAGTAGTAGGGATAGAGTGAAAGGCTCTCGCCCGGATGCAGTATTATTTCACTCCCCGCAGGCACCTTGTAGCGGCGTCCGTCCTGGAAGATTTCCACGTCTGTCGTGTCCAGGGCCTCGTCCTTAGTGGCATTCCAGAGCTTAAAGACCACGTTGCCGCCGCCCCTGCATATTATGTCTTCCATCTTGTTCCAGTGGAAGTGGTTGGGGGAAATCTGCCCCTCCTTTATCATCATGATCTTCTCTGCATAGCTCTTCGTATATTTAGGATTGTGAACATTGCCGTTCCTAATGGTAATCAGGGCAAGGCCCTTCTTGTCATAATTCCCCTCGCCGTAGTCCGTTACGTCCCAGCCCAGGGCATTATCCCTGATCTCGTCGTACTCATGGCCCTTCTCCTTCCACTCCTCAGGCGTGAAGCTAAGGAAAGGCGGGAGCGCAAAACGGTACTCCTTTAACATTCCCTCAAATTCCTTGATAATTGAATTAATCTGTGACCTTTTCATTTCGTCCTATCTTCCTTTCCCGGGAGCCCAGCCCGAAGAGTTAAATGATGTAATAAACTAAGCGGCCAAAGCATGTATAGCCAAAATCTATGATAAACATTGGAACTTCAAAAAACAGAGGCTGTTTATCATTTTTATGAAACACATTATGCTACCAGTATTTAGTAAAGTCAATACACTTATTGAAAATTAGCACTTCCAATAAATATTCAGCTTGCTTTTTATGCATACTATACAAGGGAAAAGAAATTTACAGCACCCACCTCTCCAGGGCCTGCCGCACGCCCTCGCTGTCATTATTCCCCGTGACGAAATCGGCGGCAGATTTAACATCAGGAGCCGCATTGCCCATGGCGACGCCGACTCCGGCGGCCCTAAGCATGGCGCTGTCATTGCTGCCATCCCCCAGTGCCATGGTGCTCTCCATGGGGAGCTTCAGGTATTCCGCCAGCCTTTTAATGCCCTCCCCCTTGTTCGCATCCCTGGAATTTATCTCTATATTGTCCAGCGATGAGCTGGTAAATACAAATTCAGGAAAATGCTCCATTACCTCGGCCTTTAACCTCTCCTTGTCCTCCCTGTAGCGCACAAAGAACTGCACTTTCTGGACGCTTTTCCCCCTGTTCCTCACATGCGCCTTTAAATCCGGCACGCCCTCCCTGAATGAGTTTATGAGCTTCTGGTACTCCGGCTCCTTAATATAGTCAGCGGCCCTGTCCTTCATATCAAAGGTCATATAGCCCCTG
The DNA here is from genome assembly GCA_017634355.1 of Lachnospiraceae bacterium. Taxonomy (GTDB): domain Bacteria; phylum Bacillota; class Clostridia; order Lachnospirales; family Lachnospiraceae; genus NK4A144. The sequence goes on from JAGBNO010000081.1 coordinate 15,118, forward strand.
TCCTCCATATAGCAGTCGTACACCACGGGCAGGCGGTCTAGGTATCCCATCAGTTCTATTACCCTCTCCATGGGCATCTCAGAACGGGCTATGCTCTTTCCTTCCCTTATGTCATAAATCCCCGCCCCGTTTATGGCTATGCAATAGTTTATGGGAAGGGACTTTACCTCTTCCGGCAGGGCCATGAGCAGCCTCCCCGTGGCCGGCACCAGTTCCACTCCGGCCGCATGGGCGCTTAAAAGGGCTTCCCTGTCGCCACCGGATATGGCCTTATCCGAATTTAAGAGTGTCCCGTCCAAGTCGAAGGCTACAAGCTTTATGTGCTTTCTTCCATTATTCATGTGCTGCTTCCCCCTATTTCCTTATTTCCAATACTCCCGTCAGCTCCCTATGAGCTATAAGATTTCAATACTTTCACTCTGTCTGCCATCCTAAACCTGTAAGCTTTTCAGATTGCCCATTGACTTCCCTTTGTGCAATTTGCACGAGCCATATCACCGTACACACAGAGGTAAAAGGGAGTAATTTTAATAGCATTTTAGTAATGTATCTTAATTATTTATGCTTAAACAGGCAAGTCATACTGTAATAGTTCTTAAGTATAACAGCAAGGGGAGATAATTGCTTATCTAAAGACGAGGGATTAAATGTTTCCACAGGCAAGACGAAGCCCCCGGTAGTACAAGTACCGAGGGCTTCATGTAATTTAAGGCTGACCCTTCTCAGGCTGTCGCCGCACTTCTCCCCATCCAGCCATTTGCAGGCATAGTGTGCGGTCATGCCTACACGATGGAGATAGATAAAGAGATAAAATTTCCACAAGCCTTATCTACTTCCTTCCGAAAGGCGGCAGGGCTTAATTAAAAACCATCTAAAAGCGACATCCCTTTCTTTTTTTATTGACGCTTGCTATGCGTCTATCACTGCTCCTGTAGCGGTGCTCTGCTACAAGGCTGTATTCCGGGATATCCCTTATTTCCGAAAAGCCCAGCCTTATATTCTCTTTTGTGAAGGATATGGCGGCGGTATTCACATTGACATTGAAAGCATACTTGGCACTGTCCTTTTCCACCTTCTCTCTGTCGCTACCGTCTGTCTTATGTACAGGGGATGCCGGGTCTGCGGCGGGGGATGCTCCTCCTTC
>JAGBNO010000082.1 GCA_017634355.1 Lachnospiraceae bacterium
GAGGAAAATTAGGGAGCAGGTATTTATTGCGGGTTTCGGGGAATCACTCGAAGTTAACATAAAATCATACATTCAGAACATGTGGCTTAATCTCAATATTTTGGGTAAAAAAGTGGCATAGAATACTTGTAAAGTGGTGTTCTGGTGTTTCAACGTTCAAAAAAATCTCTTTATCCGGATGTTTTTTCTTTATCCATGCGAGGATCCGGCTTCCATATCCTTTCGAGCGCTTTCTTTCTTCTACCGCTAAATAGAGGATATAGACAGATTTTTCATTAAAACAATAATATGTTAAGCCGCACGGATCATTTCCATCATAAAAAGCAATAAAGTTTATTCGTTTAAAATGCGACGCCAACCTTAATATTAATACGGGATATCGTTCAATGTCAGTGAATGAACTATTGTAGATCTCTAATATGCGTTTATAATCCCTCAATGATCTTTTTACGTATTTAGCTCTCAAATTCATATTTCTTTTCCAAGGAAGTGTTCAGAAATAAGCTGTACATAACGCACAATACTTTTGTCCGAGAGCGCTGTTCAAAGATCAGGCACATAGGCGGGCGGCCCATAAATGGGCTTGTAAATGATTTCTGTACAGCTCCTAAGAATATACAAGTTATTCTGTAACTGTGCTAGCTATCTGCCGTTCCTTGCCATTGAGAAACTGTCCATAGGATAATTCTCCAGGTTTTTGAGTATGCCCCTGTCGTCAGCTTTGGACAGCAGCTGGGCCCTGGCCTTCGTGACCTCGGCCTCGGTCTTGTGCCTGGAGGGGCCGCCGACGCAGCCGCCGGGGCAGACCATGCCCTCTATGAAGTCTTCCTTAAGCTTGCCGGCTTTCAGCATGAGGAGGGCCTTCTTACATTCATTCCCGCCGGCGCAGCGCAGAAGCTCTATGCCTTCAGTGTCCTCCCCCCGCTCCTTCATGCACTCTATGACAGCATTTGCGACTCCTCCGGAGGTGGCAAAGCTCTTGCCCCAGATGGAGGCCTCCTGGTAGCTATCCTCCACGGGCTCGAATTTCAAGTCCTTGGAACGCATAAGAGCCCTAAGTTCGCCGTAGGTAATGACATAGTCTGCATTTCCGGGCACGGACTTGTCCTCCGCCTCTGACTTCTTGGCTATGCAGGGGCCAATGAAGACAGTGACGCAATCAGGGCGCATAAGCTTCAGATAGCGGGAGACAGCGCACATGGGGGAGACGGTGGAGGACATATTATTCTCAAATTGCTCAGGGAAATGCTGCCTCAGCATGTTTATGAAAGCAGGGCAGCAGCTGGTGGTCATTTTCCGCCCTTCTTTTCTGGCCTCGGACCATTCCAGGGCCTCGTAAGCGGCAGTCATATCGCCACCCAAGCCTACCTCCACCATATCTGAAAAACCTAAGTCCTTCAGGGACTTCCTGATTGCCGCCATGCTTATGCTTTCCCCGAACTGCCCTTCAGTGGCAGGGGCGCACATGGCGACCACTTCCTTGCCCTTAAGTATGGCATCTATGATGTTCACGAGGTAGGTCTTGGAGCCTATGGCGCCAAAGGGGCAGCTGTGTATGCAGTGGCCGCAGTTCACGCATTTTTTCTTGTCTATTTTGCAGTAGCCGTACTCGTCATAAGTAATGGCACCCACAGGGCAGGCCTTCTTGCAGGGGCGTTCGCTGTGCACTATGGCCCCGTAGGGGCAGGCCTTGGCACAGAGGCCACATTCCTTGCATTTCTTATTGTCTATATGCATGCGTATCTCGCCGGGGGATATTGCGCCGAACTTACAGGAGTTTAAGCAGGGGCGACCGAGGCAGAAGCGGCAGCTGTCGGAGACTGAATATGCGGATATGGGGCATTCGTCGCAGGCCGGGTCTATGACCTGTACGACATTATCAGGGATGTCGCTGTCTATAGGGGCTTCGGCGCAGGCGAGCCTTATCCGCTGCCTCACGATTTCCCTTTCCTTATACACGCAGCAGCGGTACTGGGGCCTGGGACCTGGGATAACTTCAAAAGCCAGCTTTTCCTTGTTCTCACTTGTAAGCTCGCCCTTCCAGGCCAGACGGCAGACCTGCTCCATTATGTCATGCTTGAAACGTACTATACCCTTATCATTTGTGACCATGATTACCTCCTAATTTGGTAACTATTCAGCATCCCTTGAAAATACAAGAAATTCAAGCAGGGAGCTTGCTTACTGATTGGATTTCTTGTATTTTCAAGGGGCGGTCAAGGCGCGGAGCGCCTCTGAACGCCCACACTGAGGAACGCAGAGCGTTCCGAGGAGTGAAGGTGCTGAATAGTTACCCTAATTACAGTCTATTTTGTGATTTTCCCCGCCTCTATTAATGGCCTCATATCGCTGTCATATAGCTCCCGCCTCGTGACAAGGATGTCTGAAGCCAGATTTTCATAAGGGCCTTGGCCGGAGAGCAGTAAGACATTCTGTAGGAAAAATTCCGGCTTTACATTGTCGCCGCTCTCGGCGGAGAGGCATAGTTCAAGGTAGGCACCATTATCCACGGGAAAGGAGCTGCCCCTTTCAGGGCTGCCCTCATGTAGGACTGCGGAGCGGGTGAGCGACCTTAAATCTATTTCTCTGCTTCCCTTTTTCGTGGTTTTTTCGACAGGGTAATTTTCAAGGGAAAAGAACTGCTCCAAAGCTGCCCCCATATCTGCATCCGGTATGCGTCCAGGGCGGAACTGCAGATAATATGACGCATAGGCTACGCTTGCCATGGCTTTTTTGGATTTTTCCGGAAGCTCTGCCACAGCCTCTATGCCCATCCCCTCTGCCTGTACATTATGTAAACGGGATCTGATGTTATCAGTTGACATAAAATCCTTCAGCTTCATGTCCACATATTCACCATTACTCTCTAAACCTACGGACAGGGGCTGTGCAAAGGAGAGCAGCGGATGGGGGGAGAAGCCCTCCGAATAGGCCATGGGGAGCCCTGCCATGCGGGCCGTCCTCTGGAAATAGCGCATGAGGTCGAGATGCCCTATATATTTCATGAGGCCGTGTTTACTGAATTTTATCCGTACCAGCATAGTAAGTCCATAAAATCAAAAGCTTTGCTATTGTATTATCATAAGTTATGCACTACAATCAGTTTAACAAGACAGCTCTTTCCCAAGACCGGACCGAGGCATGAAACCGCCGTATCGGCTGCCATGTAAGGCCAATTATAGCCTATTGCATATTCCGCACCCGTAGCTCCTTGCGCCGCAGAGAGAGCATTTTTCAGAGCAGTTCGGCGTAACGGCGGCGCTAAGGCCCTTTTCCCATTCCCTGTAGAGATAGTCCTTCTGTACGCCTATGTCTATGAAGTCCCAGGGGAAGAGCTCGTCCTTTCCCCTTTCCCTCAGGCAGTAGAAGTCCATGTTGAGGCCGCTCTCCGCAAAGGCTTTTAGCCAGTTTTCATAGGAAAAGTGTTCAGACCAGGCGTCGAACATGGAGCCATTTTTATAGGCTTTTTCTATCACGGCGCTCTGCCGCCTGTCGCCTCTGGCAAGTGCCCCCTCCAGCATAGAGAGCTCAGTTTCGTGGTACTGGAACTTTAAGGACCTGTGGTTCAAGGTCTTTTCAAAGGCTTCTTTTAACATATAAGCTTTACGCCGAAACTCCTTTTCGCCGTCCATTTTTGCCCATTGGAAGGGGGTAAAAGGCTTTGGGATAAAGAAGGAGGCGGAGCTTGTCACCTGAACTCGTATACCCTTGCGCTTTTCCTTTGGGACAGTATCGTAGTAGCACATGGCGACGGCATCGGAGAGCTCGGCGATCGCAAGCACGTCTTCGTCAGTCTCTGTGGGTAGCCCCAGCATGAAGTAGAGCTTCACCTTATTCCAGCCGCCCTTAAAGGCCTCGGCACTGCCCCTAAGTATATCCTCCCTGTCTATGCCCTTATTTATCACATCCCTCATGCGCTGTGAGCCGGCCTCTGGCGCAAAGGTCAGGGAGCTCTTTTTCACGTCCTGGACCTTTTCCATAAGGTCTAGGGAAAAAGCATCTATGCGCAGGGATGGGAGCGAGATATTTACAAAGCATGAGCGGTATTTCTCTATGAGCCAGTCTGTGAGCTCCTTCAAGGATGAAAAATCCGAAGTACTAAGGGAGCTAAGGCTTATCTCGTCCTGGCCTCCGCTTGAAAGTATCTTTTCTGCCCTGTCCTTCAGAAATGCAAGAGAACGCTCCCGCTTAGGCTTATATACCTGACCGGCCTGGCAGAAGCGGCAGCCCCTTATGCAGCCCCGCATTACCTCCAGCACGGCCCTGTCCTGGGTTACTTTTATAAAGGGGATGAGGGGCTTTTCAGGATAGTTTACATAAGATAAATCGGGCACAACCTGCTTACGCACCTTTTCCGGCACGTCGGGGTAAAGCGGCCGGAAGTCCTTAAGCGTTCCGTCTTCATTATAGGAGGCCTCGTAGAGTGAGGGGACATAGATTCCCGGAACAAAAGCCGCCTTCCTCAAGAAATCAGCCCTCGTCCCCTTGTTCCTGCGGTTTTCTTTATAGACAGAGAGCAGCTCCCCGTAGCTTACCTCCCCCTCGCCTATATAGAATAGGTCAAAGAAGCAGTGCAGGGGTTCGGGGTTAAAGGCGGCAGGACCTCCGCCTATGACTATGGGGTCATTTTCGCAGCGCTCATCTGAATGTAGGGGGATTTGGGAGAGATCCAGTATCTGCAGCACGTTTGTATAGCACATCTCGTACTGCAGGGTAATCCCTAAGAAGTCGAAGTCCTTTACAGGGTCCTGGCTCTCCAGCGCAAAAAGGGGAATATCCTTTTCACGGAGAAGCTTATCTAAGTCCATCCAGGGGGAGAAGACCCGCTCGCACCATGTGTCTTCCCTTTTATTAAAGAGGTCATAGAGTATCTGCAGCCCTAAGTGCGACATGCCTATCTCATAGACATCCGGAAAGCACATGCAGAAGCGCACTTCTATCTGCGATAAGTCTTTATGGACTGCATTCACTTCATTTCCTATATAGCGCTCCGGCTTCTCTATGGAGAGAAGGAGCGTATCCGGCAGGGAGAGCTTCTTCATTTGTACTGCTTGTCCTTAAGCCGCTCTTCAAACTGCGCGCAGGGCAGGGGCCTGTCGTAATAGAATCCCTGTATGATAAAGCAGCCAACGCTATTTACGAATGCGAGCTGATCGTCCCGCTCTACGCCCTCAGTGATTATCTCCATGCCCAGCTCCTTTGCCATGTGTATAACGTCCCTAAGGATTATCTCGTCCTTCCATGAGAAGTCGTCTGAGTTCACAAAGGAGCGGTCTATCTTCAATGTATTTACCTGGAATTCCCTGAGGGTAGAGAGGGAAGAGTAGCCTGCCCCGAAGTCGTCTATGGCCGTCCTTATCTCCATATTGTGGAGCTTATTTATGAAGCGTGTCAGTATGCCATGCTCCACGGAGTCCACGGTCTCGGTGAGCTCTACCTCTATAAGGGCTCTGTCTATGCGGGACTCTTTTATTATCTCGTTTATATTCTCTGCCAGCGCATCGTCTGCCAGGTCCTTTCTGGAGAAATTGACGGATATGGGCACGGGGCCATAGCCCTCCTCGTTCCAGCGGCGTATGTCCGCACAGACATGCCGCAGCATATAATAATCTAAGAGCCTGATCGCGCCTGTTTCCTCAAGGGCAGGGATAAAGATGCCGGGGGAAACCATTTCATTGCCATGCTTCCAGCGCACCAGTCCTTCTGCGCCGACTAAGAGCCCTGTCCTGGAGTCCACCTTGGGCTGGTAGTAAACATAGAACTCTTCATTCATGAGGGCGTCCGCAAAGTTCTCCATGACCTCCTTTTGCTTGACTATGCGGTCTATCATATTGTCGGAGGCGTAGACCACGCCCTGGTGCAGCACGTGTTTAGCCTGATTCATGGCTATGGAGGGGCGGCTGATGACATCCTCCAGCTCTACATTTTCTTCCTTTATTTCCCATATACCTATGGTGGAGGACAGCTTCGAATCATATATTTTCTGCCCGTAGTCCACTATTATGCGGACTTCTGCTAGGAAGTCCACCCACTGAGACTGCCTTTCCTTTCTGATAAGGGCAGCAAAGTTGTCGGAGCCCGGATGGCAGAGTATCTCATTATCCGCCACGAAGCGCCGCATCTCATCGGCATAATTTTTTAAGAGTATGTCGCCTACCTTGCGGCCGTACCTGCGGTTCATCTCGCTGAAGCCATTTATATTCAGGAATAGGGCGTTGTAGCTTGTGAGGTGTTCCCCCGACCGCACGAGCTCCCTGATCTTTTCGAGATAGCCTGTAGTATTATATAGCCCCGTGACTCTCTGCATAATGGCACTGTTGTCTACGGCGTATTTTAGCTGTATCTGCTGCAGGTATAGGAAGCACTCGGAGACATAGATCTCCATTTCTGCCGCCTCATCCTGGGAAAAGTCCCTGTCCTCCGGATAGACATAGAAGACCATGGTATTGCGTTCATCGCTCTTATAGACAAAGCGCAGGGGCTCCCCGTAGGGGATCTTGCTCTCGTCCATAAACAGCATGATTTCCTTCTGCAGGTCGGAAATCTCGAATTCTCCAATGAATTCCATCTCTATTCCGCAGAGGTGGTAGGTGGGGGCGACTGTTTTCAGTGCATCCTTCAGCTTCTGCAGCAGAGGCGGGCCTTCAGACAGCTGCCGCAGAAAATCAAGGTGCAGTTTTTCTTTATTCTGGCTCATAAGCGTCCTCTTAAATTAGTTTTCTGCTATAATAGGGGCAAGGCTTATTTAATATGCAGCTATTGTAACTTGTGTGGGGGAAAAAGGCAAACAGATATTTGCCGCAAATAGAGATTTTCTCAATTTGAAAAAGTATGGGCAATAAGGCACTGAACGCCGGGGCGGGCTTAGGAAAGGAAGGGATTATGATGAAGCTTATAGAGATAAAAGAAATAGAAGCGCTGAGTATAGCAGAGAAGATGTGCGTCACAAGCCATAGCGATGAAGAGAAATTCGTCACTCATGACAGGCTTAAGAATATTGAGGAGGAATTAAAGGATACAGCTTATAAGTGTGTAAATACTGAGGAAGGCAATAATAATGTGATTTTTAAAATGTATGCCAAGAAGCCCATTGGTGAAATAGAGGGCAGGATTCTCCTGGTATCCAGCCATGCGGACTGCCTGCAGCGAGGGAAAGTTTTCGAAAAGGAGATGCCTGGACATCCGGAAAGGATGCTCGGAATATTTGACAATGCAATTACCAATGCTGCCTGTGTTTACCTGATGAAGCACTGCGATATTCCGGAGAATGTGGTATTTGCTTTTACGGGTGATGAAGAGAATAAGCAAAATGGTGCAAAAGAAGTCTGTAAATATCTAAATAAAAAATTTCCACCTGTGCGGTTGAAATCCCTAGTCCTTATGCCACATCAGCTTCATAAGGTGTCGGAGAAAAGCGAATAATTCTATTCCGCAACCAACCGTCTCTTTCTCCGTTTAGGCTGACCGCTTCAATTACTGCAA
>JAGBNO010000083.1 GCA_017634355.1 Lachnospiraceae bacterium
AGGATCTTCAAAAAACCGGTTTTATCCACATATATTTCCGAATTTACGGCTAGCTTCATGCTTTCGGTTCTGGGGTTCACATAAGTTCCCACGGCATTACCTCCATTTACATAAGATTATAGCAAAACTACATAACCTGCCACAATATATGGCTCTATACAGCGAAAGCAAGTGAAACACTTTCATTGTCAAATCTATGTAGTATGTAAAGGGAAAAGATGTTATAATTGAAATCGTTTACAGTAAAAATCGTCATTAAAGGCAAAGTACCGAGAATGGAATTATTAAAGAAAAAATCACTATGGTTAGGCGTGCTGCTCCTGCTTATTCTGGGCGGTGCCACTCTCTTTGTTCTGCACAAAGAACTTGACGGCCAGGATATAGCCGGAATACTCAAAAATGCAGATATTGCCTGGATCATGGCCGCCATTTGCGCTATGGGCATATATACCATCGCAGATGGCATAAATATCAGCAGATGCTTAAAGCTCGCAGGCTACAATATCACCTTTATGCAGATGCTAAAGTATTCTCTTGCAGGCTTCTTCTTCAGCTCAATAACACCCTCTTCCACTGGCGGACAGCCCGGACAGCTATACTTCATGGCAAAAGATAAGCTAAAGATATCACACAGTGCCTTTACACTTCTCTGCGCCCTTTTAAGCTTCCAGTGCGCTGTCGTATTCTTAGGCTTAATAGGTGTTATCTGCTCCAGTGGCGAGGTCTTTAAGCTTGAGGGCAAGTTCGCCTATGTCTTCCCCATAGGCTTTGCCCTGAATCTGATAGTCATTGCATTCCTTTTCTGCATACTCTTTTCCAGAAAGATTACCAATTTCTTCATAGGCATAGGTCTATGGTTCTTAAATCTCCGTAAGGCCACACCTGTTAAAAAAATCGAATTTCTCCGCTCTTTAGCCGCATACCGCAAGGCGGCAGGGCTCCTTAGCAAGAATAAGTTCGTATTCGTCAAGATGCTTTTGACATCTCTCACTCAGATAATGTTCTTCCACTCAATCACTTTCTTCTGTGCGCGTTCCATCGGATGCACGAGCCTTGACTGGTTCACCGTGCTGCGCACACAGGCATCTATCTTTATCTCAGTATCTTCCCTGCCCCTTCCGGGCGCCGCAGGGGTCACGGAATACGGCTATGCGCTGTTCTATGCCAATCTCATCCCTCAGGAGCTGCTGGCAAGCGTCATGCTGCTCTCACGCTTCTGCAGCTTCGTACTGCCGCTGGCCGCAAGCGGCCTCGGACTTGTCCTGCTCACGGTGAAGCCTAAGAAACAAAGTGACCGCCCCTAGTACCCCGAATAATAATTATCTGCCACATTCACTTGTCTGATCGCACATACGGCGTGAATGTAGCAGTAATTAATTATTCGGTGTACTAGTCTCAGAAACTTGAGCGGTCATTAGAACGTAAAATCAATTAAAGCCAAAAATGCGGCGGGCGATTATATAGCATATTCGGTAGAGAGGATAGCCAAACCAATGTGGCAGCCTCCGTATCGGGCCCATCATGTGGCGGTAAAAGGGCCTGCCCATTATCCATGCGTAGTAGACAGGGCGCTTCTCCTCTATCTCATCCAGAAAATCCTCCATCACCTTTTCATCTTCCTTTGTATTCCGGCGGAGCAGAAAAGAAACTGTGGCAAGAGTGACAATTTCCGTATAATAATACAGATATTCTCTTTTTCCCCTGTCCTCAACCGAATCCGCATCGAGCTCATATAGCATAAGCCGGTTCACGCGGAGCTGCTGGTCTATGCGGCTTAGCATAACCTTCTCATTCACGGACTGGTCCGCCCTTCCTATGAAGTAGTGGTAGAGGTCGGCATCGAGATAGTACATCTTCTTCACATGCATCATAAGACGGCAGACATACAGGTGGTCCACATAGAAGGTATGCTTTGGAAGCTGCATTTCGCTCTTATGCACTATCTCAGTGCGGTAGGTTGCGGCGTGCATCAGTATGTAGGAGCCCAGAGACCATTTCCCAACCTCATCCCAGCCAAAAAGCCTGCCGGAGGGTATGGTCTTCCTATAGTTTATAGGATGGCTCCTGCCTTCACTTACCTTTTCATAGACATAATTACTTATCACGAGGTCTGCGGCCTTTTCAGGATCCCTCATCTCCTCAAGGATTTTTAAGAGCTGCGTTAGGGCGGCCCCATCCAGCCAGTCGTCAGAGTCGAGCACCCTGAAATAAAGCCCGCCCGCCGCTTTGGTGGCCGCCATAACCGCATCCCCGTGGCCCCCGTTCTCTTTAGTGATGACGCGGACCGTATCCGGATATTTATTTTTATATTCACTGGCGATTTCTGCCGTGCCGTCGGTAGAACCGTCATCAACGACAATAATCTCTACCTGCCCCTCTCCCGGCAAGAGGCTTTTTATTGCCTTTTCAACATAATCTTCCGAATTAAAGCACGGTATCGCTACAGATAAAAGCTTTTGCATCTATGGTATCCTTCAATCCTCTCTGTGGTCAAAGACCCTCTGGGTCTTCTTTTCAGATCTAGGGAGTGTATTAAGCGATACTATGGTTACATTGGGAGTCACATTCATTTTGGATTTGAAAATCTTCTTAATGCTTTCTCCTGTCTTTACGAAATCAACCCTCCCTTCCGCTTCTGCCGTTATCATTATTATGTCCCTATTCTTATTGTCGTCATGGGCTATATCTATCTTGTACTCACTGGATACGCCGTCCACCAGGCTTAAGACCTCTTCCACCTGGCTGGGGAAAATATTGACGCCATGCACCTTGAACATATCGTCACTTCTGCCCAGTATAGTATCCAGCCTGGGATAATGCCTGCCGCATGAGCAGTCTCCAGGTATCATCCTCGAAAGGTCGTGTGTGCGGAACCTGATCAAGGGCGCGCCTTCCTTAACCAGAGTTGTAATGACTATCTCCCCCTTTTCACCGTCAGGAAGCACCTCTCCGGTGTCAGGATTTATGATCTCTGTATAGAGATAGTCGTCAAATATGTGCATCCCCTGCTGATCCGGACAGTTAATCCCTATGCCGGGGCCGTATATCTCAGTCAGCCCGTATATGTCATATAGCTCTATGCCAAGCTCCTTTGCGATATAATTCCGCTTGGCGTCGCTCCAGCGTTCCGACCCTATTACGCCCTTTTTTAATTTTATCTTATCCTTAAGCCCCCTTTTATTTATCTCCTCCGCAAGCAGGAGGGCGTAGGAGGAGGTTGCGCATATTACCGTGGATTCCAGGTCTATCATCATCTGCAGCTGCTTTTCCGTATTGCCGGGACCCATAGGTATGGCCATAGCTCCCAGCTTCTCGCAGCCTGCCTGAAAGCCTATCCCTGCCGTCCAGAGCCCATAGCCGGGGGTTATCTGTATCCTGTCCTTTGCCGTGACGCCTGCGATCTCAAAGCATCTCGCGAACATCAGTGCCCAGTCTTCCACATCCTTTGCGGTATACGGTATGATGACAGGCTTTCCCGTTGTGCCTGAAGAAGAGTGGATGCGAACCACTTCCTCGTCCGGCACGGCCTGAATCCCAAGGGGGTAGGCATTCCTTAAGTCAGCCTTGTCCGTAAATGGTATCTTCTCGAAATCCTCCGGGGATGAAACTCCGCTTATGCCGGCTTTTTTATAGACCCCGCTATAATAATTGCCGCTTTTCAGTATCCTCTTAATCTGGCGGTCCACCGCTTCCAACTGCTTTTCACTTATCTTCATCTTATCTTAAGTCCTTCCTTGAAAGTCTTTTTGCGGTTTTGTAGATATTGCTTTTGCCCAACATCATAGTATGTTATCAAAAATATGAGCTTATTACAAATATTTTTGCAAAAGTAAAGGCACTCCTTTTAAGGAAACTGTTTCCCGGAGTGCCTCATAAAGAAGTCTTTTGCAATTTTTTCACACAGTTTGTCAATGCTTCGTCTCAATCACATTTTATAATCAGCGGGACTTAGGATCTGAACTGAGCGCCGTCTTTCCCACGGCTAAGGCCACAAGCATAAGTATAACGATACTGCCAATAATGCCGAACTGCAGTTTCCCTGAAAGGTCTATGATATCGGTTATATTAGCCACTGCAAATCCCGCCACAGAGGGCCAGGAGCGCTATTTCCACAAGGCCGGGCACTTCTGCCACGCCTTCTGCGCTCCATAAAAAGAATACCGGCATAGTAAAGATAGTTCCCGCCGCCAGCGATTCTCCAGCAGAACCTATGGTCTGCACCAGGTTGTTTTCCAGAATGGAATTTCTCTTCATCACCATGCGCAGTATTCCCATGGTTCAGAATTCCCTACCCGCCTTGCCCAGGGCACTGAATATTTTACCCCATAGAGCCTATTCCCCTGTATTCAAGGCAGAGCATGGTCAGATCATCAAACTGGGCCGCATTGCCCACAAATGTATCTATAGCTTTGCGTACTACCCTGAGTATCTCCTTTGGCTCCGCTCTCGCATCGGTATTGAGCGCTTCGAGCATCCTGTCCTTACCAAAAAGCTTCTCATTGGTATCCGTTGCCTCAACCACACCGTCTGTATAGACAAAGAGCTTATCCCCCCTACAAAATTGAAGCTCATATTCTATGTATTTTACCGTGTCCTCAGCGCCGAGCACAAAGCCGTGCTTGTCCTTAAACAGTTCAAATCTCCCCTCGTGACAGATTGCCGGATACTCATGCCCTGCGTTGGCACAGCTCATCCTGCCGGTGGATATTTCCAGAATACCAATCCATGTCGTTACAAACATTTCCATATCGTTCTGGGAGCACAGGGCCTGGTTCGCCTTAGCCAGAACATCTGCCGCGCTTATTCCAAGCTTTGCATAGTTTTGAACGACAGTCTTGGCTATCACCATATAGAGCGCCGCCGGAACGCCTTTGCCGCTTACATCCGCGATCACGATTCCAAGGTGGTCGTCATCGATTAAGAAGAAATCATAGAAATCGCCACCTACTTCCTTGGCAGGATCCATGCTGGCATATAGATCGAACTCTTCTCTGGACGGGAATGCGGGGAAGTTGGAAGGAAGCATGCTCTCCTGTATGCCCGTAGCCATATTGAGCTCAGCCTGGGTGGAGGCCAATTTCGTGCTCTTGGCATAGAATATGATGCAAAACATGATGACCAGCGACATCAGAGCCATGGCGTACTGAGATGCGTTACCGAATTCGCCTTCCAATATGATGTAATCACAGATGGGCGGGAATAAAAATGTCAATGCCGCAATTTTCTGGCTGCGGATATTGTCGCTCCTGATTATCAGAATGGCAGTAACAAGCGATGTCAGAAAAAGGTATATATTCTCTGCCATATAAAATCCCGCAGTGTGATATATCCCTTCCGCGTCTATCATAAACTCGACCGGATAGAAAATATTAGATAATGCGATAAGAATTTCCAGTGACAGCAGAACGGCCATACCCTTGTCTGCCCAGCCTGCGATCCTGCCTTTGAAATTGAGTGTTATTCTTATGTACCGGTAGAAGAAGTAGATTATCGTAAGGTTGACGATCTTTTCAAGTATGACAGATATGAAGTTGAGCATTCTCTGCTCCGGCACGCCGGTTGTATAAAACATTATCTCGATTATCAGAAGGCCTGTGCCTATCAGAATGTCCAGTATTAAGAATTCCCTTGTTCCTTCCACATCCTCTCTCATACAGCCAAAAAACAGGGCCGAGCAGACAAACACCCCCGCCACGGCCAGGCCATAATCGTACAAAAAGGGCACCGTCCTCAGATAAATCTCTTCATTATCACAAATTATATAACTGAGCACTATGGAAAAAATGGGCGAAAAAACGCTTAGGATCATGCCTGGCCATATAATGAATTTACTGCACTTATAGTCCATATCTGCCACATTCCTTCTTATAGTAAACGACGATTGAATTTCATTTAACCGTGCGCTGGGTATATTATATTAAAGAAAAGACCTGTAAATCTATCTTGGGAAATTGTCATTAAATCATTATGATAGCAGAATCTCACTGAGCAAACAAGCAGAAACCCTAAGGATCTGCCGCAAAATAATTTGTATATCTTGCTTGTCTTTTTCTCCGATAATCTTTAAGCAAAAATCGCTTACATAGCTTGCGTATGTATAATCACATCTCTAAGGTAATCGTCCCAGGTCTCCTTCCTGGTCTTTAAGAATTCCTTCACGGCCGCATCCTCCCTTATATCGCCTATTATGGCCTTTGTAGGCGGCAGAGGTGCGTAAGAAACTTATCCTATCATCTCCGGATAGGGGCTGCGGCGAAGAATTGTCAGATGAATTGACGCTTTTTTTATTTTGCATTATAATCACACAGTCAAAAATGAAGCAGTTTATATCAAACTGCACTACATCATTATATAGTAAAAGAAACTCCAAGGTGCTTACTATATTCAAGGAAAGAAGGTAGAAAAATGTTTTTAAGTTTTCTGGAAAAAGATATGGCAAGAAGAATAGGGCTATTTGCGGGAGGCTTTTTATTTGGCACTGCCGGTTTAAAGATCCTTGGCAGCGACGACGCCAAAAAGGTTTATACAAAGTGTCTTGCAGCAGTGCTCCGGGGGAAAGACTGCATCTTGACGCAGAAGGACATCATAGTCGAGAACTGCTCAGATATCTATGCGGATGCGGTTGAGATAAACGATAAAAGGGATGCCGAAAGACGCGAAAGGGAGTACAGGGAGGCAGAGGAGCTACTTAAGGAGAAAAAAGAAGCTCTTGAAGTAAATACCGGAGAAATCGCCTTCGGAAATTGACAGCTCCTTATTTGCTTCACGTATCAGAACAGAGTTTGGGATCTGTTCAATATATGCCGTCAAATAAGGCATAGAGAGGGTATCTATGAATTTCACAATATTGCATGAATCCAGGAGCCGCATCCGTATCAGGGTACGGCTCTTTGGCAAAATGACGGCTCACGAGGCCGACCTTATAGAATACGGCCTGCAGAGAGTCGATGGCATAAGCAGCATCAAGGCGCATGAACGGACTTCGAGCGTTGAGATACGCTACAGCATGCCTAAGGAAAAGCTTATATCAGAGCTCTTAAAGTTCCACTTCGACGAAGCGGACGAACTGAAGCTGGTGCCGGAGCACACTGGCAGGGAAGTGGACCGGAAGTACGAGGATGCGCTCTTTTTCAAGCTAAGCCGCAGAATGATCGTCAGCTTCCTGCTGCCCATGACCATAAGGCAGATCTTCATTAGCCTAAGGGTCGGCAAGTTCCTCTTAAGAGGGCTTAGGAGCCTAAGGGGCAGAAAGCTCAAGGTAGAGCTCCTGGATGCCATCGCCATACTGGTTTCTTACATAAGAAAGGATTACAAAACAGCCAATTCCGTCATGTTCCTTTTAAGCCTTGGCGGACTTTTAGAAGAGTGGACCCATCAGAAGTCAGTCTCTGACCTCGCCCGCAGCATGTCACTCAATGTAGAGAGGGTCTGGCGCATAAAGGACGGCAGGGAAGAAAATGTCTCCATCAATGAAATAGAGAACGGGGACATCATAGTCCTGCGCTCAGGAAGCCTCATCCCCTTAGACGGCATAGTGGAATCCGGCGAGGGAATGGTCAACCAGGCCGCAATGACGGGAGAGTCCCTGCCGGTGAGAAAAGCCGCGGGCCTCTCAGTATATGCAGGGACGGTAGTAAGCGAAGGCGAGCTGAAGATAAGGGTAAGCTCTGCCTTGGGCGGCACCAGATATGAAAAAATAGTGAAAATGATAGAGGAATCTGAAAAGCTGAAGTCAGAGCTGGAAACGAGGGCCTTTTCCGTTGCGGATTCTCTCGTGCCCTATAGCTTTGCCGGCACGCTTCTCACATATCTCATCACCCGAAACTTCACGAGGGCTGTATCAGTACTTATGGTGGACTTTTCCTGTGCCCTGAAGCTCTCCATGCCCGTAGCTGTCCTGTCGGCCATGCGGCAGGCAGGGAACTTAAGCATAACGGTAAAAGGCGGAAAATATTTAGAAGCTGTATCCGATGCCACGACCATAGTATTCGATAAGACAGGGACCCTCACCCATGCCTGCCCCAAAGTGGCGGGAGTAGTTCCCTTTAATGGTGAAAATGCGGAGGAGATGCTGCGCCTTGCCGCCTGCCTTGAAGAACATTTTCCCCATTCCATCGCAAATGCTGTGGTCAAGGATGCAAAAAGCAGGGGCCTGTCCCATGAGGAAATGCATACAGAGGTTAAATATGTAGTAGCCCACGGCATAGCCAGCACAGTGGACGGGAAGAATGTGCTCATAGGGAGCAGGCATTTCATCTTTGAGGACGAGTCCTGTGCCATAGCCGATGGCGACAGGGAAAAGTATGACAGCCTTGATCCGGCATATTCACACCTCTATCTCGCCATAGGCGGTATCTTAAGCGCAGTCATACTCATAGACGACCCTATGAGGCCTGAGGTTCCTCATATAGTGGAGGGGCTTAAGGCCCTGGGCTTTGAGAATATAGTCATGATGACAGGCGACAGCAGGAGAACTGCAGAAAGAATAGCCTCAGAGGCCGGAGTCTCGGATTACTATGCCGAGGTACTGCCTGAAGACAAGGCCGCTTTCATAGAAAAAGAACATGCCGCAGGGCGCAAGGTAGTAATGGTAGGAGACGGCATAAATGATTCACCTGCCCTGTCCAGGGCGGATGCGGGAATAGCCATAAGCGACGGGGCCCAGATAGCGAGAGAGGTGGCAGACATCACCATTTCCTCGGACAGCCTGAATGCCCTTTTGGATCTGAAAAGCATAAGCAATGGCCTTATAAAGAGAGTTGAATGGAATTACCGCTTCGTGGTGGGCTTTAATCTTGCGCTGATACTGTTGGGAATAGGCGGCGTACTCACCCCGTCGGCATCAGCCCTGCTGCACAATGCTTCTACCATAGGAGTAACGCTGTACAGCATGACCGATATCTGACACGCTTAATCCACATTTTTGCCCCGCCTCCGTATAGGAAAGTTATGCTTTTCCTATATAAAAGCGGGGCATTTTTCATTCTGCCTGTCTTTTGGCCCGATAGCGCTGTTCAAAAATCAAAAGCTGTCACATGTTCCCCAGCACGGCCTTCTTCTGCGGCACGACATTATTATCCCCGCGCCTATGCCCAAAATTAACGCGCTTATTGATATTCTTTATTTCATTGGACATTTCATCTACCTTCCTGATATCGTTTTTATCCACTATGTCCTTAAATACTGAGTCCGCCTGTATAATGTCTTTCCCTGCATGCTTCGTCAATAGCCCTATGGCCACATTCATCACCCTCACTCTCGACTACAGACAGAAAGGGATACTTTGGCGTGGAGCATCCCCTGGAGAACACTCACTACTATATACAGATGAACCCGGATAATTAGCCTGAGGATGTAAGGATTTTTGTACTTGACCGCCTTAAAAATGCAAAATATAATTCGGTCAAATGCCCTATAAATCGTAAATAAGATGTGCGGCAGTGATGGGGAAAAATTACTTTAGGAGAACGATGCAAAGATGCAAGAAGAGAAAAAATATAGAATAGAACATGATTCCATGGGAGAAATACGTGTACCCGCGGATAAGTACTGGGGAGCGCAGACCCAGAGGAGCTATGAGAACTTCAGGATAGGCACAGGTACTGAGCCCATGCCTAAGGAGATCATTTCCTCCTTTGCCATCCTCAAAAAAGCCTCGGCCATGGCCAACCGCTCCCTGCAGCCGGAGCGCATGACAGAAGAAAAATGCGCTGCAATTAGCAAGGTATGCGATGAAATACTGGATGGGAAGCTATGGGATAATTTTCCTCTGGTAGTATGGCAGACAGGCTCCGGCACACAGTCCAATATGAATGTAAATGAAGTGATAGCCGGCAGGGGAAATGAGCATGCAGGCAGGAAGCTCCTGCATCCCAATGACGATGTAAATATGAGCCAGTCATCCAATGATACCTTTCCTACAGCCCTGCATATAGCGGCCGCCCTGCTCTTAAAGGAGAAGCTTATCCCTGCGGCAAAAAAGCTCATAGCCAGCTTTCAGCGGCTGGAGCAGGAAAATAAGGGCGTGATCAAAAGCGGAAGGACACATCTGCAAGACGCCGTCCCCATATCCTTCAGTCGGGAAATAAGCGGATGGAGAAGCTCTTTGGAAAGGGATGTGGAAATGCTTGAGTACTCTCTAACGCCCCTACTGGAGCTCGCCCTAGGCGGAACTGCTGTGGGCACAGGCTTAAACGCTCCCAAAGGTTTCGACGCTCTGGCTGCGGAAAAGGTCTCCGAGATCACGGGAATGAATTTCATCACGGCTCATAATAAGTTCCACGCCCTAAGCTCCAGGGACGAACTGGTCTTTGCCCATGGCGCGATAAAGGCAATGGCGGCCGATATGATGAAGATCGCCAATGACGTGCGCTGGCTCGCCTCCGGCCCCCGCTGCGGCCTTATGGAAATAACTATCCCTGCCAATGAACCGGGGAGTTCCATCATGCCGGGCAAGGTAAACCCCACCCAATGCGAGCAAGTGACTATGGTGGCCGTACAGGTCATGGGCAATGATGCGGCCATAGGCTTTGCCACATCCCAGGGCAACTTCCAGCTGAATGTATTTTTGCCTGTCATAGCCTACAACTTTATCCAGTCTGCGAGGCTTATGGCAGACTCCATAAACTCCTTTAACGATAACTGTGCCGTAGGCATATGGGCAAACAGGGAAAAGATGCATGAAAACCTTCACCGCTCCCTAATGCTGGGGACAGCCCTAAATCCCTATATAGGATATGAAAATGTGGCTAAATGCGCCCACAAGGCCTTGGAAGAAAATATTTCCCTGAAGGAAGCCT
>JAGBNO010000084.1 GCA_017634355.1 Lachnospiraceae bacterium
CGGCGCAAAGGGAAGGGATGTTTGCTTAAACTCCAGCTTCCCTTCACTCTTTATCCGTATAGGCATGAAGCATTCGGTACTCTTCCCTGTCTCCCTTTCAGTGGCCCTGATACATATATATGCATAATCCGTACCGCTGCCGGAAGGAATACTTCCATATAAAAGTCCCCCCGAAGACATGGCAAGTCCGTACCTGCTTTTTAACTCTGCGCTGCCAAAACTACCATTCTTAGCTATTATGGACCAGTCCACATGGTGCCCTGAGGTCTTTGGAGCCGCCTGCAGCTGCATGGAATAATATGCTCCCCAGCAGCCTTCTTCCAGTTCTTTAGTGATCATGTCAGGACCTTCACTGTCACTCCATTCAACGGTGAGATTGCTGCTCCCCCAGTAATACTGCCCTAATGACACCGAATGTGTTGAAGGCTGATAAGTCACAAGGATACGTACCATGTATTCTCCGGCTGGCACCGGGATTCCGCTGGCATCCCTCAATATTGAGTCATAGATATCAAAGTTATTAAATGTAATAGTGGTCTTTTCACTATCCATACTGCCCTGCAGGGGTATCTCATATTTATCATAGAAATCGTAATCACCGCCATATTCCGGATCAGGAATCCTGGCATCCTTCTTTATGAGCTGCAGATAGATCTTATCTCCACTGATATTCTCCAGGCTGGAAAGAACAGGTGAGAAATCGCTTGCAGTCAGGGAAATACGATCCTTCTGCTTAACTTTGGTGACAGTATTTCCGCCTACCTTGAATTCACCGGTAAAGCTCCCACCCTTTATCTCCCCGCTTTCCTCAATTGATATTTCCGGTATATCCCCCGTCCCCGTGATCTCCTCACCGAAGGCTGACGCCGGCATGAGTCCCATCACAAGGGCAACGGTCAGCAGCGCTGAAAGCATTCTCCCCTTCATGCTTCCGTGCCACTTCACAGCAGATCTCACTATACTGTCATCCATCTTCAAACCCTCTTTTGATAACGCACGTTTTTCAGTATTCATCTCAGGACTCCTTTCCTCGTGACAATGACTGCGCCGGATTTTGGCCGCTGAAAGCGGCATTTTTCTTACAAAATCCGTGCGTATGCCGCTTACACAAAGGACGCTGGGTTAAAACTACTTATAAACCATGTATTCCGCAAAAAAAAAGATGACAAAAACCATCATCTTAATTTAATAACTTAATGGATTTATTGTACAGTTCCATGTTTATGACACTCTGCTGTCATATTTATGACAAGCAGCCTGTCCATGACATCTACATACTGAAATACTTCTTTATCAGAGCCGTTCGATTCTCACTCTCAGTCTTCTCATATATTTTCCTGGAATACCTGTAAAGCGAGCGCTCGTTTATACCGATCTCAGCTGCTATCACTTTCATCGGCTCATCACTCAGTATGAGCAGGTTTGCTATTCTCTTCTCTTTGGGTGACAGATCATACATGTCAAAAAACACATCCGGGTCGATCCTGCATACATCCGCAGCCTCTTCCTGTGGTGTTGCTGCTATCTGCTTCACAGTCCTGAAATCCAGTACCGGCAGATTCATAAAAACAACTATGACAAAAACCGTCAAAAAAACAAAATATTCCACATAAAAAAACATATCGGATACTCTGATAAAGTGTGTCGAGAAGAAGACAGCCAGATTATAAAACAAGAATTCCGACAGATCCGCCAAAACACGACCGAAACCCGCTGTCAGCTCGGGATACTTCGTATCTGCTGCCAGACTCACAAAAGAATAGGTATAAAAGAATATATATACTGCAGTGGATACATAATATATGCTTAAAAAGGCATTCCCATAAGAAGCCGAAAAAAGCGGTAGCATAATATGTACTGATGTCATCAGAATGCCGGCAACAACTGCAACCGGGAAATAATTCTTCTTCCCCAGATCCGCAGCATATCCCATAATTACATATCCTACCGCAAGAAAGAGCCTTGTATATGAATAGAAATCCAACTGCCCGTTATAGTTGAGTTCAAAAAACAGTATATCCGTCCTGACGGATATCATGGCTATTATAAGCAAAATGGCACAGATAAGGATAAAGCGATGGCGTGCGGAGATTGTGAGGAAAAACCTTCCATTTCCGGCGTCCGGCTCCCTTTTCCCGGGAATCGGCTCATCATAATATGTGTATATCACGATTGAAATGATAAATGCTGTCGCAGATACAAAGATAATGTACTGGGAACTTAACAGTATGCTTATGACATATTGTAGCAGTACCGCTCCGGCACAGGCTGTTCCTATCACCCTTCCCCTGTTCCCGCTTCTACTGAGTGCAAGTGACAACCGGTAGTAGGAATAGCCTCCAAGATACCCATATGCCAGGGTAAATATAAGGGCTGCAGCAGTTATCAACATGCTGTGCCTTGAGCATATCAAAAGAGAGACACTTGCCAGCATAACCGCTGTATCCGCATACAGGGCGAACTTACGTCTCCTCTTATTCCCCACGGAACGGGCGATCAGTGGAAAGCTCAGGAAACCCAGGGCTTTGAAGAAATCTGCAAGATAATGTACTCCCAATCCGCTTATCTGTGAGATATGATCATCGCAAACAGCCATCATCTCCATATAGCCCAGCAAAAACATGCAAAAACCTACTGCCGCTGATACAGTTCCTTTTTCAATCTGCCTGCCGTTCTCCATATTTCCTTTATGACCTCCGATTGTAACTGTTCAGTACATAGATCCCACAACAACCTGGGTTTAGGCAACATCCTGGAATGCGGTGGTGTTTTTTTATTGAGGGTTCTGCGTACCAGGAACTTCAATAATGCAGGATCCTCTTAGTCCCAAGCTCGCTTGCCACTATGGAATAGTAGCCGTCGTACTTTCCCGAAATCCAGCTTTACGGCAATTCAGCTTTAATTGGTTAGCAGTTTTATTTTCGCTTGTTTCCGAAAGAATGCTATCCCATAGCAAAGTACTTGTTTATACCCATAAAGCCCCTCTAGGTATTTCTCTGTAATAATCTGTTCTATTGCTCTGTCACAATCTTTGTCCATATCTACTTCCTTTTCAGACTTCTTAGCTTCAATGATGATAGCTCTGTGGTTAGCCTCATCCTTTAACAGAATGTCCGGTCTGCCAAGCCCTTTTTCTTTATTCGATTCCACCTCATAGCCTATTCCGACAAACACACCAGTAAGAAAGGCATGATAATAATCCTCATGATAATCATTATAACTGATGGTTCTCCAGAGAAGCTCCGAAGCGATCCGCCCCGCTTCCTCTACATCCTTATTCCAAAATGCCTCCATCATGCTTTTCTGCATATTTGTATCTATCGTTTCTTTGAACAACTTAATAACCGTATCCTCAAAGATTGATGCTATCTCCCTATTCGGGATTTTGAGGCTCACAGTTTCTCCTTCTTCCTCGGCATCTGCCTTAGTGATATAGCCTGTCATCAAAAGGACACTCCACAGATTGTCCTCCGATGAATGTAAGGTATCATAGGTTAGTTCATCCCCTATCGTCTGCGTGATAGTTCCGTTATTCATTAGTATTTCAAATTTGCCCTTTACTTTAAAGTCCGTCCTCTTCACAAATGTGAGCAGTATCCCATTATGGCTTGTATTTTTCCAATAATTCTTTGGCCTGGAGGATCTTTTATACCTAAGCGCAGATATGTGATTGACAACATCCCATGGACAATATAGATATGAATTTCCAAATACATAGCCATCATACCATTCCTTGATTTCTTCTGTTGCTTCTTTTCTGTCCGCAAGCTGAAGCATCGCAGCTACTTCATCTTCAAGGAATCCGAAATACCGGCTGAACCTTTCGTCAAGAACAGAATATGAGGTAAAATTGTTGGTACCTGTAAAGATACTCTCCTTTGCGATACGGAGGCAGCCCGTGACCACAGCAAATTGAAGGAACTCATTATCTTTAAGGGCCGTGCTCATAATTCCCCTGATAACGTCAAGCATCCTGGAATAGTATCCATTCTTTGAAGTATCCTTTTCACTCGCTTTTGCAAGAGGGACATCGTACTCGTCAATTAAAAGAATGACTTTTTTGCCATAAACTGCGTTCATCATACGCATAATTGTCTTAAGCGAATTCTGAACATCACTCTCTGTGCCTTTTTGCGCCTTTAATCCTGCAAATACTTCCAGATCATCCTTGTCTACCACATTGCTGCTTAACTCAGAATATGATTTACATACATCTGCTATAATTGTCATCAATTTGGCGTATGCCACATCATAGGTTTCCGATTCGGCATCCTTTAATGAGATAAATAATACAAGATAACGATTCATCCACTCCCTGCAGAAATCTTCATGTTCCCTTATGGCAAGCCCTTCAAATATGCGTTCGCTTTTCTTCCGTATGCTGAAAAAGTTCTCCATCATACTCATCATAAGTGTTTTTCCAAATCTGCGCGGTCTTGTAAAAAGTGTAACCTTGTTATCAGTATCATTAACAAGTTCATATATCAGTTCCGTCTTATCAACATAGTAATTTCCTGATTCTCTGAGTTCCTCAAAATCCGATTTTCCAACGCCTACCTTAAAATCCACTTGGAAGCCCCCTTTCGCAGAATAAATGTATCAACAGGGTGTCGCTATGCTCCTGTTTGGGTTTTCCATTTATAACAAGCAACATTGTAACATAGGACTGTCATTATTTCTATTTCGTCTCCCATACAAATTCTTGACGGTCTAAATTTACGGTGATATGGTATGGTATAGATAAATGCTATAGCCATCATATAGAGGAGGTGACAAACTATGACCTTGGAAAAAGAGATCAATGTCTACCTGATGACAATGAGGGACATTCTGGAGGATCTTCTGGAAGTCGCAACTAAAGAGAATGCTCAGGAAACTATGCGTTGCATAGAAAAAGAACTCAAAAGAGTAAATGAAAAAATTTATCAGAATCCGCCGCTATCGAACTAAAAGTAACCCCCCTTTGCCTCTTGCAGACATGGCATTGGCGCAGCAAATGCTTTCTTACGCAAGTATGCCCATTTCCATAATAAAATCCCCACTGGGCCATAAGCTCCGGTGGGGATTTTCTATCTTATCAGCTTAAACTGCGGTGAGGCTTTCCGACATAACTTTCGGGAAAGCAGACCAGTCAAATGACTAAGTTAATTCGTTAATTCGCTACAGGCCCATAGCCAAGAACGGCACTCCGCTATTACTTGCCACCCTTATAAGCAGCAATGCGCTTAGCCACATTGTCCTTGATATTATTGTAGTAGAACGTGTAGTCGTTGTCATGGCGTCCATCCGGACCAAAGAACTCGGCTGCGAGCTTAGCCTCATCCTCCGGCATAGGGGGCACTTTGCCATTAGTCACCACGACACCACGGGCTAGGTTTATCTTTGCGTCCGCACCGACATCGCCAATGCTGTTCTCTCCGGTTTTCTCATCAGTAATGAGTGAGCCCAGATTCTCACTCGCAGGAGCATAAGTTTCATCGAGCTTCCAGTTCAGCGGATTTATGCTCATGGTATTCGGAAGCACTACAACATTATGCGAGTTTTCCTCTACATTCCTTGGACCCTCTGTGTTCCAGCTCACGATAACGCCGGTGTCAGTCTCACCAGAGGCAAACTTCAGGTGCGGATTGGCATTAAGGTATTCCCTCGTTACAGAGTAGCCTATCGGATAGGCGGCGACCATGCGGGAGTAGTAATCGGAATGCTCCTTGAAATATTTACCCAGTAAGATAAGAACCATGGACGAACCCTGGCTGTGCCCCGCAATGATAAAGGGACGGCCGCCGTTCAGGTTCTCGAAGTAATAGTCGAGGGCTGCTGTTATATCGTCATAAGGCATGCCGGAAAAAGCCGCATTGACATTCCCTGTCTTTTTGTGGATCTCCCCCGCATAACGCAGTCCTGACTGGCGGTAGTAGGGCACAAATACATTTGTGGAGTCCTCAAAGACAGTAGCATGGGCCTTAAATTCTACATCCACGCCAGCCATCATCTCAGCATTGTCAAGCGTGGCATAGTCCGGAGCGCCCTCATCGAAGCTCCCAAGGATATATTCGGTTGCATAGACATAGAAAGTATCAATATCCTTTGTAGTATCCGCTATCTTGTACCAGCTTTCCTTCTTGGAATAGTCAGGTGCGGCACCATACAATTCCTTTGAAACATTGTTATTCTCCATCTTCCCATCCTTTCTTTCTCAATTCATTTTCTTACCGTGTAACTACTTAGCCCCCTGCCCTGTCTCATGGCAAAGAGCTATACGGATGTCTGTGCGTCTATCCTTGAGTTACTCTGCCACTTCCCGCTTAAAAAATAGCTCCAGCTTATAAGGAAGCCCATGCCGAAGCCAAAGAGGCCGTTCCACCAGATAATAGTATGGCCGAAAAAAGCGCTGTGCTGGAATAAGTATGTGACGAGCACCCTTACGCCCAGCGCCCCCGTTGCGACTATGGTGGGCACACCGCTGTGGTTAGAGCCCTGGAAGACGCCAAAGAGGGGGACATACAAAGATAAAATCACATTTATAAAGGCTACTGTATGCAGATGCTCCGTGCAGTAGGTGGCAGATGCGCTGCTTAAGCCAAAGAGGGCTATTATATTCCCTGAGGCGGCCCAGACTATGCCGGAAATAAAGAGCGTGAACACAAGAGATATAATAAGGGTCTGCCAGACACCCGTTTTTACCCTGTCTAACCTCCCTGCGCCTATATTCTGTCCTGTATAGGTGGCAAGGGTAGTCTGAAAAGCATTGCAGGGAAGGTTTAGGTACATCTCTATCCTCTGCCCGACGGTAAAAGAGGCAGTCATTACCTGACCAAAGCCGTTCACCGCCCTCTGTATGAAGGTGAGGCCGAAGGAGACTATCATAAGCTGCAGCGCAATGGGAAAGCCCACCATGGCGGTCTTCTTCGCATGATGAGGGTGCCACTTATAATCCTTTAAGCCAAACCTGAATATGGGATACCTCTTTCTCATATAGATATAGGCCGCCACAAAGGACACTGCCTGGGAGATATCCGTCGCAATGGCGACTCCTGCCACCCCCCATTTGAAATGTGCGACAAAAAGGAGGTCCAAGACTATATTCAAAACAGATGCTATCAATAAAAAGTAGAGCGTGGCGGCGCTGTCCCCCACCGCCCTTAAGATTGAGGAAAAGATATTGTAGCCGAACTGGAAAAAAAGCCCTATGGCATAGATGCGGAAATATACAAGGGTAAGGTCTATGAAGCTATCAGGGACATTTACCAAATACCTGTAGGCGGGCTCTGCGATTAGAATCCCAACTATAGTCATAATAAGTCCCAGCCCCAGTATAAAGAGTATGCCCGTGGCCGCATTCTCCCTTAAGAGCTTCTCATTCTTTGCGCCGTAGTGCTGCGCCACTATTACGCCGTTTCCGGCAGAAAAGCCTATGGCCACAGCCAGGAAGAGAAAGGTGAAGCTGCCCGTCGTGCCTACCGCCGACAGAGCATCTTCCCCTGAAAAATTCCCGACCACTATAGTATCTACCGTATTATACAGCTGCTGCAGCAGGGACCCCATAAGTACGGGAAGCGCAAAGCTTAAAATATGCTTCCATGGAGTACCCTCCACCATCGTTTTTTTATGCATAAATTATTTACCGGCTTGTCCAAACGCCCATATACTGCATCGGAAAGGCGCAGTCCCAGAGATCATTACCCAATAACTAAGAAATCTCCTTTATCCAGTCAATAAATGTTCCTGTGCTGCTTCCCTCGTTATTGCCGTGTCCCATGTTCCACACCAGATGGTAATCAATATTCAGGCCCTTCATCTGGGCGGCGAGAAGGATATTGTACCCTATGCTAAAGGAAGTATGCTGGTCCGCAGTGCCGCTCCTATGCCTCCAGTACTTAGCAGGCTCTGCGGCACTCAGCCCATCGCTGCCAAGGAGGATCTCAGTGGCATTCAGGAGATTGGCCTGCTCCGCTATGGCGGCCGCGCCCTCTCCCTTAAGCGCCTCTTCTATGTAATTATCCACCTCTTCTTTATTAAAGCCGTCAAGGGCCGAGAGCTCATCATAATTATCGGAAAGGATCTGCGCAACGCTTTTAGCAAAATGGACTTTGCTCTCCTCGCTCTTTCCAAAAGCGTCATTCTCTGCGGACTTATCCATGGCGTCAAAGCCGGGGATAGCCTTATTCCTCTGGTTTACGAGGCCTGTCCCTATCATAAAGCCCTTCATGTCGGTTATTTCCCAGCTGCCGTCATCATTCTGCTTAAGCCAGCCTGAATAATCCGCATACTCCGCAACGGGATCTATCTCCCCAGCCTCCACCATGGAATTCAAGGCAGCTGAAATATTAGAAAGGATGGCATCATAGTAATTCCCTGAGCGCAGGTCCGTAAGCGTCAATGCATTTCCATCCTTATCCTTTAAGTTTAGCCCGTTTAAATAATCTACAAAGGCGGCCGCTTCCAGCTCCTGTAAACGCCTCTCAAAATCTGTCATACTGACGTTATAGCTGCCCCCGTCGTCTGCGAGGTCGGTCCACCACCAGGCGTATGCCAGGTCCGCATTCTCTATATCGGCAATGGGGCAATAAAGCTGCGCGCCATAGACATTATCGGGAATCGCGCTCTCAAAACTCCCGTCAGAAGCCTTAGTAACTCCCAGTGCGCCTGCCTCGTAGAGATATTCATAATACTCCTTCATATTTCCAGCTGCTCCGAGTATGGAGCTCATCTGTCCGCCGCCTGAAGTTCCCACTGAAATGATCCTGTCCTTATTTCCGGGGATGACATCAGAATTTGCCCTAAGGGCAATGACACCCGATTTCAGATCCACTACAGGGGTCGGGGCTTTCCCCGTGATCTTAAAGCCATCCTCACTCATGGCATCCCTGCTCCTTGCGCCCGCAGTCACATACACCATGCCCTCCTCTATGTAGGAGGTATCGCAGGAACGGGGCGAACTGGATTTCCAGCCTCCGCACTCATTTAAGTATACTATTGGGGCAGTATCAGCTGTATAATCACCTGCCTTACCCTCGTGGTCTATGCCTGTCACATTGCCGTCAGCGTCCAATGTAAAATAGGCCTTTGGCACATAGATGGCCATGGTCTGGTTCTTAAGATTCGTGATATTGGCATTCATGTAAACGCCCTGATAGACGGTACCGCCGCCGCCCATGCCGCCTGGACCTCCCATGCCTCCTGGGCCTCTCTGGCCTCCCATGCCTCCGCCTGGGCCTCTCTGGCCATCAGGGCGTCCGCCTCTGGAGCCACCCTCACCTTCTGGCCATCCGCCTTCTGAAGCTCCCTCACCTTCTGGCCGTCCGCCTTCTGGGGCTCCCTCTCCTTCTGGCCGTACGACTCCAGCCCCATTATCGCTCTCAGAATCCCCGCTGTCAGCGCTGCTGCCCTCTTTACTGTCAGCCGCCGCCCCGCCGGCTCCGGTGATCTCTGCATTATTGGCTCCCACGTTGATAGCGCTCTCCTGCTGCTCTATGGGCTCTCCATTTTCATCCACTGCCGAGAGCGTAAAATAGTCTCCGTCTTCACTTGCCACCCATTTATAGACTCCGGCCTCTATACCGGCGGCATAGTCAAGATAAATTGCCGTGTCTATACTCGCATTATCTACCGCATTTGCATATTCAGCGGCGCTCTTCTGCTGTATTTCCGACGTCTCTGTTCCGGCAGTACCCGCCGCAGTCCCTGCCGTGCTTTCATCTCCCCCTGCCTCAGGGGAAGATGCTTCTTCCGTCCCTCCGGCAGCGGCCCCAGCTTCACTGGAAGCATCCCCGCCGGCCAAGCCCCCCACAGCCGTTGCGGCATAGCCTGTATTCCCTGCGGCCAGCGCAAAAACCAAAAAAGCCGTGCATAATCTCTTTTTGATCATAAGTTCCTTTCCCTCCTAAAAAACTGGAAGTGCCTGGACTTACGCTATTGAAAGCTGCACGGTACTTCTCACAACAATACTGTCTTGCCGACTGCTTTGTATGTAACTTTGGGATCTACGCCTCCATATTCACATCCCCATACTTCCCATCCAGATACTCCTTTACCATGGTTTTTAAGTCCGCATCATCCTGTCTGTCTGTTTCCTTGGAATGCCTTAGATATGCCCTGACTATTTTCTGCAGATATGCCTGCCCTACCACATCTGAGCCGGCCAGAACGGAGAAAAGCTCCTTATTGTCCATTTCTGATAATTTCTTCATAAGCTGATACCCTTCTTGTAAAGCCTGCCCCCATCTTATATCAAACTAAAAAACCCCTATCCCTTAGACCCCAGATAGGCGTCCCTCACCTTCTCATTTTCCAGTAATTCCCTGCCAGTGCCTTCCATGGATATTTTCCCGTTCTCAATGACATAGGCCCTGTCTGCCACATGCAAAGCCATATTTGCATTCTGCTCAATAAGGAGCACTGTTGTACCGGCCTTATGTATTTCTTCTATTATCTCAAAAATACCCTGTACGACTATGGGAGCCAGGCCCAGCGATGGCTCGTCCATCATGAGGAGCTTGGGCCTCCCCATAAGTGCCCTCCCCACGGCCAGCATTTGCTGCTCTCCGCCGGATAAGGTGCCGCCCGCCTGCCAGGAACGCTCCTTTAACCTTGGAAAAAATCCATAGACCGTTTCTATGTCCTGTTCCAGCTCGTCATTCCTTAGATACGCCCCTATGCGCAGGTTCTCCAGCACGGTGAGGTTAGGAAATATGCGCCTGCCCTCAGGCACCATCATAAGCCCTTTCGAGACTATCTCCGTCGGGTCCTTTCCTGTAATGTCATTTCCCTCAAAGACAACCTTGCCGCCCGATGGCTTTACGAGGCCTGAAATAGTGCGGAGGGTAGAACTTTTCCCTGCGCCGTTTGCGCCTATCAGGGTAACTATCTCGCCCTTATCCACATGGAAGCTGATACCCCTGACTGCTTCTATGCCGCCGTAGCTCACCTTAAGCGAATCTATATGCAAAACTTCTTCCATCAATACCTCCTCTATTACGGCGACTTCGCAGCAATATCTGACTCTTTATGCGCTCTCCTCGCTTACGCCCAGATAGGCCTCTATGACCTTCTGGTTGCTCTGCACGGCCTCAGGCTCGCCCTCGGCTATCTCGCTGCCGAAATCTATGACATAGATATAGTCAGATATATTCATTACGAGATCCATGTGGTGCTCTATCAGGAATATGGTTAAATTGTACTTCTCCCTTATCTCCTGCACAAACTCCGCAAGTTCCAGCGTCTCCTGCGGATTCATGCCTGCCGCCGGCTCGTCCAGAAGCAGAAGCTTAGGCTCCGTCGCAAGGGCCCTCGCTATTTCCAGCCTCCTCTGAAGCCCATAGGGAAGGCTGGTAGCAATCTCGTTCTTGTAAGTGTCCAGGCCCTGTTCACATAAGAGCGCCATGGTCTCTTCCCTCATGCGCTTCTCTTCTGCCAAATTTCCCCTGAATATTGCGGAGAATACATTCTGCTTGGCCCTCATGTGTTTGGCTATAAGAACATTCTCAAAGACAGTCATGCTGCTCCACAAGCGTATATTCTGGAAGGTCCTGGCTATGCCCAGGGCGGTGATCCTGTCGGGTGTAGGGGCCAGTATGGGTTCATTCGCATATTTATCAGCATTCTGTCCCTTATAACCCTTTTCTGCCTTGCCTACAGGGTGGCTCCTCACCATAGGCTCGCCCATAAATTCTATGAGGCCGTTGGTGGGCTGGTAAACACCTGTTATGCAGTTGAAGGCCGTAGTCTTCCCTGCCCCGTTGGGGCCTATAAGAGCTATTATCTTGTGCTCAGGCACATCCAGGGAAAGATTGTTCACCGAGACGACCCCGCCGAACTGCATGGTGACATTTTCAAGGTGCAGGGCTATCTTTTCTTCATTATTCTCCATTAAAAGCCTTTTCCTTTCATCTCCTCTATTATGCGACCTTAGGCTGAATACTGTCTTAGCAATAGAGGCTACACAAATCCGGCACTTAAGAAACTGCGGTCTTTAATGCGTATGCCCCTCTTTTTTCTTATTCTTCTTTCCAAAGGGCTTTAATAAATCTATCTCCCTGTTGCCCATGATCCCATTGGAGAAAAAGAGCACGATCACCATTATTACCACCGAAAATACTACCATGCGGAAGCCATTCCGTAATAGCGGGATCTTGAAGCTGCCAAAGTACATCTCACTGTCTAAGAACCTAAGCCACCATTCAGAACATGCAACATACAGGAAAGTGGCTATGACGGAACCGGAAACGGAGCCTATGCCGCCTATAACAACTATGAGAAGTATCTCGTATGTCATGGTGGACGTAAAAGCCTTGGCCTGGGCATTGGCCACATACATTGCAAAAAGCGCTCCCCCCACGCCTGCGAAAAAGCTGGAAATCACAAATGACAATGTCTTATGCCTGAAAAGCCCTATGCCCATGGCCTCCGCAGCCACCTCGTCATCCCTTATTGACTTGAAGGCACGTCCGTATGAAGAATTGATTAGGAGCACTATGAGCACTATGCAGACAGTCGTTATAAAGAAAGGGATAAAGGTAGAAAGCCTGAGTATCACGTTGCCTGAGGGCCCCGTAATGTTGAAGCTGGAAAAAGTGGGAAAGCCCTTTATCATATTTGCCCCGTTGGTGATAGGACCGAGCTTCTGCCACTGGAAAATGGCCCTCAAAATCTCCGCAAAGCCGAGAGTTGCTATAGCCAGATAGTCGCTCTTAAGCCTTAGCACGGGGAAACCTATGAGGAAGGCGAAAAAGCCCGCCACCACACCTGCCAGGATTATCGCAAGGAGGCAGCCGAGGACCATGCTCACAGCCCCGCCCACGCCGCTATTACCAAATACCATTCCGAACATGTCCACAAAGGAAAATTCAAAGGCACAGCCACCGAAGAGATAGTATACCTGGTCCTTCTGGGCAGCTGGAACCGTGAGTATGGCATAAGTATAGGCTCCAAGCAGCATAAATCCGGCCTGCCCCAGGGAAAATAAGCCGGTGAAACCATTCAGGAGGTTCATAGAGACAGCGACCAGGGAATAGACGGCGGCCTTTTTGAGCACCGTGAAAAGGGGGCTCGTGGGCTGGAATACATCAGGCAGCCCCGGCACTGCCGCACTTATATTCTCAAGCAGGATAACAAATATAAGCAATAAGGCTATCCCTGCCAATGTTGGAAAGAAACGCTTGTTTTCCTTCATACTCATCCTCATTTGTAATTATTCATTAGCTACAGCTTCTATAGCTGCGTCATCACACCTTGTCCGTGGCCGCCTCGCCAAAGAGACCCTGAGGCTTAAATACCAGTATTATTATAAGAAGCGCAAAGGTAAAGGCGTCGGAGAAGACAGACACGTCCCAGGAAGATGGCAGGCCTTTTATGATAGTTTCGGCAATTCCTATTATAAAAGCCCCTATCACGGCCCCCGGTAT
The DNA here is from genome assembly GCA_017634355.1 of Lachnospiraceae bacterium. Taxonomy (GTDB): domain Bacteria; phylum Bacillota; class Clostridia; order Lachnospirales; family Lachnospiraceae; genus NK4A144. Next base: position 13,404 of record JAGBNO010000084.1, read on the forward strand.
GGAGCCTATGCCGCCGAAAACCGCCGCCACGAAGGCCTTAAGTCCCGGCATTGCGCCCGACATGGGGGTAATTGCGGGATAGTTCGTAAAGAAAAGTATAGACCCTATGCCCGCAAGAGCAGAGCCTATTATAAAGGTCACGGAAATGACGCTGTTTATCTTTATTCCCATGAGGCGGCTGGTCTCAAAGTCCTTGGAGACAGCCCTCATTGCCATGCCCACCTTTGTGCGGTTAATTAGCTGTGTGAGCGCAAATACCAGTGCCAGCACGAGTATGGGCGTTATAATCACCACCCACTTGGTCTGGGTTCCCGCCACATCCACAGTTCCAGAGAGAAATGGGATGGTGGGATAGGTCATAGGCTGGCCGCCCGTCACATAAGTAGCTGTATTCTGAAGGAGATAGCTCACGCCTATTGCGGAAATCATGACAGACATACGGGGAGCCTCCCTGAGGGGCTTATATGCCACCCTCTCTATGGCGAAGCCCAGAAGCACCGTAAGTATAATGACCAGGGGCAGCGAAAGGGTGATGGGCAGCACTGCCGCAAGATATATCCCCATCAGGCCCGCAACCATGAAAACATCGCCGTGGGCAAAATTTATGAGCCTCAATATCCCATATACCAGTGTGTATCCTATAGCTATTAGTGCATACTGCCCGCCGACGGAAACGCCGGAAAGCAGCACGGAGATGATATATTCCATATTTTCCTCTTATGCCTGTCAGGCCAAAGCCATGGGCTGACACAAGAACCTGTGCGGCAATGGCTTTGGCCTAAACTTTTAAGAACCTTATTTCCCTGAACCGCTCTGCACCTTTTCAAATGCCCATGTTCCGTTAGCTGTATCTGCGGTCTTGATATAAGCAGTGTCACGCACTGCGTCTCCTACCTCGTTGAAAGCTATGGAGCCGGACACGCCGTCCCACTTGACAGAGGGGATAGCCGCCTTGATGGCCGCCTTGTCTCCGCTCCCTGCGGCCTTTATGGCTTCAAGCGCCACATAGTAGGCGTCATAGCCCATTGCGGTAACAGCTGATATAGTATCATTGCCTCCGTTAGCGGTCATGGCATCGGAATTATTATTGATATAATCCTTTATGCCCTTGTCGAAGGTCTCAGAACCGCCCTCCTGATAGAAGGTGGAGACATAGAGCTGAAGGTTCGTGTCCTTGGTGGCCTCCAGGACCATGTTGTCGTCCAGGGTGTCAGACCCCAGGAAAGGAATGTCTATGCCCAGAGATGCGGCCTGTTCCATTATCTGCTTTGCATAAGCTATGGACACAGGTGTGAATATTACATCCACGCCCTCGCTCTTAGCCTTATTGAGATATGAAGTGAAATCAGAATTGTTAGTAGGGAAGGAGTCAGAGATCACCTCTCCGCCTGCGCCCTCAAATACCTGAGTGAAGAATGCCACCAGGCCCTGGTCGTACTCATTCCCGTTCTCGCCGAGGCAGTATGCCTTTTTGGCTGAAAATTTCTCCATAGCGAAGTTTGCCAGCACGTCGGCCTGGAAGTTGTCAAGGAAGCATATCCTGAAATAATAGTCGTTGCCCGCCGTGACATTGGGGTTCGTACAGGTAACGCCTATGGCCGCAAGACCGGCCTCCTCGAACTTAGGGCCGCCCGCCATGGATACGCCTGAGCCGTAGGAGCCAAGCACCAACGATACATTCTTGCCCACGAGCTCAGAAGCGGCAGAAGGGGCCTTATCGGCGGATGAGCCGTTGTCAGCCATCACTAGCTCTACATTGTAGGTCTTTCCGCCCACTTCCACGGTAGGCGTTTCAGAATTTGCGAATTGCATGCCCAGGGTCTCTTTTTTGCCGCCTGAGGCAGAATCCCCGGTAGAAGGCTCGAATACGCCTATCCTTATGGTGTCTCCAGCTGCGGCCGCGCTATCTGCCGCAGCTCCGTCAGTAGCTCCCCCCGCCTCTGCGCTGCCCTCGGCGGCCTGGCCTCCGGCCGCATCAGTGCCTCCCGTAGCCGGGGGCGTGGTGCTGCAGGCCACAAGACTGAACGCCATTACACCTGTCATCAAACAAGCCAGAATCTTTTTCATAATCCCTCCAATCTTCAGGAAGAAGCGCCACAGCATAAAGCGCCACCGCATAAGCGCATAACGCAATAGTAAATAACGCTTAATCCTGACCATACATCAGAAACAGCTATGCAGCTCTCCTATGATGTGCATAGCCGTTCTTTATTTTAATGTCTATTACAATGATTGTCAAAATATTTAAACTTTTCCTATCCTATCGTGTTATATTCAGCGCACAGCCAATGCGCTGCATTGTAACCGCAATAGTTACTATTCAGGCTTTTGTATCAGACCTGACCACCTCCCAGCCGTCTAGATTCCTGCTCTCCGAGTCGAAATTAGCCCCTATCTTTATAAGCGTCCTCTTGTCGGCCGAATACGGCTTTTCATAGCCGGACTCAACTATCTGCTTAAGCGCCTCCTCCGCGCTCCTGTCCCTTTTAAATTCAAATATGTAAACATAGTCGTCTGTCTCCACTATACAGTCGGCCCTGCCCTTTGCGGAATGGATTTCTGCGGACACGAACTGCCCCAGCAGCATGAATACTATATAGACCACATTCTGGAAGTTCTGCTCCACCTGCTTTTCATCATTGGGATAGGGGAGCCTTGCGAAGAGTGCCGTGAAGCGGTCCCGCAGGGAATCTGTCTCTACCCGTTCTATATCCATGCCGAAAGAGCGTATGTCCAGAGGCTCAGGAGCCTCCTCCGCTTTCAGGAACAGAGGGGCAAGGCTCTCCATGAAGCCATACTTTACTTCGTCATTGGGATAGCCCAGCTGATAGCTCCTGTACTTTTCGTCATAGCCCTTGATAGTGAGGTAGCCCGTCTGATAGAAAAGCGGCACGGGATTAGCATTGTCATAGCGGTAATCCGTCAGGACATTTGCCTCTGCATAGAGCTTTCCATCCGTAATGCGCTTTGGGTCAAAGCCCGATTCTTTAAGCTTCTCTATGAGGAAGGCAGGAGTGCCTGTGGAGAACCAGTACATGCCGTATTCCTTTTCTTCCAAAGCATTTAAAAGGCTGAAGGGGTTGTAGACACCTTCAGTATTCTGATGGAAATGGTAGCCGTCGTATATTTTTTTCAAGGCTTTCAGGCATTCGTCCCTGTCCACTCCCTGTTCTGATGCCATATCTTCTATCTCAGGCATGAAGTATTCCAGTAGCTCTGTCTCAGTTATGCCGCATATTTGGGCATATTCCCTGGACAGGGAAATGTCCCTCAAATGGTTCAAGTCACTGAAAATGCTCACCTTGCTGAACTTCGTAACCCCCATGATAAACACAAATTTCAGATACCTGTCATAGCTTTTCAGCGTGCTGAAAAAACCCTTGAATACGGCCTTATTATGCTCCACCATCTCAGCATCGGCGCCCTCCAGAAGAGGCTTGTCGTACTCATCCACCAGGACTACCGCATTCTTTCCCGTTATTTCAACAGCTTTCACAATAAGATTCTGGAATCTGTTTGCAAGGGTACCCTCGCCCTTCTCAATCCCATAAGTCTTCTCCCACAGCTTGAGATGGGCCTCCAAAACCTCTTCAAGCGCATTATCAGCCCTGAAGTTATCCTTGTTAAAATCAATATAAAACACCGGATATTCCTGCCAGGCATCTGTATTATCCCTCTCCAGCTCCTCTATCTTTAGCCCCTCAAAGAGGTCCTTCCTCCCCTCGAAATAATACTTCATCGTGGAAAGTAAGAGGCTCTTCCCGAACCTTCTGGGACGGCTTAAGAAGTAAGGCTTGCCCTTGTGGAACAGACTGTATATATATGCAGTTTTATCCACATATAAGTAGCCTTCTTTCCTTATGCTCTCAAAATCCTGTATCCCTATGGGAAGC
>JAGBNO010000085.1 GCA_017634355.1 Lachnospiraceae bacterium
ATATCTTAGGTCCCTCGCTATGAAAGAGCATGCCGTAGTGCAGGTGGGAAAAGGAGGAGTGACACCTGATGTCACTGCCTATGCAGACGAAGCCCTGTCCGCAAGGGAGCTCATAAAGGTGGATGTCCTTAAGAATGCGGGTCTCGACGTCAGAGACGTCGGAGAAACCCTTGCAGGGCGCACAAATTCGCTCCTCGTGCAGACCATGGGCCGGAAAATCACGCTCTACCGTCCTGCGGAGAAGCCTGTGATAAAGCTGCCTAAGGCATCTGCGGCAGGTAATACGGAGAAATAGAGGTATTAGCAAGCGGCACCGCATAAAGCCTTAGGTTTCAGGCCATAGAGGCAAGGGATACTGATGACAGTAAGCAGATTCGGGTAAACTGGATTTTAGGTCGCAGGCCATAGGGGCAAGGGATGCTGACGACAGTAAGCAGATTCGGGCAAGCTGGATTTTATGTCTCAGGCCATAGAGGCAAGGGATTGTTGATGCCGCTTTCAGAATAGGTGCATAGGAAGTGAAGAGCATTAAAAAGATAGGAATACTTGGGGGAACATTTAATCCCATACACATAGGGCATCTCATCCTTGCAGAGCAGGCCTATGAGGAATATGCTCTGGATAAGGTGCTTATAATGCCCAGCGGAGTATCCTACTTAAAAAAGAATGAAAATGTCCTTGCGCCGGAAATAAGGCTAAAAATGGCGGAGCTCGCAATAGAGGGAAATAGCCATTTTGCCCTGTCGGACAGGGAGATTAAAAGGAAGGGCAATACCTATACTTCCGACACCATACTCACCCTGAACAGAGAAGAGCCGGACAGCCGTTTCTTCTTCATAATGGGGGCCGACACCCTATTCCAGATGGAGAGGTGGTTCGAGCCTGAGAAGATTTTTGCGGGCTGCACCATCCTCGCCTCTGTACGGAATGGCTCGACAATGTCGGAACTCCGGGCCAAAATAAGGGAGTACGAGGAGGGTTATAGAGCCGACATAAGGCTGCTGACCACCACGGATATAGACATATCTTCACGCATGATAAGGGAATTTGCGGCGAAGGGCAGATCCATACGTTATTATGTGCCAGATGCGGTAGGGGAGTACATCTTGGAAAAGGGGCTTTACAGATAGAGCCGGATGAGGCGGCCGCTTTTGGCCTGAAAAGGGTCTGGCGGGGAAGCACTGTAATATAGGAGCAATATCTAAATGGATGAAAAAATCCTGACTATAAAAAAGAAAGTAAAGAAGGCACTTGATAACTATCGTTATCAGCATACGCTGGGGGTGGCATATACTGCCGCCTCTCTTGCTATGCGCTACGGGGAGGATATGGAAAGGCTTTTTCTCGCCGGCATACTCCACGACTGTGCAAAAAATATAGACAATGAGGAAAAGTACGAGCTTTGCAGAAAATACAAGCTGGACCTGAGCGATATAGAGAAGAAGGCTCCCTTCCTCATCCATGGGAAGCTTGGGGCCTATATTGCGGAGCATGAGTATGGCGTGAAGGACAAGGACATTTTGAATGCCGTGCGCTACCACACCACCGGCCGGCCGGGCATGAGCATTACTGAGAAGATAATCTACATAGCCGACTATATAGAGCCCCACAGACATGAGGCAAAGAGGCTTAAGGAGATACGCATGGAGGCCTTTACCGACATAGACAGCGCGCTCCGTATGGTATTGCGTGACAGCTTGGACTTCCTTAAGGGGAAGGACAGGCCTGTGGACCCTCTGACGCAGGAGACCTATGAATTTTATGTGAACCAGATAGGGAAGGCAGCGCTCCCCTAAATTACCCTGATTTAGTGGCTGTAAGCAAGGGGTATTTATTAACGAATTCCTCCATGGGAAGAGGCTTTGAAAAATAGTAGCCCTGCAGGAAGTCGCAGCCTATCCTTTTCATTGCCGCAGCCATTTCCTCATTCTCTATTCCTTCTGCCGTGACTGAGAATCCCATACTCTTGAAGGTCTGGACAAGGGTGGGCAGTATGTCGTCTGGCTCTTTGTAATAGTCATCCACAACGGACATGTCGAGCTTCACATTTATGAAGGGGAAGTGCTTTAGCCTTGCCAGGTTAGAGTAGCCAGTCCCATAGTCATCGAGGGCGAACCTCAGTCCTATTTTCTGCATATTCTCTACCTGCTCCTTTAGGAGCTTATAGTCCACGAGGCACTCCTCCGTGAGCTCCAGGTGTATCTTATGCGCTGAGACACCATACCTTTCGAGGATACCGAGGAAATGCTCGGACAGATCCTTTCTCAGGCACTGCAGGGGCGAGACATTTACATTGATCCAGGCTAAGCCTGCCTTGGAGATGTCATGCTCCTTAATAAAGGCGCATACCTTTTCAAAGACCTGCTCCCCCAGAGCCGCTATGCGGCCGTTCTTTTCAGCCAGGGGTATGAATTCGCCCGGCGGGATGAGCTTCCCTTCAGCGTCCCTTATCCTGGCAAGTGCCTCTGCTCCGACAGTGTTCCCCGTACTGCAGTCTATGAGGGGCTGGAGGAAGACCTCCACAAGGTCCTCTTCCACGGAATACTCCAGTGCCCTTTTCACTTCCGTCAGGTGTTCCAGCCTGTCAAGGGTCTCGGCATCCACGAGGATTTCCGTTTCGCCGCCGTCTGAAATGCGGCTTAGGGCATCAGAGAGGCCGTTCAGCACTTTTTCGGCAGTATTCAGAAGGTTTCCTGGCAAGATGCGGACAAAGGAGATTTCCAGGTAAACCTCGCCGTTTTCCAGATCCCAGGGGCCCTCGAACCTTTCGGACAGCTTGAGATGTGCGGGCTTAAGAGGCTGCTCCTTGGGGAAAAGAAGCGCAAAGGCGCCATTTGTCAGGTAAAAGGCCTCCCCTGGGCTCTTAATGGAATTGAGGTAATTGCCTATATCGGCAGTTATCCTTTTTACCTGGGACCTGCTGTATATCTCCCTCAGCTCATTATAATTGCGTATCTGGAAAGCCAGGATGCTGTAGATCTTTTTATCCGTTATTTCCTTAAGGAGCCTCTCAAAGGCATCATTATTGAAAATCCCCTCATTATGGGCCTGGTAGTATTCGGGGTTCTGGAAGGACAGGTAGATTATTATGATGGCCATGAGGCAGAAGGTGTTCATGACAAGATAGGAGGGGAAAAGCATTCTGATGATATTCCCTATGACCAGGATGATATTAAAGGTGCCCACACCCATGAACTCCTTGTGGGAGACCTGGCTTCTTTTCTTCAGAAGTATAAAAATAGAACTTGCAAGATAGTAGGCAAAGCAGAAGTAGAGGATTTCATACAGGGGCCCCCTCTTGTAGCCTTCTTCGGTGACCGTGAATACTGCCCCCGTGAAAACGGATGAAAGGGTAATAAGCTCTGAAGCCGCAAATACGGGGAAGTTAGTGATGAAAGAGGAATTTTTCCCATTTGATATGCCGAATAGTGCGGCCGTAAAACAGTAGAAAAGATAGGCCCTTGCGAGGTAGCTCACAAAATATCCAAGGTTGAGGGCGAATACCAGGTATGTGGGGAGGGAACGGTAGTGCTCGTCCGCAAGGCTTGCGGAGACATCGAAAAAGAGGACTATCAGCTCAGTGACGATAAGCTGAAGGAAAACTATATTTATGCGTATACTGAGCCGGGGCTTGGAGAAGTAGTAGTTCAGGAATATAAGTAGCACCATGAAGCTTGGGAGTATATAGCTATAGTTCCACATATCAGTTTCCTCCTCAATTGCGGAGATTCTTTGCAATATCTGATTAACTTCTGTAAGGCAATTGAGGCTCCCCAATTTCGGAGACCCTTTGCAATATCTGTATGAAAATATGCCTGTCATGGCACGGGTCCTGCGTGGCTGATTTTTGCAGAAATGTGTGCTTAATGATATAATCTTATTCTTATTCAACCAACTTATCATAGCTGATACTTTCTGTCAAATACAGTAAACGGATTAGTTTCCATAAGGCCTTGCAGGAGTTTCAAAAGTGCATATAAATGAAAATCCATTAAAAGACGTGAAGCTCTTCGTCCTGGACATGGACGGCTCAGTTTACCTCGGAGACAGGCCTATAGAGGGGGCTTTTGATTTTATTAGGAGGGTAGAGGCGGACCCTTTACGGGACTATATTTTCTTTACTAACAATGCATCGAGGGTGCCCTCTGTATATGTGGAAAAGCTTGGCAAAATGGGCTTAAATGTGGGGGAGGAAAAGATAGTGACTGCCGGGGACGTGACAGCCCACTATCTAAAGGAGCACTATCACGGGAAGAGGGTCTACCTGAACGGGACGGCGCTTCTTAAGGAGAATTGGAAAAGCAGGGGCATAGAACTCGTCGAAGATGACCCCGATGTGGCCGTGCAGAGCTTCGACACCTCGCTTACTTACGATAAGCTGGACAGGATATGCCGCTATGTGAGGAAGGGAGTGCCCTTCCTTGCCACCCACATGGACATAAACTGCCCTACAGAGGGAGGCTTCATGCCGGACTGCGGGGCAATGTGCGCCCTTATCACGAGCTCAACAGGAGTAGAGCCCAAGTACCTGGGGAAGCCATGCAGGGAGACCGTGGACATGCTGGAAGCTGTCACGGGCATAGAAGCCAGGGACATGGCCTTCGTGGGGGACAGGATATATACGGATGTGGCAACGGGCGTTAAGCACGGGGCAAAGGGCTTCCTGGTCCTCACGGGAGAGTCCACCATGCAGACAGTGGAGCAGTCTGAAGTGAGGCCTACTGCCGTTTTTGAATCGCTTGGGGAAATGGCTGAATTCCTGTAACGCATTTATTACGAAGCAAGAAGGAGGCATAAGGCTTGCCAAATAAGGATATAAAGATTTTTGGGCTCAGGGCCGATTTGGCCGATAAGACAGAGGGGCTTCTTTTGCCTGAAGCAGTAGAACTTCTGCGGAAGGACATGCCCTTAATAGCTTTTGGGGCAGCGCTCGATGAAGAAGTCGTGGGCGCAGTGGCGGGAGGCGCAGATGGTGTATATTTCGACATAATTTCCCTGTATGTCCATCCTGCCTACAGGAGGAAACGCATAGGGAAAGCCCTTATGTCGGAAGCGGAAGAGCTCCTTAGGGATGAAGGCCTATTCATGAGGGCGGCCTATACCCTGCAGAATGAGGACAACGAGACTCTTGCGCCCTTCCTCGAATTCTTTGGCTTTGAACCGGAGGAAGCCATATATCCAACATATTTCACTGCAAAATTAAAGGATCTGAGCCTGAGGCTCAGGGCATCGGAAGCAGTGGCTTATGACATAAGGTTTTTATCGGAAATGGACGACCTTAAGAAAAGGGTTCTTGCAAATGAATGTATAGAGGGCGGTATGCCGCTGCCTGAAGGCGGCTTTTTCTCTGCTGACGATGGCATAAGCGTCATTAGCCTTAGAGATAATAAGATAAGCGGCTATGCCCTGTCAGAAGGAATATTACAATGAAAAGACTGGCTACAGCGAACAGCTGCTGGACATAAGCAATGTATTTATAGCCCACACACGGGGAGTCACGGCATCCAAGGGCGGTGATGAGCTGGGGGAGGGCATGGAGGGCATAGCACAGATGAGCTATATACCGAACCCCTTACGGAAAGTAAGGACAGTTAGCATAGACAGATATGCAAGGTGATTTTTTTTCTCGCACGAGGCTACTCTATGGAGATGAAGCCATGGAGAGGCTCAAAAATAGCCATGTGGCCGTTTTCGGCCTTGGGGGCGTAGGAGGCTATGTGGCAGAGGCACTGGCCAGGGCCGGGATAGGGAGCCTTACGCTGGTGGATTCTGACAGCATCTCCATAAGCAATTTAAATAGGCAGATCCTCGCAACATGCGATACCATAGGAAAGGACAAGGTGGAGGTGGCGGCAGGGCGCATCATCTCCATAAATCCTGACTGCCGTATCTATGCCCGCAAGGTCTTTTTCCTGCCGGAAAACAGTTCCTCCTTTGATTTCTCGCTCTATGACTATGTGGTGGACGCAGTGGACACGGTAAGCGCGAAGCTCTCCATCATCGAGGCGTCGAAAGAGGCAGGAACGAGAGTTATTTCCTGCATGGGGGCAGGGAACAAGGTTCACCCTGAGCTCTTTAGGGTCTCCGATATCTATGACACTAAGGTATGCCCTTTAGCAAAGGTCATGCGCAGGGAGCTAAGGAAACGGGGAATTGAGTCCCTGAAGGTGGTGTATTCGGAGGAAGAGCCGCTAAGGCCCATGGAACAGCTGAGTGAGAACGGGAGGCACCTTCCGGGCTCATCTCCCTTTGCGCCGGCGGCAGCGGGGATAATCCTCTCTTCAGTGGTCGTAAATGAGCTCGCTCAAATATGATTTTGTCCACCGGCTGTTTTACCCCGCAAAATAGGCTTTTATTACATAGCTTCAATTCGTATCAGGAAATCAAAGTCCGTTCGGTGATTAGGGGGCGCTGTATCTGTAATATGGGACGTAAATTTAGCAGATTAAAAGATATCGTAAATATTCAGCACCTCACGGATACCGGTAAAACTAAGGATGGAAAGCAGAGCGGTACGGGTAGTGGAGGTGCTGGAAAGTTAGAGGAAATTTACAATAAATCCATATTTTCAGGCATAGCCATACTATTCTGTGCCTGGGGCTTATCTACGCTCATAATTCTATTTTTTCTTTCGGAAAAGAGCGATCATTATTTAAAAAGGCAGTTCCTGTATACTAATTCTATCCTGGTGATCCCCTTTCTCGCTTTCTTTATTCTGGCGGCTTTTCTTATCTTTATAATAAGGAAAAAGCTGGAGAGTTTTCTGATAGATAATAAAAAATGGCTGTACCCGCTTGCAGTGATATTGTTATTTATCTGCCAGTGTATATATAGCTACAATGCGTTTTTCTATTCTGACTGGGATCCTGCGGGCGTGCTTGCGGGAACCTACCATATATTCAGGGGCGAATACGATGAAATAAGCCTGGACTATTTCTCAGCGCATCCAAATAACCTTATGCTGGTATTTATTTACGGCATTGTCCTAAGGATTTCCATGCTTTTTGGCAGCGGCTCCATTTTAATGCTGCTTATTTTTCAGTGCGCCATCTTCACCCTTACAGGCGTGATCCTATATAAAATTGCGGCCTCCTTAAGCGGAGGGGAGATATTACCGGTCTGCGCCTGGCTTCTCTTTGTGCTTACGCTGGGCTTTTCGCCATGGCTCATCATCACCTATTCGGATGAGGTGGGTATAATTTTTCCAGTAGTCACATTATGGATATACCTTGGTATTTTAGGCAGAGAAAGAGCCTCAATTGCTCTAAGAAAATTAGTCAGATATTATAAAAGTCACCGCAATAGAGGAGATGGGGATAAGCAGGAAGGCTATAAAAAAAATGCTGTCGTAAGGCTTATTAAATCGAAACAATTCCTTTGGGCGATACTAGGCGCCTGGGCCATGCTGGGTTACTCCATTAAGCCCCAGACCCTTATCCCCGTCATAGCTATACTCATACTGGAACTGCCCAGGATATTCTGGAAAAGACTTTTCTTATTTTTGATAGGGCTTTTTAGTTTTTACTTAATGGTTAGCGGGCTTATCATACCCTCCCTGCATATAGAGCTGGACAGAAATAAGGCCTTTGGCATGGAGCACTACTTTATGATGGGCTTAAACGATGGGACGGACGGGGTCTATTCCAATGAGGATACGGAGTTTACGAATTCCTTTCCAGACCCTGGGGAACGCGCCAAGGCGGATATGCTCCTGGCGGATGAGAGGCTGAAGCAATACGGATTTAAGGGGCTTTTAAGGCATTTAGTAAGAAAGAGCCTCGTAAACTTTAATGACGGCAGCTTTGCCTGGGGGATAGACGGCTACTTCTTTGCGGAGCGGATGGCGGAGGGATTGCCTGCATTGGAGGAAGGACCGCTTACAGCCTTTATCTGGTCCTTCATAAGGGACGACGGGCCGCGCTTCCCCCTGTTTTTGAGCTTCTGCCAGGGGCTGTGGCTGTCCGTGCTTTTTCTTGCTTCACTTTCTGGTATTTATGGCATAAGGCATTCTTTTTATAAAGGCGGCAAAAATGCCCTTCCTCACGCGGAAAACTGTGAAAAAGCAAAAAAGATCAGGACCTTGGCCCTTCTCTGGCTGTCGGTGATAGGTATTACGCTCTTTGAGCTTCTCTTTGAGGCGAAGGCCAGGTACATATTTATCGCATATCCATTATTTGTCCTGCTTGCCGCAATGGGCGCGGCAGGAACCGTCCAAATCCGGGCAAAATTTATGGCTTATTATTAATTCTGATTCGTATATATTAACAGGACATCAAAACTGATGGACTATAGTAAGGAACTGTTTCAGAATCATAGCCTATTTTTTACAGATTAAGGAGGTAAAATATGGCAAGTAGGTTAAGGGGCTCACAACTGGATCAGCAAAAAATCGATCTTTATGCTTCTGCTGAATTCACATTTGACAGTTTTAAGGCACAGGCCAAAAAAAATGGGTGGGATGCTCCCGATGATGAAGAGTATCTCAAAGATATCTATGAGGTTGCAAGGGGTATTATTGCTGGTATTAAAAACAAGGACTTCTCTGCTATCGATAAAGGTGGAAAGTACTATAAGGCTTTCAATTTGCTGGATGATATTTATGCCTGCAGTCTCAATGATAAAAATGCCTGCAGCCAGGATATAAAGCATGAAGTAAAGCGCAGCCTGGTAGGGGATGCGGCGGAAATGGCGGAAGATCCCTATAAGACTCGGCTAAAAAACGCCATGAATGACGAGTCCAAGGCACTATGGAATAATTATATGATAGAATCCGCTGAAGCAGAGGTGAAAGAAGTGAGAGGTCCAATGCAGGAGATTTGGAAAGGAGAAGATCTGAATCGTATGCTTTCAGCCTTGAACACCTTTAAAGATAGGAACGGCATGTATCTCCCGAAAGTATACGAGACTGCCAAAGCAAATATTGACTACGAGTTTTCTGATGACCCTGTTCAGGCTAAGGCAGAGAGGCTAGAAATCTATAAAAAAATCATAGATGCAATGGACAAGTACTTCCCTCCTGGAAGGCGTACGGAAAGACAGGAGAAGTTTTATGAGACATTGAGTAATGAGATTAGTTCATTCGGCCAGGAAAAAAAGGATTGGGCCAAAAAAGTCTCTGAAAATGGATACTTTTTTCCTTCTATCTGGCTTGAACCCATATATGCCCTAAAAAAAGTGCCTGAGGTAGCTAAGAATAAGGAACACCCTGTAAATAAGGTGATAGCTCAGATTGAGGAAGGACGGGTGCCTGAATATCCGAATATAAAGATAGATGCTAATAACCAAAGATACGTGGATCTGGTCACCTCTTGCATTCATGAACATATAATGGAGGCCATAAAGGGGCTGGAGGCTTCAATTGAAAAGCAAGCTGTCATAGATGCAATCAATGTCTTTAATGGAAAAGCTGAACATAGAAAAAAGTGGGTAGAGATCCAAAAGATGTATGTTCCTTTCAACGATGCTTTCGAAAAGCTAACCGGTGACTCTCAGAAAAGAATCGGAGTGCTTGCAAAGAAACTGGAGAATACCCAGAACCAAAATGGAAGCGGTACTTCGGATGAATTCAATCAAATGATAGAGAGTATGAAAGATTTTTCGACAGAAAAGTCGAGATATGGAGGGAGTAATATCTTTGAAAAAATGATAAAAATGAATGATAGTGTCAATGTTTTCATAGAGGCAGAACAGAAACTGCATCCGGAAAATGAGAACATACATATAGCACTCGCTGCACTGGATGTGGTAAATCCTCTGAAGGCCGCCGAAACGAGGCAAGAGCTTGCGAAGAATCTCTATACAAATCTTACTGATACAAAGAAAGGATTTTTCCACAGCTTCGGTATTGATACAGATGAGTATACAAAGTTCAAGAATGCGATGGAGGCCTTCAGCAAGGTGAAGGAGGGAGATTCAGGGTATGAAAAGGCGGCGGAGGATCTTGCAAAGCTGTCCAGGGAATACATCGAAAAGAAAAAGGGCGGTATAAGTGTCGAAGCAAGCAATGACCGCAGAAAGCTTGCTATTCTGGCTTACAGCCTTGTAAAGCCTGAAGAGGCCGCAGATATGGTGGCAGCTGCCAATGTAAACCGTGTGAAGAAAGGATTAAGGCCTCTCGATCTCGCTACGCTTCAGTATGAAGCCGGATTCGGCGAGCTGAAAGAAAAGCCTAAGAAGAAGAGTTCTAAAAAGACCGCAAAAGTAAAGACTGACTTGAATATGAGTAAACCTCCGCTCACTGGTCATAATAATTAGTAACTGTTTCAGAACCCCCCTATCCGCCTTGCCGGTCAAAATAGAAATTGCCTAATCAGGAGCCACTAATGCATGCTTTTTGCATCAGTGGCTTCTGGTAGTGCAATTACTTAATTCGGTTCCTATACTATACGTTATAATCGCAGCCGCAATTAAATACTTCTTTATTAATGCCTGCATATTTTTCAGGCACCTTCTTTTCTACCTGCAGGGAGAGGCTGTCCCTTTTTAAGCCCAGTGCGCCTGAGCCGCAGGCGACTCCCAGGAGATATATATTAAAAAACTTATGAGAGCCGAACTGCCCGGCTATTTCATCGGAATTGATAAAGATGCAGGGGCATTTTTTTTCTAAATACCTGCACATCTCTACGCCGGAATAAGTTTCTTCGCTAAGTGCGGCAGTTACGCTTACCGTATGGGCGGTATTTACTATCGCAATTCCGCCGGCACTCAGGTATTTAAGATTCCTGACTGCTTCCCCCGGCTCGAATGCCAGCAGGAGGTTGGCGGATCCTAAGGGCACCAGGGGGGAGAGGGCATTTTCGCCTATCCTCACATGGCTTGTCACAGAGCCGCCCCGCTGGGCCATTCCTATGGTTTCTGCGGAATGGACCGTGTTTCCTTCCTCCATGGCGGCGGCAGAGATGATCTTGGAAACAAGCACAGTGCCCTGCCCGCCTACTCCGCAGATTAATATATCTTTATCCATCTCTTATCTTACGCCTCCTTCATCGCTCCTGCCGGAC
>JAGBNO010000086.1 GCA_017634355.1 Lachnospiraceae bacterium
ACCTTGACCATTCTCCTGTCCTCCCCGTATTAATACTGTAATAATCAAGGGAGATTATGAAGCATATCCCGCCAACTGCACCTATCGCTGTATCAGTATTCATTAAAACCCACCTTTCTCCACGCTATGAATGAACACAAAGCCCCGAAAGGGCAAAACTACGTTTATGTAAACCAAAGCCAATCAGAAAAGGGATACCAGCCATTTGCCAATATCCCTAAAATCCGCCATCATTCGATGGTTTCATTATCATTTTTTATATCCCGATTCTTTGTGTCTATAGCCCCCACTTCAAAAGCTACAGCCACGGTAATTTTCTTAATCAGCTCCTTTTCAAGATGATTTTCACCCTTCTTTTTGAAAGAGAAAAAGTCACAAAAGTGCGTAAATTCAAGGATTACAAGGTATCTCTTCCTTGTAGCAAAACTATCGTCTCGACATGCCCCGTCCTACTAAAAAAGTCATACGCCTGATACGCCTTGAGCCTGTAGCCTCCTTCACACAGCACTTTCAGGTCCCTCGCCAGAGTGGCGGGGTCGCAGCTCATATAGACTATATGCGAGGGCGAAGCTTTTAGTATTGCCTCCAGCGCAGAGGGCAGGAGGCCTTTGCGGGGAGGGTCTGCGATCACCACGTCTGCCTCCCCTTCCATGAGCTGCAGCTGATCCTCTACAGCGGCGGCAGTGAAATCCACATTGGAAATGCCGTTTAATACAGCATTCTTTTTAGCATCCTCTATGGCTTCAGGAACTATCTCTATCCCATGCACTTTGCAATAGGGCATGGCATGCGCCAGAAAGAGCGAAATTGTGCCTATGCCGCAGCAGAGATCCCATATCCTATGGGCATTCCCTATTGACGCATATTCGACTATTTTTTTATATATCCTTTCTGCCTGATATGGATTCACCTGATAGAAAGAAAGGGGGGAGATACGGAATTGTAAGCTATCTAGCTTATCCATGATATAAGCCTTCCCCCAGAGCGTCTTTGTACGGGATCCCAGTATTACATTGGTACGCTCCTCATTCAGATTAAGGCATATTGACACAATTTCCGGAAAACCCTTCAATACTTCTACAAGTTCTTCCAGATGAGGTATATCCTCCGTCGCCGCGACCAGGCAGACCATGATCTCCCCGCTGCCAAATCCCTTCCTGATAAGGACATGGCGAAAAATACCCTCGCCGCTATTCTCGTTATATGGCAGAATATGGAACTCATTCATTTTTTCCAAAAGCTTCTGCATGATAGCTGAAAACTCAGGAGGGGTGAGAAGGCAGTCGCTGCAGGGTATGATGCTGTGGGTTCTGGCCACATAGAAGCCTGCGCTAATTTTCCCATCCCTGCCATAGCCTATGGGAAACTGCGCCTTATTCCTATAGCGGTAGGGCTCAGCCATAGCTGCGATGGGCTCTTCGGCGGCGGTCAAATCATCTATGTAAATGCCCCCTATTCTGTTTAAGGCATCCCTCACCCGCTTTTCCTTAAATCTAAGTTCTGCCTCATAGCTTAGGTGCTGTAGCTGGCAGCCTCCGCAGGGGCCGGCTATGGGGCAGGGCGCAGGGATTCTGTCGGGGGAAGGGCTTATTACCTCCATTAACCTGGCAAAGCCATAGTTTTTCTTGCACTTCATGACCTTTGCCTTCACGATGTCGCCCTTGACTGCATCCTTCACAAAAAAAGGGAAGCCCTGAATCTTTCCGATCCCGGCTCCCTCCGTACTCATATCTGTGATTTCAAGTTCTACTTCCGAATTCTTTTGGAAAGCTTCCCGCTCCCTTTTCTTCATTGCCATTTTCCTGTTTTCCTGATATTTGAATCGAATAATCTATTGAATCCGAACCATGCGTCCTGATCCTCTGCGGTGTGGTTCGAAATAAGCTCAGAAAAGGTCTCCAGCTTCGCATCAGTATTGTCTGCAAAATTCAATGCCATAGCCTCTATGAGCGCAGGCTTTTTGGGAGAACCGAATTCATATTCCCCATGGTGAGCCAGTATGCAGTGCTGCAGCTCCCTGAGGAGCTTGGGCGGGAAGTCGGGGATCTCCTTTGCCGCCTCCGCCACCATTTCTGAACCCATGACTATATGTCCCAGAAGCTGTCCATCGTCTGTATAATCATTCCTCGGAAATGGAGAAATTTCCCGTATCTTGCCTATATCATGCAAGAGGGCCGCGGATATCAGGAGGTCGTGGTTCAGGGTGGGATATGCCTTCACATAGTACTTGCAGAGCCTGGTAACAGCCAAGGTATGCTGCATAAGGCCGCCGACAAAGCTATGGTGCACAGATTTTGCGGCCGAACTATTCCTGAAACGCCCTGCAAAGTCTTTATTTTCTATAAAAATACTCTTTAATAGACGCTGCAGGTACTGATTCTTAACTGTCTCTATGACGGCCGCAAGCTCTTTCTCCATGGTATCTATGCCAAAAGGGCTTACGGGCACATAGTCAGCCGGTATATATTCCCCCTCATGGGCTAGCTTCACACGCTTCAACGACCCCTGAAGCGCGCCCTGATAACGGCTCACATCCCCAAAGGCATATATATAGTCCATCACTTCAAAGTCCGCTATTGCGCCGGAAGTGGGTTCCCATATCTTGGCTTCCAGAATCCCTGTCTTATCCGCCAGGATCACATTGAGGTAGGGTTTCCCATTCCTCGTGACTGCCTGTGCCTTATGCTTGCAGAGGTAGATGTCTGACAGCGTGTCTCCCTCATTTAATCCCGCTAAATATTTCATATCAGTCCTCATTTCGTAGTGGCTATGCCACAACAATGCGCAAAATAAACATTCGAAGGTGCTTTCTCATCTAAAATACTAATCGTGGCTATCAAAAGTCACATCAAATGTCATTTCTGTATAGCTTCCATGGGAAAACCTCTCAACGGTCACCACCGTATCGTCCCCCGGCTGGCTCTTCATCACAGCATCAGTCAGGTCTGTGAAATGCAGTATCTCCTGTGTGCCTATCTTCGTCACAACATCCCCGCTCTGTATGTCCGCCATCATTGCGGGTGAATCCAGCACCACGCTTTTTACATAGGCCCCAAAGGGCACCTTGTCCTCTTCGTGCGCCTCTTTTGTCACATCTGAGCCCTGTATGCCCAGATATGCCTCACTGACTCCGTTAGACATTTTCTCAATGAGGGCCTTCAGGTCAGATATGGAATAAGCAGAGAGCAGGTTTGCAGTATCCCTGGAAGATGTTTTACCCGATATCACCCCCAGGATCTCACTCTCATAATTGGCTATGACGCCTGTGGCGGATGTGCTACCATAGATGTCTGTATTGATAATCCTCACATTCCTGTCTATTAGCGACAGCTCCTGGAAGTTGGAAATTATCAGCCCAAATGCATGGCTGCCGGCCGTTCCAAAGGGACGCCCCACAGCCATTACAGGGGTGCCCACTATGGATGTCAGGCTGCTGTTCCCCAGCTTTGCCTCTCTTATGCGCCCCATGGTGTCATCGGAAATGTCGCTCATTAAGACCCCAAGAATTTCCAGTTCCGTATCCGGATCACTGGACTTAACCTCTGCCTGCGCGCTTGTGCCATCCACAAAGCTCACGCTCAAAGTATCATAGTCATCTATTTCAGCAGATTCCACCAGAATTAAAAGTTCCTTGCCGTTATTTGCGATCACTATGCCGGAGGCCTGGGCCGTATTCTCATAAGTATTCTCAAACCAGTCCTGATCCGAAGCCGTGGCGGTAACTGTCACAAGAGACCTCTCCACATCCTGGCAGACTCGTTGCAGATTCCTGAAGAGCTCCTTATAGTCATCAGTAGTGAGGCTTATCCTCTCAGTGATCTGATTTATTACCTGGGGCGGAAGCGCCTCTGCTTCATTGCCGCTCAAAGCTTCTATGGGAACGGCAGTTTCCTCTTTCTTATCCTCAAGACCGTCAGACGAAACAAGGCGCGGTTCAGATGATATGGAATTACCTGATTTGTCCCCGCTCACGCTTTCAGGCGTCTCGTCCCTGGGTATGCTTACCAGGGTCGTGCTGATTTCCGGGTACATCTTTTTCACTGCCGCCACAAAGACAAAGGCCGCTATAATAGCCAGAAAAACAGCAAAAGCCGTGCTCAAAAGGAATCTCCTTAAAAGCTTTCCCCTGTCTAATGGCTTGTCCTTTATCCTTTCCCTTATAACCTGAAAGTCTGAAGCTTCTTCTTTATTGTCCATAGTAGAATACCGTCATAAACTGCGGCGCTTTCTCCTCTATTGCGATGGCTTTTGCAATATCAGACTAACTTCTGCAAAGCAATTGAGGCTCCCCCTTCGCCGCAGCTTCTTCATGCTCTAGATGATACTAACACAATCTATCTTTATTGTAAAACTTTCCCGTCTTGGCTATAATGTATATATGAATGAAAAAGTACTGCATACCCTTGAATATGATAAAATCATAGCCCTTCTGGAGGCAAAGGCATCCTCTGAAAAAGGGAAAGCCCTGTGCCGGAATTTAAGGCCATATACTGTTTTATCTGATATAGAAAGAGCCCAGACCGAGACGGCCGATGCGCTAAAGCGCATATTTTCCAATGGCTCCCTCTATTTTGCCGGCATTAAGGACCCAGGCCCTGCCCTGAAGACAGCCTTGGCAGGCGGAACCCTGCAGCCAAAGGATCTTATTAACATAGCTTCCCTCTTGGAAAATGTAGGCCGTGTACGCTCATACGGCCTAAAGGACAGGGAAGAGGCAGACAGCGACTCCCTGGATGACCGTTTTTCATGCCTGGAGCCCGAAACTTCCCTGATGAAGGAAATACACCGCTGCATCATTTCCGAAGAAGAAATAGCAGACGATGCCAGCCCTGAACTAAGACATATACGGAAGTCCATGGGCTTTGCCCAGGAAAAAGTGCATAGCACCCTGCAGGGCCTGGTCAATGGCACACTGAAGAGCTACCTCATGGACAATGTCATTACCATGAGGAATAACCGCTACTGCCTGCCTGTACGCTCTGAATACAAAGGCCTTGTGCCCGGCATGATACATGACCAGTCTGCATCCGGCTCCACGCTCTTTATAGAGCCACAGTCTGTAGTGAGACTGAATAACGACATCAGAGAATGGGAGCTCAAGGAAAGGGACGAGGTGCAGCGCATAC
Organism: Lachnospiraceae bacterium; assembly: GCA_017634355.1. Taxonomy (GTDB): domain Bacteria; phylum Bacillota; class Clostridia; order Lachnospirales; family Lachnospiraceae; genus NK4A144. The sequence continues at coordinate 5,127 of JAGBNO010000086.1, forward strand.
TCAAGGTTTTGAGCAGTTCCTGCGCTGAACGCTCAGATTCTATATTGGCAGACGACAACATCCTGTCCGAGCTGGATTTTATTTTTGCAAAGGCAGAGCTGGCGCTTTCCATGGATGCCATGCGCCCTATTTTCAATAGCAGCGAGATCATACGCTTAAAAGGCGCCCGGCATCCCCTCATCGACCCAAAGAAGGTCGTACCGGTAGACTTAGAGCTGGGGGAGAGCTTTAACCTGCTGATAGTTACAGGGCCAAATACAGGCGGAAAGACTGTATCCTTGAAGACAATGGGCCTTTTGGAGCTAATGGGGCTCTCCGGCCTGCATATTCCTGCGCTGGACAGGTCCGAGCTCTCCTTTTTCAAGGAAATATATGCCGATATAGGCGATGAGCAGTCCATAGAGCAGAGCCTTTCCACCTTTTCCTCTCACATGACCAACATAGTGTCCATATTGAAAAAGGCCGACATCAACAGCCTCTGCCTCTTTGACGAGCTGGGGGCAGGCACAGACCCCACTGAGGGCGCGGCCCTTGCCACAGCCGTGGTATCCTGGCTGCACAAGAGGAATATACGCACCATGGCCACCACCCATTACAGCGAACTGAAGGAATACGCCCTGACCACCAACTGGGTGGAGAACGCCTGCTGTGAATTCGATGTGGAAAGCCTCATGCCCACCTACAGGATACTCCTGGGAGTCCCCGGAAAAAGCAATGCCTTCGCCATCAGCCGCCGGCTGGGTCTCCCCGAATATATAATAGATGACGCAAAGCAGCGCATAGGCGAGGAAGACCAGAAATTTGAAAGCCTCCTTGCGAATCTTGAAAAGAACAGGCTGGATCTCGAAAGAAAGAGACAGGAAATATCCGCTAAGCAGATAGAGATTGAAACTCTGCAGCAGGACCTGGACTCCGGCAGGCAAAAGCTACAGGCTTCAAAGGAAAAAATACTTTCCTCAGCCAAGGAAGAGGCAAGGCAGATACTCTCCGAGGCAAAGGAAACTGCCGACAAAGCCCTAAAAAATCTGCAGCAGTATGCCGACAGCGACACCCTGAGGGAAGCCGAGAAGGAGAGGAGCCGCATTAGGGAATCCCTGAAAAAGACCAGGGCCACCGGCGGCCTTCCCAACCCTTCAGAAAGCCCTATCCCTGAAAAGGACAGGGGAAAGGGGAACCTGAGCCGGAAAAATGCACGGGTCGGGATGAATGTGAAGATATTATCCCTAAACCTCAAGGGCATAATACAGACCCTGCCGGATAAAAACGGGAACCTGTATGTAAGATGCGGCCTGATAAAATACCAGGTGAATTTAAGCGACCTTATAAATCTGGAGTCCGGCAACGGAAAAAGGACCTCAGGCAATGGAAATTCCATACCCAAGGGGCTCTCCAAAGCTTCCTCCATACACACTGAGCTGAAGCTAATAGGAATGAACGGGGATGAGGCGAGGGAAGAACTGGCAGCCTATCTGGACGAAGCATACCTTTCCCATTTGAATGTGGTCCGCATAGTACATGGCAAGGGGAGCGGCATACTGAGAAAAGTGGTCCACGACTACTTAAAAAACTGCAAATATGTACATGATTACAGGCTGGGTGAGTATGGCGAGGGTGATTCAGGCGTTACTATAGCGCATTTAGGGGAGGCGAGATGGTAGACAAGCAGAAAGTATTGATAGTCGATGACGACAACAACATAGCGGAGCTTATTGCCCTTTATTTTACCAAAGAGTGCTTTCATACAAAAATAGTAAACGATGGGGAAAGCGCCCTAAAAGCCTTTGACTCATACGAGCCGAACCTTATGCTATTGGACCTCATGCTCCCTGGCATGGACGGCTATCAGGTCTGCAGGGAAATACGGAGTAAGTCCCAGGTCCCCATAATAATGCTGTCCGCCAAGGGAGAGGTCTTCGACAAGGTTTTGGGGCTGGAGCTGGGGGCAGACGATTATGTGGAAAAGCCCTTTGACTCAAAAGAGCTTGTTGCCAGGGCAAAGGCAGTCCTTCGCCGCAGCCAGTATACTATACCCGATGAGCCCAAGGACACGGTCAAGATGGTAGAGTATCCTGACCTTATAATAAATCTGACTAATTATTCAGTTCTGTACTATGGAAAACCCGTAGAAATGCCGCCAAAGGAACTGGAACTCTTATACTTTCTGACTTCCTCTCCAAACCAGGTCTTTACACGGGAACAGCTCTTAAACCATATTTGGGGATATGAATACCTGGGAGACACCAGAACAGTGGATGTCCACATCAAGCGGCTCCGCGAGAAGCTGAAAGACCACGAGAAATGGAGAATATCCACCGTCTGGGGTATAGGTTATAAGTTCGAGACCTTTTAGGAGAAAAAGCCCTTTTTCTTTTTGGGGGCGTCTTTTTTGCCGTCCCCGCCCATCTTTTTCTCCACGGCGTGAAGGGAGTCGCCGGACACCTCGTCAAACTGGCGCAGTAAATCCCTGGCCGTGGCCGTGAGCCCCGTTGGCACATTGACCACCAGTGTCACATAGTGGTCCCCCCTGACCTCTTTATTCTGCAGGGACGGCACACCCTTGCCTTTCAGGCGCACCTTTGTATCTGTCTGTGTGCCGGGCTTCACCGTATATACTACCTTGCCGTCTATCGTATCTATAAGCACATCCCCGCCTAGAGCGGCCTGGGCATAGCTTATGGGGGCTGTGGAATAGATATTGTAGTCCTGCCTCTGGAAAATGGGATGGCGGGCAACCATCACTTCCACCATCAGATCCCCTCTGGGGCCGCCATTGGTGCCGGGCTCGCCCTTTTCCCTTAAACGCACCATCTGCCCATTATCTATTCCGGCAGGTATGCTGACAGAGAGCTTCTTTCTATTAGAAATGAAGCCGCTACCATAGCAGTTGGGACATTTATCCTTGATAATCTTGCCGCTTCCACCGCAGTCCGGACAGGTCTGTACATTGCGCACCGTGCCAAAAAGCGATTGCTGTGTAAATACCACCTGGCCCTTTCCGCCACACTTAGGACATTTCGTTGGCTCTGTGCCAGCCTTGGCGCCGCTGCCATTGCATTTAGGGCAGCTGTCCTTCAGGGTGAGCTCCACTTCTTTTTCGCAGCCCGTCATGGCCTCCTCAAAGGTAATCCTCACCTGGGTTCTTATATTGGCGCCCTTCATGGGCCCATTATTCCTGGAGCGGCTGCGGCCGCCTCCAAATATATCTCCAAAGATATCCCCGAAGATATCCCCGAAATCTGCACCGCCAAAGTCGAAGCCGCCAAAGCCGCCTCCTCCGCCAGGCCCATCAAAGGCCGCATGGCCAAACTGGTCATACTGGCGCCTTTTCTCAGGATCCGACAGCACGGCATAAGCCTCTGAGGCCTCCTTGAATTTCTTCTCAGCATCCTTATTCCCAGGATTCATGTCGGGATGGTATTTTTTGGCCAGCGCACGATATGCTTTTTTGATGGCGCCATCATCTGCCTGTTTATCGACGCCTAATACTTCATAATAGTCGCGCTTCTGTTCTGCCATTGTTTCCTCCTATATTACGGAAATTTTGCCGCATTTTTACGGCAGAAATTATTTTTCCATACAAACCGCACATAGGCAGAGAGCCCAAAACAAGCCCTCTGCCTATGGAACACTAGTAGATCATATCTTAATAAACCCGACTAATCCTTAGGGCGCAAACCCTCGATAGCAGAGGGATATGTTGCAGCCATACGGTGCGAATGTACCAGCAGTATAACTATTCGGTGTACCAGTGTCTAGTTAATTGCGAAATGATGTACTAGCATAATCTCTCTTAAACTTCTCTGAAATCTCCATCTACCACATCAGGGCCTGCATCGCTGCCACCGTCATTAGAACCGGAGCCGCCTCCCATGTCGGAAGCCCCTGCGGCTGAACCCGCTCCCGCCGCCTGGCCGCTCTCGTACATCTTCTGGAAGAGCTTCTGTGCTGACTGCTCCAGCTTTGCCTTGGCCTGACGGATCTCGTCCGTATCGGCATCAGACATATTGGCGGGATCAGTGTGCTTATTCAATACATCCTTAAGTTCCTGCAGATCCGCCTGTAAAGCGGCCTTGTCATTTGCATCGATCTTGTCCCCGACTTCCTCAAGGGCCTTCTCCGTCTGGAAAGCGAAGGAATCCGCTTCATTCCTGGCATCGATGGCCTCTTTCTTCTTCTTGTCCTGGGCCTCATATTCTGCCGCTTCTTTAACAGCCTTCTCTATTTCAGCGTCGGACATATTGGAGCCGCCGGTAATCGTAATATGCTGCTCCCTGCCGGTGCCCAGGTCCTTTGCGGATACATTCACTATGCCGTTCGCATCTATGTCGAATGTAACCTCTATCTGAGGCACTCCGCGCCTTGCAGGCGGTATGCCGTCCAAGCGGAACTGGCCCAGAGACTTATTATCCCTCGCGAACTGCCTCTCGCCCTGCAGCACATTGATATCCACAGCAGTCTGATTATCTGCCGCTGTAGAGAATACCTGGCTCTTCTTGGTAGGAATGGTGGTATTCCTCTCTATAAGCCTTGTGGCTACGCCGCCCATGGTCTCTATGGAAAGTGAAAGAGGGGTGACATCCAGAAGCAGCACATCGCCTGCGCCGGCATCACCAGCGAGCTTTCCGCCCTGTATGGAAGCTCCTATGGCCACGCACTCGTCAGGGTTCAGGGTCTTGCTAGGATCATGCCCCGTGAGCTTCTTTACATGGTCCTGCACATAAGGAATACGGGTTGAGCCGCCCACCAGCAGCACCTTGGTAATATCGCTATTGTTGAGGCCTGCGTCCTTCATGGCGTTCTGCACAGGAATAGTGGTCCTCTCCACTATGTCATGTATCAGCTCTTCAAACTTCGCCCTGGTGAGATCCATGTCGAAGTGCTTGGGGCCCTCTGCGCCAGCGGTAATGAAAGGCAGGTTGATATTGGTGGTATTGGCGCTGGAGAGCTCCTTCTTCGCCTTCTCAGCGGCTTCCTTTATCCTCTGCATTGCCATCTTATCCTGGGACAGGTCTATGCCCTCCTTGGACTTGAAGTCGTCCACCATATATTTTGCGACGACATTATCTATATCATCTCCGCCCAGCCTCGTATCGCCGTTCGTGGCCAGAACCTCAATGACGCCGTCCCCTATTTCTATGATGGACACATCGAAAGTGCCTCCGCCCAGGTCATAGACCATGATCTTCTGCTCGCTCTCGTTGTCCAGCCCGTAAGCTAAAGCGGCCGCCGTAGGCTCGTTTATGATACGCTTGACCTCCATGCCGGCTATCTTTCCGGCATCCTTGGTGGCCTGCCTCTGGG
>JAGBNO010000087.1 GCA_017634355.1 Lachnospiraceae bacterium
GGTTGGATCCTTGCTTTTTTTGTCATAGAAGAGTTTCATGGGGGACGTCCTCCTTATCTCTATGTAGTATCGAATTGATTGCCTATATACAACATATACAACATATACAACAAAATGTCAACCTCCTCTTGACATAAAAAAGCCGCCATGTGGCGGTTTCCAAGCGATTCAATGATTATTCAACTGTCAAAGTACCGTAACGCTAATAAGTATATATTCATAAGTTGTACAAAAACACTTGCAAATCACAATGCTTTATAGTATAATTCACACCATAATTAAATTATGCGGATAAAATTTCCAGTGCTTTCCCGTCCGAATCCATAGATGAGGTCGGTCAAGGTAAAAGGGAACCGGGTGCGAAGCCCGGACGATCCGGTCACTGTGATCCGTGAAAAGGCTGTATTATATGCCCATTGTACCTATAAAAGCTCCTTTTTTATGAGCGGTGCGAGAAGGGCTCAGCCAATGCCTAAGGGTGGTCATTAAAAATCCTGGGCAGTCGGTAAGTCAGGAAACCTGCTGGGAATTGTGATAATTGCTTCCGAAGAAGGCGTTTTATCAACGAACATAGTGGAACACATATTGTAGGCGGATCACAGGGTTATTTCTATTCATTGGGAATAACGATGGCTCTGTGAGAGGTTTTTTCTGGTGGGCAGCCACAGGTTATAACTGTGCTGCCGACTGCAGAAGACCGCATATCAATATGTGTTTTTTTGTTTGTTATCAACATTCTATTTGAAACAGCCTGCTTCCTAAGCTTCGTGGAAAGGGCTGTTTTTTCTTTTCATTTTTGCTTGCAGTCACCGTATCCCCGACTGGTCTTTCTGGCTGCCTTATATCCCGAAAGGGATGCGGTGACTCCCCTTTCATACGGATACATTCACTTAAGGTATATCTTTGAAAATGCCTGTAATGTTCCGTATGAATGATCTCAGCCTATATAGCTGATCTTTGAGCAGAACCTTACAGGTGCATTAGGAGGCTTTTTTACGGAGAATCAGATGGCAAAAAAAGTATTGCTTCTAGTTGGCGACTATGCAGAGGACTACGAGGTGATGGTCCCTTTACAGATTCTCAAATTCATTTCTTTTGAGGCAGATAGCGCCTCCCCCGGAAAAAAAGCCGGGGATACCATACGCACTGCCGTACACGACTTCCTGGGGGATGCCACTTATAGGGAGACAGAGGGGCACAGATTCTTAATCGACAGGGATTTCCAGAATATAAACGCAAAGGAGTACGACGGTCTATACATAACCGGCGGAAGGGCCCCTGAATACTTGAGGCTCAATGAAAAAGTGCTGGACTTAACAAGGCAGTTCTTCCTTTTAAATAAACCTGTGGCGGCTATATGCCACGGAATACAGATACTGACGGCGGCCGGTGTTGTGAAGGGAAGGAAACTTACCTGCTACCCCGCAGTGGCGCCGGAGGTCAGCATGGCCGGAGGGATTTATGTGGAAGTACCTTCTGACGGTGCAGTCACTGACGGCAACCTTGCCACTTCCCCTGCCTGGCCCGGAATCTGGGCCCTGATGCAACAGTTCGTCGTCTTACTAAGATAAAGTTTGAATGAGAAACTTTCGGTATCCATTCAACATATCACTTATGGCTTGACGGCCGTTAATGAAAGTATCAAACGCATTCCGGCATGCTATATGCAGGAAATGCTTGATATATAGCGGATCTTTCTCCCTGATGTAAATTACCGTCTAAGGGGAAAGCCGCACAGATGCCCTTTCGGGAAGAACCCTGGGAGGCATGTAACAATCCACTTCACACCATTATCATTCTTAAGGAGGAAAAAGATGATAGCAAAGGGATTCAGTGAACCTACCGAGAGAGTCAAAAGACTGAAAAAGGCCATCGTGGATGCAATTCCCTATGTGGAAGACGACCGCGCCATCCTCGTGACCGAGTCCTATAAGCAGACAGAAGGCCTCTCTCCGGTAATGAGAAGGGCAAAGGCTGTTGAGCATATCTTCAACAACCTGCCTGTTACTATCCACGACGATGAGCTTATTGTAGGCGCGATCACCAAAAATCTCCGTTCCACAGAGCTCTGCCCCGAATTCTCATTCGACTGGGTAGAAGCCGAGTTCGACACCATGGCAACCCGTATGGCTGATCCTTTCGTCATCCCGAAAGACACCGCCGCAAGGCTGCATGAAGTATTCAAATACTGGAAGGGCCGCACCACTTCCGAGCTCGCCAAGTCATATATGTCCAAGGAGTGCGTGGATGCACAGGATGCGCATGTATTCACGGTTGGTAACTATTTCTTCGGCGGCATAGGCCATGTCTGCGTAGACTATGGCAAAGTGATCAAGGAGGGCTTCGTCAGCATTATCAAAGAGGCCGCAGAGCACCTTGCAATGCTGAAGGTGGATGATCCTGAATATGCGAAGAAGTCACAGTTCTACCAGGCGGTCATTATCTCTTACAATGCCGCCATCAACTTCGCACACCGCTATGCCGACAAGGCCCGCGAGATGGCCGCTATGTGCCCAGATCCCGTAAGGAAAGCCGAACTCCTTCAGATAGCCGCAAACTGCGACCACGTGCCCCAGTATCCCGCAAGGAACTTCTACGAGGCCTGCCAGGCATTCTGGTTCTTACAGGCAATGATACAGATAGAGGCGAACGGCCACTCAATCTCCCCCGGACGTTTCGACACCTATATGTGGGATGCCTACAAGGTAGACAAGAATATCAGCAAGGAATTCGCACAGGAGCTCATAGACTGCATTTGGATCAAGCTGAATGACGTCAATAAGACCCGTGACGAGGTTTCCGCACAGGCTTTCGCCGGCTATGCCGTGTTCCAGAACCTGGGCGTAGGCGGAACAGACGAAGAAGGCCTCGACATGACGAACGACATCTCCTATATGTGCATAGAGGCAGCCGCTCATGTACAGCTTCCTGCGCCTTCATTCTCCATCCGCTACCATGTGAATACACCCGATGAGTTTCTCTTCCGCGCCTGCGAGCTTGCAAGGCTGGGCCTGGGCTATCCCGCCATGTACAACGACGAGGCCATAGTTCCCGCAATGATGAACAGGGGAATCCCTCTTAAGGATGCCAGGAGCTACTGCATAATCGGCTGCGTGGAGCCCCAGGTGCCCCATAAGACCGACGGCTGGCACGATGCCGCATTCTTCAATGTAGCAAAGATACTTGAGATCACCATGAACGCAGGTATGTGCGACGGCAAACAGTTAGGGCCGCAGACCAAGCCTATGGTGGACTGGAAGAGCATGGATGACTTCTATGAGGCCTATCAGACCCAGATGGAATACTTCGTGGATCTCCTTGCAGAGGCCGACAACGCTGTAGACATAGCCCACAGGGAAAGGGCTCCGCTTCCTTTCATGTCCGCACTCGTAGAGGACTGCATGGGCAGAGGCAAGACCGTTATGGAAGGCGGCGCAATCTACAACTTCACCGGTCCCCAGGCTTTCGGCATCATCGACACCGGCGACTCTGTATATGCAATGCAGAAGCATGTATTCGAGCTGAAGGATGTTGATATCCGCGACCTCAAGGAGGCCCTGGACCACAACTTCGGCTATCAGCCCGGCACTAAGGAAATCGCCACCAGGCAGACCCGCACAGATGTCAATAAGCTCGGCTGCTGCGGACGCGGCATGCCCAGCCCGCTCCAGGGCGCCGCACAGGCACAGAATAAGTATGCGCAGGGCGTTTCCACCGCTCCCGGCGAAGACCAGATCAAAGATATAGTAAAGAGGATCCTTGTACAGAACGGTTCCATAGACTTGGGTGCGCTTACCCAGCAGGTAAACCAGAGCCTGTCCTCCTCTTCAGTAGCGGCCTGCACCACCCCGCTTCCTTCAGATGCCAACGCCAAGTACCTGGAGATCAAGAGGAGAATGGAAGACTCTGAGTGCTTCGGAAACGACTACGATCCCGTCGATATGGTCGCCCGTAAGTGCACACAGATTTACGAGAAGGAAGTCGAGAAACACATGAACCCCCGCGGAGGCCAGTTCCAGGCAGGCTGCTATCCCGTGTCCGCAAACGTGCTCTTCGGAAAGGATGTTGCGGCCATACCCGATGGGCGTCTTGCGACAGATCCTCTGGCAGACGGCGTAGGCCCTCGCCAGGGACACGACGTGAACGGACCTACGGCCTGCTTCAACTCCGTAGGAAAACTCGACCACGAGTCAGCTTCAAACGGCACGCTTCTAAACTACAAGTTCCTGCCCAGCGCAGTCGCCGGGGATGATGGACTTAGGAACTTTGCTTCGGTCGTAAGGGGCTACTTCGACAAGAAAGGTATGCATGTCCAGTTCAACGTTATCGACAAGGATACCCTCTTAGAGGCCCAGAAGAATCCTGAAGCGCATAAGGACCTTGTCGTCCGCGTGGCAGGTTATTCCGCACAGTTCACCGGCCTTGCAAAGGAAGTTCAGGACGATATCATCGGACGTACAGAGAACGATTTTTAAGTAAGAGACCGTGTGCCAAGGGCACCCGGCTGTTCAACCACAGGGCTTTAAGGCGGACAGCACCACCGTCCGCCAAAAGCCCATAAAGGGAAAGGAAGCACGTTCATAGAACGTCGGTAAGATCTGGATGGAAGAAATAAATTATGAAAAAAAAGGCATAGTATTCAATATGCAGAGGTTTTCTGTCCGGGATGGAGCCGGCATCAGGACTGTAGTCTTTTTGAAAGGCTGCCCTTTGAAGTGCAAATGGTGTTCCAACCCTGAGTCCCAGACCCTAAAGCCCATGCTCCTCTATTCCGTAAGTACCTGCATACACTGCGGGCGCTGCATAGCAACCTGCAGGCAGGGGGCCTTAAGCCCCGATAATCCGACCTTTGTGGACAGGACCAAATGCATAGCCTGCGGTGAGTGCACCGCAGTATGCCCAACAGGCGCGCTTACGATAAAAGGCAAGTATATGACAGTGGGCGAGGTAATAAAAGAGCTGAAGAAAGATGAATCTGCATACAGGCGCTCTAACGGCGGCATTACGATATCCGGAGGTGAGGGCCTTACGCAGCACGAATTTGTCACAGAACTATTAAAAGCCTGCCATGCCCAGGGCTGGACTACAGCATTTGAAACCACGGGCTTTGCGCAGCCGGAGATCATCGAGGCTGTCATACCGCATGTGGATCAGGTGCTTCTGGACATCAAATGCATAGACGCTGATAAACATGAAAAGAACTGCGGTGTCAGGAATGATCTCATCCTGCAGAATGCAAGAAGGATAAGCGAAATTTCTAATACCATAGTTCGTGTGCCGGTTATTCCCGGTTTCAACTACAGCGAAGAAGACATAAGGAAAATCGTTGAATTTACAAAAACCCTGCACAACGTAAAGGCCATCCACCTCCTGCCCTATCACGCCCTGGGGAGCAATAAGTATGCCCTTTTAGGGAGGGAATATGAAATGGAAACCCTGGAGAACATGCGCAAAGAGGAAGTGGCGGACTTGGAAAAGATCGTCCTGGATGCCGGATTTGAATGCAAGGTAGGCGGTTAAAACTTTTTCTCCTTCCCCTTATAGGATAATGGAGAGAATTCTGGAGGAAAATTTATGGATCAGGATTTAATCGAAAAGGTAATGAAAGAAGTTACCCAGGAATTGAAGGCTGAGGGCGGACAGTCTGACGCAGCCCCCAAGCCTCTTACCGATATAGGGATGACAGAGTTTGTAGGAACAGCCATGGGGCACACCTACGGCCTCGTGATAGCGGCCGTGGATCCCCTGCTGGTAGAAGGCCTTAAGCTCGGTAAGTACCGCTCCATAGGCATCATAGGGAGCCGTACCGGAGCCGGTCCCCAGCTGATGGCAGTTGACGAGGCCGTAAAGGCCACTAACACAGAAGTTATTACCATAGAACTGCCCAGGGATACAGAGGGCAGCGGTGGCCACGGCAGCCTTATAATCGTTGGGGCCGACGATGTATCTGATGCCCGCAGGGCTGTAGAGATCGCGCTGGATGTGATTCCCAAGTATTTCGGAGAGGTTTACAGCGTATCCAATAGCGATGGGCATACCAATTTCCTGGAGTTCCAGTATACTGCCCGCGCTTCAAGCTGCCTCAATAAGGCCTTTGGCACTCCCATAGGCAAGGCTTTTGGCTTCACAAACGGCTGCCCTGCCGCTATGGGCGTAGTTATAGCAGATACTGCGGTCAAGGCCGCCAATGTAGAAGTCGTCGGAGTAAGCACTCCTGGAAATGGCGGCACCAGTTTCTCCAATGAGGTCATTGTCTGCTTGACAGGGGATTCAGGCGCTGTGCGCCAGGCCATACGCGCAGGCATAGAGGTAGGCAAAAAGCTCCTCGGCGCCTTCGGAGGCGATGTGGCATCAGCTACACAGCCTTACGTCTGATCGACTTTTTAAGCAACTGGCAGCCTCCTTATTTGATATTATCAAAAGGGACTGTAGCAGGGCTGCCGGAATAAAATTTTCAAGGAGGCAAATATGACTTCAGAAGCATTGGGAATGGTTGAAACAAAGGGCCTGGTCGGCGCCATTGAGGCGGCTGATGCCATGGTCAAGGCCGCTAATGTGAGCCTGGTAGGATATGAGAAAATAGGTTCAGGTCTCGTAACTGTTATGGTAAGGGGGGATGTCGGAGCCACAAAGGCGGCTGTCGAGGCAGGAAGCGCGGCCGCGGCTGTTGTCGGAACTGTAGTGTCCACACATGTAATTCCTCGCCCTCACAGCGATACGGAAAAGATCATACCTACTATCACAGACTGATTTATCGGTATTTTCCCCAACTGTTGACTCGGGCTTGGGGAAATGCTTCAGGCAGCGCCCGGGGAGAAACCGGGCGCTGTTTTGTCTATATATCTTTTAACGAGGAAGGATATGGAAAATTTACTGAGCGGAGTATTTAATAGCATAGAAAGCGCAGTGTCGGCTTCCAAACGGGCATTTGAGACATATTCCACATTTACAGCCAGCGAGAAAATGGAGATAATCCTGGGGCTAAGGCTGGATCTGGCAAAAGAAGCCCCTGCCCTCGCAAAAATGGAAAAGGAAGAAACAGGCATGGGCGTATATGAAGATAAGCTCCTGGAAATCTCCAGGTCTATCAGCAATACCCGTGGCCTAGAATATAGCTGCTTTAACCAGAAGTCCTTCGTAGACGAGGAAGGGCTTACTCTTGAGGAGAGCTACCCATACGGCGTGGCGGCGCTCCTGCACCCTATAACACATCCTGTAGCATCTATCATAAATTCTACGATACTTATGCTGTCGGCAGGAAACAGCGTGATACACCTTTCACCCCAGAGGGCTTCCAAGGTCTGCCTGTATGCGGTAGAAAAGATAAATGCCGCCATTTCCAGGGTCTGCGGGCTAAATAACCTCGTAATATGCCTGGACGAGAACCGCTATGAATACAATAAACTGATAAAGGACAACCCCGATGTGGACCTGGTGGTAGCGACGGGCAGTTCTGAAATGGCAAATAAAGCCCTTTCCCACAAGAAAAAGGTCATAGTTGCCGGCAGCGCCAATCCCGTGGTCATCGTGGATTCTTCCGCAGACATAAGGAAGGCCGCAAAAATCATAGCCATGGACATTTCCTTCGACAATAATCTCCTCTGCACTTCAGAAAAATGTGCAGTGGTCCTGGGCGATGTGATAAATGATTTCAAGAGATGCTTAGAGGATGAACATATATGCATCTTAAGCGCCTCCCAGGCCAAAAAGCTGGAAGATGCTGTCTTCGACACTGATTACAGCGTGAGAAGGGAATTTATAGGACAGGATGCCGGCACCATACTTTTGAAGGCAGGCTTAAGCTCCTGCTCCGACTCGAATGTATCGGGCATAGCCTTTGATGCCAAACTCGCAAATCCTTTCGTTTTGACAGAGGTAGAAGCTCCCATTTTGCCCATAGTCGAAGTGTCGGAATTTGCAGATGCCCTTCTATTAGCAGGCTACATTGAGAGCGGCTGCCATCATACTGCAAGTATCTTTTCTAAAGACATTGAACACCTCTCTGCTGCATCCAGGCTCCTTAAGACCGCTGTATTTATTAAGAATGGCTCCACGCTCTATGGTTCCGGGCTTAAGGGCAATCTGCCCGTGGCATTCACGGTCGCTAATGTCACAGGTGAGGGTCCTGTCATTGACCCGGACATATTTGCGAGGAAGCGGCGCTGTATCCTCGTGGAATCTTTTGAGCGGATGTGATTAGGAGCAGTATTTTGGATATCTCAAAAGTATTAAACGAACTGGACTCTCTATACAGGGAACATAGACTCGTTGAGATAGAGCCCTTTCTTAAATCGAAAACTGACGAGGCCAGGCGGTTAAAGGATTACGACAGCCTCATAACCCTTCTCAATGAGGCTATAGGTTATTACAGGGACAGGTTCCGCTTTAAGGAGTGCAATGCCTGCTGCACTGAGCTACTGCAGCTTTTTTCCGACATGGGGCTAAAGGACAGCAGGGCATACGCCACAACGCTATTAAACATAGCTACTGCATACAGAGCTGAGAACCGTCTGGATGAAGCCATGGGGCTATATGAAGAGGTCAAAAGGATATATATGCTGCGCCTTGACCCAGCCGACTACCTCTATGCGGCTCTCTACAACAACATAAGCCTTCTCTATGAACAGCAGGGAGAATACAAAAAAGCCGCTGAAAACTTAGAGAAAGCTTTGGACATAGTCTCTGCCTATCCTGAGGAAAAGGCTTCCCTTGCAACATCCCACTGCAATCTCGCCAAAGTCCTTTTGGAGACAGCGCGCTGGGAAGAAGCCGTCATACATTTGGAGAAAGCGCTTATGCTCTATTCCGGACTTGATAGGAGGGATGCACACTACAGCCTGCTGCTCTCCTGCCTTGGGGACTACTTTTATAGAAAAAAGGAGTACAGGGCAGCCGCAAAGGCAATAAAGGAAGCCATGGCCGAACTTGAGTATTTCACCGGACGCACCGACGCATATTACCAGCTGGAAAAGAAGCTAAGAAAGATTGAGAGCCTGAGCCCGTGAATGAGCCATGATATTTTTCGAAAGGACAGCCAATGGACAATAAGGAAAAGCTCGTAAATGAAATAGTAGACCTGGAGTGGGAGGCCTTTGGGGAAGTGCGTAATGAAGGAGGCCGCACCAGCTGTCAGGACAACAGGGAAACCTTCGACATCATGCGAAAGAGCCAGTACCTCACCTGGACAGTTGAAATGCTTATGCAGTTCAAGTCCGACTTCGAGGATGCGAAGCGGCAGGGCTGGAACATGGTCACGGAAAAATATGCCCGAATGATGGAGAGTAACGCCCGTGACCGCTATGAACTCATCAAGGATCAACTGCCTCCTGTGAGTGCCGAAAAGAAGGGGCTTATAAATGCCATAGCCGCTAAGCAGGTGGAATGGATGGAGGCCTTCGCGAAAAAGTACCCCTATCTCGCAAACCAGGCAAGGGCAATACATGCGAGGGACGACAGGGAGTATGTCACTTCCTATGAGACTTATTTAAAAGGGGAGCTTAGCACCTATAGCGATAAAATGATAGCCCTGTATGCCCAGTTCATACTGTCCTTAAATAGCCAGGGGCTGAACCTCTCCGAACTCACAATGATGATAATGACTGCTTTTTACGGCTATAAATCCCTGGAGGCCGCTGAGAACAGGCAGAAGTATACAAAGGAGGCCCACCGCCTCACTAATGAATTCATGCAGAGACTGGGAGGACAGCGGCTTTAGGCTATGAAAAAAGTACTGGTAATAGGCGGCTCTTACTTTGCGGGACGGGTTTTCAACATCCTTTCCTCCAGAGAGGGCGGTTTCGACATACATGTAGTGAACAGGGGCACAAGGCCATTAAAGCCCCTCGACAATGTAAAAACCTACATTTCAGACAGGCATGACAGGGTAAAAATGGCCCAGTTATTCGAGGGGCAGTCCTTTGACGCTGTAATAGACTTCTGCGCTTATGCAACAGGCGACATAAAGGGGATATTCAGTGCGTTGGGGAACAGGGTCAGCCAATACATATTCATAAGCACAAGTTCAGTCTACGATCCTCTCCTTTCGGGCCTTAAGAAAGAGGCTGACCCTGTACTCTATGAAAGGCCTGATGGCACTGTCGATAAGTATATAGAAGATAAGGCGCTTTTGGAGCTGGAGTGTATGGAGCAGTGCTCATCCCACGGCGCCAGCTATACCATACTGCGCCCTGCATTTATCTACGGTCCTTTCAACTATGCGCCAAGGGAGAGCTATTACATAAAAAAAATAGTTCAGGGCGAGTCCGTCCCGAATGTGACCGACAGTTTTAGCCGCTTCAGTTTCCTCTATGTGTCGGACCTTGCGCACATACTGCAAAAATGTGTATGCAATGAAGCCTCCCGCAATGAAGTCTTCAATGCCGCAGGCCCTGAGGAGATTACCTACGCTTCCTACATGGAGGTGCTGCGTAAGGTGAGCGACATCCCCTTTGTCACCGCTGACTATACTGTTAAAGAGGTGCTGGATAAGAATATACCCCTGCCCTTCCCCCTGGACAATAATGACCTCGTGGACGGGCGTAAACTTAAGGACAGCTTAGGCTTTGATTATACGCCCTTCGACAGTGGCATGAAAAAGACCTTTGAAATATTCAAGTCAGTGTTCTCGACATAAATTTCCGCACAATTACAGTAGGTTAAAGCAACACTGTCACAGCTTATGAATTGTAAACGGCGACCATATTTATCGTTTCCTATAATTCCCCATAGGAGGGCAGAATGGCTCAGATAGTACAGCTTATTAAGGACAGCGAGGGCTTTATGTCCCTCTCCTGCCTTTCAGAAATCCCTGAACAGTATATAAATGCCAACGGATCTTACATAAGCTACCGCCAGATAGCCGGCATCATGGAAGACCTTTTTTCCTTGAGCCAAAAGGCCACGGAGTACATCTACAGCCTTGCTTTTGACAGCAGGATGAAGCTCCTTGGCATAATGGAGCTGGGGCATGGCTCAGAAAAGGAGGTCCATTTTGAGCTCAGGGATCTTTTCGCCGGACTCATACTTATGAGGGCAAGCAGGTTCATACTCGTGCATAATCATGTGCACGGCTTCCTGGAGCCTTCAAAAGCCGACAGGGCAAAGACAGAGGAAGCAGAAAAGCTGTCGAAGCTGCTCGGCATGGAATTTCTGAACCATATTGTAGTCGGCGATGGCAATTTCAAGCTTATAAAGGACGAGCCCTGAATAAATGTACGAAGTAGGCCTGGAGTTTAGGAAAAACGGCCAGAAGATACAGATTCTGGAGAAAAAAGAAAATATAAGAAAAGGCGAATTTAAGGATAACGAAGAAATTTACGGGATCGATCTAAGCAGGCTCTCTCATCTGGAGGCGGATATATGCTCCAACTGTCCTAACCTTATGTGGGTACGCCTCTCTCCTTCACTTACACACATACCAAGAGGCGCTTTTGAAAAATGCAGGAATCTGGAATATGTAGAAATACCCAAAATGCTCCTATGCATCGGGGAAAGAGCCTTCTACTTCTGCTCTTTTAAGGAATTCCGGCTCCCGCCGAGATTAAAGACCATAGAAGACAGTGCATTCCTGAACTGTAAGGAACTCCTTCGGGTAGTTTTGCCATCAGGCCTGGAGACCATAGGAAAACGAGCCTTTTCAGGCTGCAATAGCCTGTCGGAAGCCATATTCGACGGAAACCCTCTTCATATAGGCGAGAAGGCATTTAATAAAAACTGTACCCTGGTCTGTGAAAGGGGCAGCTCGGCCGGGCACTATGCCCTGGAAAACGGAAATCCCATAACATACCGCAACAGGACCAAGGGCCAGGGGACGGCCTAAAGGCGTATGGCATACAGGAAAGGATATTTTATTATCAGGAGGCAACTATGAATATTTCCAAAGACATTTTCTATGTTGGCGTGAACGACCACGATGTGAACCTCTTTGAAGGGCAGTATGCGGTCCCTAACGGTATGGCATACAATTCCTATGTCATTGCAGACGAAAAGGCCGCTGTCATGGATACAGTGGACATACGCTTTGGTGATAAATGGTTCGAAAATATCAGGACCGTCCTGAACGGAAGATCACCTGAATACCTTATCATACAGCACATGGAGCCCGACCACTCTGCCAATATAGAAAATTTCTTAAAGGCCTATCCCAATGCTGAGGTCATATCAAATGCCAAAGCTTTCACTATGATGGAGCAGTTCTTTGGCGCCGGCGTAGCCCCAAGGCGCATAACAGTATCTAATGGGGACAGCATCTCCCTTGGAAGGCACAGCCTCACCTTTGTATTTGCCCCCATGGTACACTGGCCGGAGGTCATGGTGACCTACGACAGCCTGGATAAGGTACTCTTTTCAGCTGACGGCTTCGGCAAATTCGGAGCTAATGATGTAGAGGATCCTAAAGGGTGGCTGCCTGAGGCCAGGAGATATTACATAGGGATAGTAGGGAAATACGGCGCACAGGTTCAGTCTCTGCTGAAGGCGGCCTCAGGACTGGATATACAGACCATCTGTCCCACTCACGGGCCTGTACTCTCTACCAATGTAAATTTCCATCTGTCGAATATAAATACCAATCCCGGCACTGCCCACGGACTCAGGCTGTCAGAAAACCTCTCCGAATACCTGTCGGCCTACGATAAGTGGTCCAGCTATACCCCTGAAGAAGAAGGCATTACCATAGCCTATACTTCAGTATATGGCCATACAAGGGAAGCTGTTAAGGAACTGGCAGAACTGCTCATAAGGAAAGGCTGCAAAAACATAGGCATATATGACCTTGCCCGTTCCGACATGTCGGAGGCTGTGGAGAATGCCTTCCGCTTTAATAAACTTGTGCTTGCCACCACAACCTATAATGCAGAATGTTATCCCTTCATGCGCACCTTCATAGAACACTTGACGGAACGCAATTTCCAGAACCGCACTGTGGGCTTCATAGAGAACGGCACCTGGGCACCTATGGCGAAGGCTGTAATGAAGGATTTATTAAAGGACAGCAAAGACATCAAATATCTGGACACAGAGGTGACGATAAAGTCCGCCCTGAACGGGGACAGCCGCAGCGCCCTTATGAAAATGGCTGACGAACTTATGAGCAATGTGCTGGATAAGGGAATCGAAAAAGACGATCCTGCCGCCCTGTTCCGCATAGGTTATGGCCTATATGTTGTGACAAGCAACGATGGGAGTAAGGATAACGGCCTCATCTGCAATTCAGTGACCCAGCTTACCGACAGCCCCGCCAGGGTGGCCGTGAATATCAATAAAAAGAATTATTCCCATGACATTATCAGGAAGGGCTGCAAGCTGAACGTGAACTGCCTCTCTGTGGATGCCCCTTTTGCCATCTTCGAGCGCTTCGGTTTCCACAGCGGACGGGACAGCGATAAATTTTCCGGTTTTTCTTTCGACCGGAGTTCTAACGGCTTAGCTGTGCTGAAGGAATACATAAACGCCTGCCTCTCCCTTGAAGTAGAGCAGTATGTGGATCTGGGCACACACGGAATGTTTATTTGCAAGGTTGTGGAATCCAGGGTAAAATCCGACAAAGAAACCATGACATATAGCTATTATCAGCAAAATGTAAAGCCAAAGCCCCAACCGAATGGCAAAAAGGGCTATGTATGCTCGGTCTGCGGGTATGTATACGAGGGAGAAAGCCTTCCGGATGATTTTGTCTGCCCTATATGCAAGCATGGCGCAAAAGACTTCGAACCGCTGAAAGAATAGAGGAGCCTCAATTGCTCTACAGCAGTCAGTCAGATATTGCAAATAGACACCGCAATAGAGGAGGAGAAAATGGCAGTTTATCAGTGTAGCGTATGCGGAATAATCTATGACGAAGAAAAAGAGGGGAAGCCTCTCTCTGAACTGGATGCCTGCCCTGTATGCAAGCAGCCTGTGTCCAAATTTGAGAAGATTTCCGACGGGGATGAGGATGCCACTGCGGCCGCTCCTGAAAATGCAGTAGCTCCGGCTTCAAGCCTCTCCTATGATCCCAAATATGACAGGCATGATAAGAACTGCCGCTTCATGGAGGAAATACATGAGATTTCTGTCACAGGGCACTCCATTCATGCGGCCATGGGAACCCTTATGCCGCTACCCAGCTTTGACGATATCCTCCTTCTCGGAGCACAGCTGGACCGATTCCCTCTCGATGACGGCGCATATGTCGAGACCCAGACCGTCATAGGCAAGTATGCCAGAAAGCCTATGGTCTTAGAGAGCCCAATTTATATCTCCCACATGTCCTTCGGTGCCCTCTCCAGGGAAATAAAAGTTGCTCTCGCAAAGGGCTCAGCTATGGCGAGGACTGCAATGTGCAGCGGTGAAGGCGGCATACTGCCCGAAGAAAGAAAAGCCTCATACAAATACATTTTTGAATATATACCTAATAAATACAGCGTAACGGATGAGAACCTGAAATCCGCTGATGCCATAGAGATAAAGATAGGACAGGGTACAAAGCCCGGCATGGGCGGCCATCTTCCGGGGGACAAGGTAACAGACGAGATAGCGGCCATAAGGGGCAAGCGGAAGGGCGAGGATATACAGAGCCCCAGCAGATTCTCCGAGATAACCTCAAAGGCTGACCTAAAATCCATGGTAGAGATGCTCCGTAGCCGTTCCGAAGGCCGACCCATAGGCATCAAGATAGCCGCCGGGCATATAGAGGATGACCTGGCGCTCTGCATCTATGCCGGCGCCGATTTCGTCACAATAGACGGGCGGGGAGGAGCCACAGGCTCCAGCCCGCTCTTCCTTAGGGAATCCACTACTGTTCCGACTATCTATGCCCTATCCCGGGCCAGGAGATACCTGGATATGGCACATTCGGACATGGAGCTCATAATCACCGGCGGCCTAAGGGTTTCCTCTGATTTCGCAAAGGCCTTGGCCATGGGTGCGGATGCAGTCGCAATAGCCAGCGCGGCCCTCATAAGCGCCGCCTGCCAGCAGTATAGGATCTGTGGCAGCGGCAACTGCCCTGTGGGCATAGCCACACAGAATTCAGAGCTCAGGAAGAGGCTGGATGTGGAAAAGGCGGCTTTGAGGGTAGCCAATTTCCTGAAGACCTCAACTGAAGAGCTGAGGACTTTTTCCAGGATTACCGGCCATCCCAATGTGCATGCGCTCTGCATGGACGATCTTGTGACATTAAACAGGGACATTTATGAGTTCACAGGGATAGCACATGCAGGAAAAGGCAGATAGTTATTGTAACAGGGGGAATTTATGCTATTAAACCTTGAGATCATGGCAGGGCACCATCTCCTGCACAACAGGCTGGTAAAGGCGCCCATACACGATGAGACCTGTGTGGACGGCTATATCACTGCCGATACAGAGAAAAATTATTATGAGCGGACGAAAGGGGGGCGCTTCGGCCTTGTGGTCGTAGAGCACAGCTATGTCCGAAAAGACGGTATGGCAAGCCCCACGCAGCTTTCCTCTTCCAGGGATACTGACATAGAGGGATTGAAGAAGCTTGCTGACATTATACATAAAAATGGCAGTACTGCGATTTTACAGATAAACCATGCGGGCTGTGGAGCCAGCAGGAGCTTCACGGGCCTCCCCAGCGTGAGCGCCTCTAATATAAGCGTAACCTGTGGATGGCCAGATTCCAAGCCCAATCCGGATCTTCCGAAGCCCCTTACTGTATCAGAGATACACGAACTGGAAGACTGCTATATAGCAGCTGCAGAGAGGGCGATGAAGGCAGGCTATGACGGAGTTAACCTCCATTCTGCCCACGCCTATCTCTTGAACCAATTCTTCTCTCCTATCACTAATAAGCGCACAGATGAATATAACGGCTTCACGATAGAAGGGCGTACCAGGATGCACCTTGAGATCATTAAAGGCATAAGGGACAGAATAGGTTCCAAGCCCCTCTTTGCCCTAAGGCTCGGCGGCTGCGACTATACAGAAGGCGGCTCCACGATAGAGGACGCTGTGAAAGCCTGCAGGCTATTTGAGGCCGCCGGAGTGGACCTTCTGGATATATCCGGAGGAACCTGTTGCTTTACAAGAAAGGGGCACAATTATCCCGGATATTTCGGCGATATTTCAGAAGCGGTAAAAAAAGCTGTCCACATACCCGTGCTCCTGACAGGAGGCGTAAGGACTATTAAAGATGCGGAGCAGCTATTAAAAGAGAGGAAAGCCGACCTCATAGGCGTAGGCCGTGCGATCACCGCCCACGCCGGCTGGGGTATGGAGATGCTTTAGGATAGGAGGGATTATGCCAAGGATTACTGTAAAGACCAATACCTTTGTGCTCGATAAGGATAAATGCCGCATAGTTGCCGCATTAAAAAAGGCTATAGAGCTTATCCCCTGTGAAAAAGGAGCCTTCGTGATGGCTGACTTTGAGGACGAGGCCTTTATGCTCTTTGGGGATGAAAAGCCTGCCGCTCCCTGCGCTTCCATAGAGATAGCCATTATAGAGGATGCCTTCAGGAAATATGATAAAAAAGTATTTGAAGAGGTTCTCTTTAAGGCTACAGAAGCTGTCATGCGCTATGCCAATATCCCTGAGGACAGGATATTCGCCTATTACAGAAATTCGCCCTTATGGATCTTTGAAAGGAAAAACATAATCGGCTCTCTTTTGAAACTATAGACCGTCAAATCCGGAGGACTTGTTCAATGCATATAACATACTGGTCTGATTACGCCTGCCCATACTGCTATATAGGCATCTCACGCATCAAGCGTATCCTGAAGGAGACCGGACTCTATGAAAGTACTGTTTTTGAGAGGAAGAGCTTCCAGCTTAGAAAAGGGGAACTGGGCCGTACCTGCCCTTCCTGCTCGAAGGTGCGGGATGAGCTAAACAGCACTCACTTCCAGAAGAAATATAAGCTCTCTGCAAGCGCCGCCAGTGAACAGTTCGACCTTATGCATGAGATGGGGCTGCAGGAGGGTCTGGACATACACTATGGCACGGCTCCCCTCATACTCACAGAGGATGCCCACAGGCTAGTGAAATTCGCTGAAGACAAAAAAGGACCAAAGATTGCAGATGCAATAGCAGAATCGCTCTTCTACCTTTACCTAAGTAAAAATATAGATATCTCTGACAAAAATATCCTTACCGAAATTGGAGAAGCCGCCGACTTAAATTCCGCTGAACTCTCACAACTTATGAATTCCGATGAATATGGTGCGGAAGTCATGATGGACGGCCTGAAAGCCGATATGCTCGGCATACACTTAATACCCCACTTCATAGTGAATGGGAAATATGCCATAGAAGGCGTTGCCACTCCTGAACTCATTAAGAAAACCCTTTCTGCCGCTTTATAAGATTTCCGCTTTTTTTGTAACTATTCAGAACCCCCCTTTCCATACCTCGCAAAATTTGATTTCTGAATTGAAAAAAGCAATAGGAAATCAAATTTTGCTCGGTATGGGGGGCGATTCCTATCGTCACCGCCCCTGCATATAGTCATTTTTGAAACAATCGAGCAAGCTCGGTGTTTCAAAAATGGCTATATGCAGGGGGGTTCTGAATAGTAACCTTTTTTTTACGAAATTGATGGAGTGGCTTCGAAAAACCTGCCAGGGTTCATATTGATTTTTACAAGGATTGATGATAGGATTTCAGTCTATGTTGCATTCCCATAGGAAATAGTCAGGGATCCGAAAGCTGAATTCTTGGAGGAAGAATAGATGATCATGGCAGGTTTTGACAACGATAAATACCTGGAGACCCAGTCCAGGCACATAAGGGACAGGATAAATGAATTCGGTGGGAAGCTCTACCTGGAGTTCGGAGGCAAGCTCTTCGACGACTACCATGCATCCAGGGTGCTGCCGGGCTTCCATCCCGACTCCAAGATAAAGATGCTCCGCCAGCTAAAGGACCAGACGGAGATAGTTATAGTCATAAATGCCGCCGACATAGAGAAAAATAAGGTCAGGGGCGACATAGGCATAACCTATGACATGGACGTGCTTCGCCTCATAGATGCTTTCACGAATAACGGATTAACTGTAGGAAGTGTCGTCCTCTCCCAGTTTAATGAACAGCCCGCCGCCACTGCATACGGAAAAAAGCTGAAAGCCCTGGGTGTGCGGGTCTACAGGCACTACATCATTCCAAGCTATCCCTCCAATATCCCCTTGATCGTGAGCGACGAGGGCTTTGGCAGGAATGAGTACATAGAGACCCGCCGTCCCCTCGTGGTCGTGACGGCTCCGGGCCCCGGCAGCGGGAAAATGGCCACCTGCCTCTCCCAGCTATACCACGAGGAAAAAAGGGGCATAAGGGCAGGCTATGCAAAATTCGAGACATTCCCTATATGGAATCTGCCCCTCTCCCATCCCGTAAATCTCGCCTACGAGGCTGCCACCGCAGACCTGAACGATGTCAATATGATAGACCCCTTTCATCTGGAGGCCTACAAGGAGACCGTCGTAAACTACAATAGGGATGTAGAAGTTTTCCCCGTGCTCAAAGCCATGTTTGAGAAAATACAGGGCAGCTCCCCCTACAAGTCCCCAACTGATATGGGCGTGAATATGGCAGGCTACTGCATAACTGACGATGAAAAGGTGTCGGAGGCCGCAAGGCAGGAGATCATAAGGCGCTACTATGATGTCCTCTGCGAGCGCAGGAAGGGCAACGCCGGCGATGCGCCCGTAAGGAAAATAGAGCTCCTCATGGAAAAGGCCGGCATTTCTACCGCAAACCGCCCGGTGGTGGCGGCGGCCAATGTCCGTGCCGAAGAGACCGGCGGCCCTGCGGCGGCAATAGAGATGCCGGACGGCAGCATCATTACCGGCAAAACTTCCAGCCTCCTGGGGGCTTCCTCTGCCATGATCCTTAATGCCCTAAAGGAGCTCGCAGGCATCCCCGATCCCGTGAAGCTCATATCCCCTACCGTCATAGAGCCCATAATGGATCTAAAGGTCAGGTATCTCGGAAACCACAATCCCCTTTTGCACATAGACGAGATCCTCATAGCCCTCGCCCTTGCCGCACTTGAGAACGATGCCGCAAGGGAAGCATACGCCCAGCTCCCCAAGGTAGCGGGCCTGGAGGTGCACTCCTCGGTGATCCTGTCCCAGGTGGACGTTCAGATATTTAAAAAGCTCGGTGTCAATCTCACCTGCGAGCCGGCTTACCACAGCAAGAAGCTCTACCACACCTAAGGAACTATTACCGGTGCGGGCTCTGCCCTCTTCCTCTTTCATACCCGCTATTCTCCCCACCTCCGGCTGGGGCTTAATAAACTTCAGTTATTTCTAAACAGCTCCTTAGCTTCTATCCCGTAAACGCAGCTTTTAGCATTTCGTAAATACTGGGTGCTATAGTAAATCGACCCCATCATTTTTTAATTGTATATATTCCCTATTTAATGTATAATAGGAACTAACTATAGCTACCAGTGCATTGTCTCTTCTAGTGCATACAAAATCTAAGACAAAGCATCTGGCAACTGCGCTGCGATAGATTTTTTCAGGCCAGCGCAAGAGAAAGGAGA
>JAGBNO010000088.1 GCA_017634355.1 Lachnospiraceae bacterium
ATAATACTAGGCATAGAGAGCTCCTGCGACGAGACTGCGGCAGCCCTCGTATTAAACGGCCGTGAAGTGCTGTCAAATGTCATATCCTCCCAGATAGACGTACATACACTCTACGGCGGCGTAGTGCCGGAAATAGCTTCACGCAAGCATATAGAACGCATAAGCCAGGTTGTGTCCGAAGCCCTGAAGCAGGCCGGCGCAAAGGCAGGGGAACTCACTGCTGTGGGGGTAACATACGGTCCAGGCCTTGTAGGGCCGCTGCTGGTGGGAGTTTCCTTCGCAAAGGCTTATGCCTACGGGAAGGCTCTCCCCTTGATCGGCGTGAACCACATACTGGGGCATATAGCCGCCAATTATCTGGCATATCCGGATTTAGAGCCCCCCTTCCTATGTCTTGTAGTATCGGGAGGGCATACCCATCTCCTCAGGGTTTTAGCGCATGGGGAATATGAAATACTTGGAAGGACCATGGACGATGCGGCCGGAGAGGCCTTTGACAAGGTGGCAAGGGCTTTAGGGCTGGGATATCCGGGAGGGCCAAAGATAGATAAGATTTCTAAAGAGGGGAATCCCGATGCGGTGGAATTTCCCAGGGTCCATGTGGACGAACACGAATACGATTTCTCTTTCAGCGGCTTAAAAAGCGCAGTGCTGAACTACTTAAATTCCTTAAAAATGCAGGGCATAGCCATTCCCACAGCCGATGTCGCCGCCTCCTTCCAAAAGGCAGTTGTAGATGTGCTTGTGGGGAATGCCATGTCAGCCGTGGACAAATACAGCGAAAGCAAGCTTGCTCTCTCCGGTGGCGTGGCTTCAAACTCTGCCCTCAGGGAAGCCTTTGAAAACGGGGCCAAGGCAAGGGGCCTCAGATTCTTCTGTCCACCGCCAGTTCTCTGCACGGACAATGCGGCCATGATAGCCTCCGCCGCATATTTTGATTATAAAAGGGGCAAACTCTCAGATCTCAGCCTGAATGCCGTGCCGGGGCTCAGGCTGTAAAAATATGCCGCAGGCATAAAGAGGTAAGTATGAAAGTAGATGCTATAGTGGTATCGGCCGGAAAGGGCCGGCGCATGGGCGGCAAACAGCCAAAACAGTATATGGATCTATGCGGGAAACCGGTATTATATTACTCCCTGAAGGCCTTTGAAGACTCCTTTGTGGACCATGTGATCCTGGTCTGCGGAGAAGGCGAGGAGGACTATTGCAGAAAGGAAATTGTCGTTAGATATGGTCTTCACAAGGTGACAAAGATAGTAACCGGCGGGCAGGAACGCTATGATTCTGTATACAATGGGCTCATCTCTTCCGACGGCTGCGACTATGTGCATATACACGATGGAGTAAGGCCGCTTGTAGGACAGTATATAATCGAGCGCTGCCAGCACTATGCCGAGAAATACGGCGCCGCTGTGGCGGCGGCTCCTGCAAGGGATACCGTAAAAATGGCGGACGGGGACGGTTTCATAGAGAGCAGCCCCGACCGCTCCAGGCTGTGGCTCATGCAGACCCCGCAGACCTTCTCCTATCCCCTCATATTAAATGCCTATAATAAGCTCATAGAGGACAAGGTCAGGCTCAAAGAAGCCGGCGTAAATGTAACTGACGATACCATGGTGGCCCAGATGTTTGCCGCCGTGAATGCGAAGCTCGTGGAAAACCCTAAGCCCAATCTGAAGATCACTGCGCCGGACGATTTAAAAATGGCGGCCTTCCTAATGGAAAACCGCCAATAGCCTCTCTCTATAGCCCAATAATCCTACTCCACATCGCTGTCCAGCTCGTGCTTTAAGGGCGCATTCACCGCATTATACCGCGCCAGTATCCTATGTATTTTTTCTGTAGGAGTACGCACCACATCCATGGACACATCGTGATTGGAATAATCTATGATGGACGCAAGGAACTTGGCCATATCTGCCTCCAGATAATAGGGCCTTTCAAAAAGCTCCGGAGGACGGTAGCAGAGATTAGTGGTAATTACCCTGTCAAAGAGCTGCTCTTCATAGGCCTTGTCAAACATTTCCAGCCCATCTGTAAAAATACCAAAGGTGCAGCAGATAAATACCCTGTTGGCCTTCATCTTCTTTAGCTGCCTCGCTGTGTCTATCATGCTGCCGCCGGATGAGATCATGTCGTCCACAACTATCACATCTTTGCCTTCTACATTGTCTCCTAAAAATTCATGGGCGACTATGGGATTTTTCCCATTCACGACCTTGGTATAGTCCCGCCGCTTGTAGAACATGCCTGTATCCACGCCCATTACGCCGGCAAAGTACACGGCCCTCTGCAGCGCGCCTTCATCCGGGCTTATGATGAGCGTATGCTTTTTATCAATTTTCATATCCCCTATATTGCTCAGCAGAGTGCGCATAAACTGGTAAAAGGGCGAATAGTTGTCAAAGCTGCATAGCGGGGCTGAATTCTGTATGGAAGGGTCGTGCGCATCAAAGGTAATAAAGCGGGATATCCCCATGTCTGAAAGCTCCTGCAGCATCAGCGCGCAGTCCAGCGACTCCCTCATGGTCCTCTTATGCTGGCGGCTCTCATACATGAAGGGCATTATCACGCTTACCCTATGCGCCCTGCCGGCCACAGCCCCTATCACCCGCTTTAGGTCCTGATAGTGGTCGTCCGGGGAGTACATATTCTGATATCCATGCATTTTGTAGGTAATGGAGCGGTTCAGCACATCCGTCATGATGTAGAGATCCTTGCCCCTTATGGTCTCATTCAGCCTGACCCTGGCTTCCCCCGTATTGAGACGGGGTATATCCAGGCTGATGATATAGTTATCCATGGTATAGTTGTGGAATGCGGGAGAATCCTGATAGGGCTGGTTTATCTCGCCCCGAAACTGCACTATATAGTCATTTACCTCGTGCCCAAGAGCGCGTATATTGTCCATGACCACCAGTTTCAAAGGCGCCGAAGGTATTTTGTTTTCCAGAAAGCGGTTAATCTTCATTTTTCCTCCCCTACCAATTCACCCTCTGCAATCCCCAGGTAAGCCAGCCCCAGCTGCTCACACTCTTGTCCGGGGCCACGATGTCCAGGCTTCTCCGTCCTGTTCCGGGTATCTCTTTTCCCATCAAAAAAGTGGCGGCCTTCATTTCCAGTTTCGAGCTCATCCAAATGGCATGCCACCCATCTTCCCGCTCCGAGTATATGAAAATATGCTGGGAAAAACCTATCTCATCGCTCTTTACCCAGCTAGGCCTGTGCTTACCATAGCTGCCCCTCTTCCAGACGAGGAGCAGCCACTCCGCAGAACCATCCCCATTTATATCAAAATTCAGCGCATCCTGAACGAGCCAGGAGGACTCCAGTTTTTTCTTAACCCCTTCCGGTATCCCTTCTTCCGAACTGCGGTTCCAGATAATCCAGGACGGCAGGAAAAATCCCTTTAGCCATAAAACTATAATGACAGCTATTATGGCAGGCAGGGCAAGTAAAACCCTTATCAGTACTCTGTTACGGCCCTGTAGCTTTCTGTCCATTTAGGCCTGTCGGGGAGCAGGTCCCCTGTCCAGTGATAGTCGCCATCCTCTGCAGGGTCTATGCCCAGCATAGCCCTCCACTGCTTATCTGTGAGCCTTTCTTCTATGGGCTGCGTAAACTGATAGAAATTAAATACGCTGCCCTTTGCAATACGCAATTTACCCTCTACAGATACTACGGCATATATGGTGGCAGGATTAGCCGTCCCTAGCTCCAGAACGCTGCCGTTGGGATCTGTCGCCACATCTACCACCACGGCCGCGGGGAACATCATGCTGGTCATATATTCTGCCTCTTCCCCGCTCACCTCACCTTTATATACCTCATGCCAGAAATGCTCCAGCTCTCCGCCGTAGTCTTCTATAAAGGTATATTCCTCGTCTGTGAGCAGTTCGTCCTTAAGCTCCTTTTCGGACATTACCTGAAGCTTCGCCGCTATCTCAGAGAGACGGCCCAGGTCCCTCTTGGCATCACTGTCCAAAAGGCTGTATTTATCCAGACCTTCTATAGTCCCATTCGCGAGATTGGTGAAACGCTCATAGATCAGAGGTTCCGGCTCCACATAGCCCCTAAAATCCTCTATTTCTTCG
>JAGBNO010000009.1 GCA_017634355.1 Lachnospiraceae bacterium
GTACATTCTGCTTGTCTTTTTGCCCGATAGAGCTGTTCAAAAATCAGTTACATAGCCCGCTATGCGCCTGATTTTTGAACAGCCCTCTCGGACAAAAATACAGCGCATTATGTACAAGTTATTTCTGAACAGTTCCTAATTTTAAGGGGTGCTGGATAGTTACATTTTAGGAATCATTCATGGAGAGAAGGGTTATAGAGACCAAAATCACAGAAGAGGATATTAAGCTGGAGGGGTCGCTGCGCCCAAAGAGCCTTAAAGACTATATAGGGCAGGGGAAAATTAAGGAAACCCTTACCGTATATATAGAGGCCGCAAAGCAGAGGAAGGATGCGCTGGACCATGTGCTTTTCTACGGTCCGCCGGGATTGGGGAAGACCACGCTTGCAGGAATAATAGCGGCCGAAATGGGCGTTAATATGAAAATAACCAGCGGTCCCGCCATAGAGAGGCCTGGTGATATAGCGGCCATTTTGAATAATCTGTCGGAGAGGGACCTTTTATTCGTGGACGAAATACACAGGCTGAATAGGCAGGTGGAGGAGGTGCTGTATCCCGCCATGGAGGACTTTGCCATAGATATTATGATGGGCAAAGGGCCGGCGGCTAAGTCCCTTAGGCTCTCCCTCCCTAAGTTTACGCTGGTGGGGGCTACCACGAGGGCAGGGCTTCTGTCTGCACCCTTGAGGGACCGGTTCGGCATCATAAATCACATGGATTTCTACACGGTGGAAGAACTGTCCACTATAATAATGAATTCTGCAAAGGTGCTGGGGGTCAGCATTGAGGAAAAGGGCGCATACGAGATGGCCAGGCGCTCACGGGGAACTCCCAGGATAGCGAACCGCCTGCTAAAGAGGGTGAGGGATTTCGCAGAGATAAAATTCAATGGGAAAATTACAGAGGGCGTTGCGGGAGAAGCCTTGGATTTACTGGAAGTGGACCGCTACGGACTGGACAATCTGGACAGAAAGATACTTCTCACAATGATGGAGAAATTCAGCGGAGGACCTGTGGGCTTAGAGACCCTGGCCGCATCCATAGGCGAGGATGCGGGGACCATAGAAGATGTGTATGAGCCATATCTATTGAAAAGCGGCTTTATAAACAGGACTCCCAGGGGTCGGGCGGTGACGGATCTCGCCTATAAACATTTGGGGCTTTTGCATTGACGGAAAGCCCTTGTCGTGATAGGATTTTAGTAGTAGTTGCGTAATTCCTTTGTGGAAAGGGTGGGGCTTATGAGGGAATTCCATTTTGTTGTCACCGATCCGGTAGGCATACATGCGAGGCCGGCGGGCGAGCTGGTTAAGTATGCAAAACAGTTTGAGAGCAAGATCCTTGTGAAAAAGGGGGATAAGAGCAGTGACATGAAGGCCCTCCTTAAGCTTATGGGCATGGGCGTGAGGCAGGGCGATGAGATCGAGGTGACTGTGGAGGGCGCAGACGAGGCAGACTGCGCTGAAAAGCTGGAGGCATATCTCAAGGAGAAATTCTGATGAAGGAAGCCAGGGGTATCAGCGTTCTAAATAGGATTGCTATAGGCAGGATACACTATTACCATCCGTCCAAACGGGAGGTGGATGAAAGTCCTGCCGAGGACGTAGAGGCTGAGCTGAAAGGCTTTGAGGATGCCAGGCAGAAAGCCATAGACGAACAGAATGGACTCTATGAAAAAGCCCTCAGGGAAGCAGGGGAAGAAGAGGCCGCAGTATTTGAAGTCCATGCCATGATGCTGGAGGATGACGACCTTATAGGGGACATAAATAGGTATATCCGGGAGGGAAAGCGCGCCGCTTATGCCGTGGATATGGCCTGCAAAGAGCAGGCTCAGGTATTCAGTGAGATGGATGACTCCTACATGAGGGAGAGGGCGGCAGATATCCTGGATATAGGCAGGTCAGTCATAGACATTATATTGGGACTTAAGGGTTCTGAGCTGCAGGGGGCAGAGGCCTCCATTCTCATGGCGGAGGATCTGGCGCCTTCGGAAACGGTCAAGCTGAAAAAGGAGCTTCTCCTGGGTTTTGTCACGAAGGAAGGGAGCGGCAATAGCCATACTGCCATACTGGCGCGCAGCATGGGGATTCCTGCCTTGGTTCAGTGCGGAGAGGTGGATCCTGAGTGGGACGGGCACCTGGCTATTATAGATGGGTATAATGGATGCCTGTACCTGGATCCGGAAGAAGGGCAGCTCGCAGAATTCAAGGCCAGACAGGCGGAGGAGGAGCGCAAAAGGAAAGAGCTCGATGCCTATAAAGGTGTGGAGAGCATCACAAAGAGCGGGCGCAGGGTACAGGTCTATGCCAATATAGGCAGCCCTAAGGATCTGGATGCAGTCCTTCAAAATGACGCAGAGGGCATAGGGCTTTTCCGCTCAGAATTCCTCTACCTCAATAGGGATGACTATCCGGATGAGGAAACCCAGTACCTTGCGTACAGGGAGGTTCTAAAGGCCCTCTATCCCAGAGAGGTCATCATTAGGACCTGTGACATAGGCGCAGATAAGACCGTGGACTATATGGGGCTTGATAAGGAGGAGAATCCCGCTCTGGGTTTCAGGGCAATACGCATTTCTTTAAGCCGCAGGGACTTTTTCAAGACACAGCTTAGGGCACTTCTTAGGGCATCTATATATGGGAGGCTCGGCATCATGTTTCCAATGATAATAAGCCTAAAGGAACTCCTCAGCTGTAAAGAGCTTCTCAGGGAATGTGAGGAGGAGCTTAGGCTTAAGGGGGCAGAGATCTCGGATTCCATAGAAGTCGGGACCATGATAGAGACTCCGGCCGCAGTGCTTATAGCTGACGAATTGGCAGAGCATTGTGATTTCTTCTCCATAGGGACTAATGACCTCACACAGTATACCTGCGCTGTAGACAGACAGAATGCCGCCTTAGATGATTTTCTGGATATACACCATCCGGCCGTGCTTAAGGAGATAAGGATGACGGTGGAGGCTGGGCACAGGCACTCTTGCAGGGTGGGGATCTGTGGCGAACTGGGCGCAGATTTAAGCCTCATAGGACAGTTCATAGACTGGGGGGTGGACGAGCTCTCCGTGAGCCCCGTTAAAGTGCTGCCTATAAGGAAGGCTATTTGTAATCACGGATGATGGAAAAGGACATACGGTTCGAATCGGAGTTTGCCCACAAGCTATATATTGAGGTTTCAGCAGTTGCGGATGTGAGTCAGATCAGAAGGAAGTATATTTCCAGCCAGTATATCTGGAAAATCTGGCAAAAGGTCTATAAGGCGCACTGTGGCTGTACCCGCCATTTTCTGCTTCCGGACGATTGAAAAAGTGGCGTGGGCTTTACTTGCAGAGCGGCATTGCCGGCACAGGGACATTGACGGGGTGGCAGGACATCTATAGTCATTTTTGAAACGATCGAGCAAGCTCGTTGCTTCAAAAATGACTATACGTAAGGGGGTTCTGAATAGTAACATAGGTATAAGCAAATTCGCAGTTAAGAGATAGGAGGATAGGAATATGATACAGTTGATCGTGGGAGAAAAGGGCAAGGGCAAGACCAAGATTTTGCTTGACAAAGTGGCAGAGGCCGCCGCAAGCGCCAAGGGCAACGTGGTATTTATAGATAAGGACATGTCCCATATATACGAGGTGAAGAATACGGTCAGGCTCGTAAATATCAGCGAATATGCCATTACCAACGGGGATGAGTTCACCGGATTCATTTCAGGTCTCATAGCGGCAGACCACGACCTGGAGGACCTTTTCATCGATCGCTTCCTGAAAGTATCTTTCCACCAGAATGTAGACGATGCAGTAGATGTGCTTAGAAAGCTGGACAGCCTCAGCACTAAATTCGATGTGAGGGTTATAGTGAGCGTTTCCTGTGACAAGACGGCACTGCCTGATGACTTGCAGGACAAGGTTATAGAGGCTCTGTAAAGAACAGCAAGTGATATTTCTCAGAACAATTAAGAATGATGTTGGGGTCAAATAAACATAGTTTTGACCTCAGCATCATTAAGCATAGAATAAAAAGCACAGCAGGGCTGGCACCTTAAAGCAGTGGCAGCCCTATTTTGCTTGCTAAATGCATGGGTAGAAACCGCAGGCAAAAACTGAATAGCGACAGGAGAAGAAGATTCCGCTCTAAAAGCCCCGACAGCAAGCTCGGACGGAAAAGGGCCACGAGGGGCAGGGAGAGGGTCAAAAAGATTACCCGTTTCCGCAGGCATCCCTTAAACCGCATGAATCTTGGGGTGCTGGTTTTTGGCGGAATTTTTGTCTATATAATTATCCTGATCGTGCTTTCTTCGCAGACAACCTCCATAGCCGGGTATGAGGTAAAGCTTGGCAGGCTTGCAGTAAGGACCAGCTCCAGGGGCGTGGCTGTGAGGAATGAGAAAGTATATTATGCAGATGTGGCAGGATATATCAACTTTTACGCAAGGGAAAATGAGAGGGTGTCATCAGGGGCTTTAGTCTATTCCATAGATGAAAGCGGCACCCTGTCTGAAATGATGGATGAGGGCAGGGCCGTGAATGCGGAGCTGGGCGAAAATGACCTTGCAGAACTGAAGTCGGAAATATCCAATTATAGAAAGAATTTTACGGATAGGGATTTTAGCTCTATCTATAATTTCAAATACACATTGCTCGGAACGGTTGCAAAGATATCCAATGCCAGCCTTTTAGCCATGCTGAATAGCGTTTCCACTAATGCGGCCATGGGGAATTCCCTGGACATGGGATATGCTGACACCAGCGGCATATTAGTATATTCAGTGGACGGATTGGAGGGCATTTCTCCCGCGGAGGTCGGCAAGGACACCTTTAACGAGGAGTCCCATGCGAAAAAGCAGCACATGGAGAACTCGCTGGTGGAAAAGGGGGAGCCCGCATACAAGCTGTCTACGGACGAGAACTGGTCCATAGTAGTCCCTTTTGACGAGACCTGGACTGATGAGCTAAAGGATGGGGACTATATAAATGTCCGCTTCTTAAAAAATGGCGATACCTCATGGGCAAGAATGAGCTTTCTGCACAATGAGGACGGCGACTACCTGCAGCTCTCATTTACGAACTCCATGCTGACTTTTGCTACGGACCGCTACATAGACATAGAGCTTATGACAAATGAGAAAAAGGGCCTCAAAATCCCGAACAGCTCTCTGGTGGAGAGGGAGTTTTATGTGATTCCGAAGGAATATCTCACACAGGGAGGGGATTCGGATAAAAATGGCTTCTTAAGGGAGAGCTATCTGGAGGATGGGCGGCTGAGCGCAGAATTCGTGGAGGCCAAGGTATATAATGAGACCGAGGAAGGCGTATATATAGATATATCTGTGCTGGAACCTGGAGATACACTGCTTATGCCGAATTCAGGGGACAAATGTACGGTGAGCAACAGGGCAAAGCTTACAGGTGTATACAATATGAATAATGGCTATGCGGATTTCACGAGGGTAAATGTGCTTTACAGCAATAAAGAGTACTCCATAGTTGAGTCGGGCACAAACTATGGCCTGAGTGTATATGACCACATAGTGCTGGACGGCGGCAGCGTTCATGATGATGATTTTGTGTTTGAGCAGAGAAAAAAAACAGAATAGTGTCTTTTGAAACAACAGCAGTTACGGCCACGTTTTGACCGGCTAAGCCAGTCAGCGGCCAGGGCAAGGCAGATAGGGGTTTCTGAATAGTTATAGACAGCGGAACGAAGAGGAAAAATGGGTATTAGGGAAAATCTGGCAGAAGTAGAAGAGAATATAAGGGCGGCCTGCGAGAAGGCTGGGAGGGACAGGAGTGAAGTCACCCTGATCGCCGTAAGCAAGACCAAGCCGGTGGAAATGCTCATGGAGGCCTATGAAGCAGGCATAAGGGATTTCGGCGAGAATAAGGTCCAGGAGCTTAAGGATAAATACGATAAGCTCCCTAAGGACATACGCTGGCACATGATAGGGCATCTGCAGCGGAATAAGGTAAAAGATGCCATAAGCAGGGCCAGCCTTATACATGGGGTGGATTCGTACCGCCTGGCAGAGGAAATAAGCCACCAGGCCATTAAACAGGACAGGGAGGCGGATATTCTGCTGGAGGTCAATATAGGAGAGGAAGAGAGCAAGTTCGGCGTCCCGTATAATGAAGTAGAGGATTTGGTTTACAAAATAATTAGTTTACCTAAAATTAGGGTGCAGGGGCTTATGTGTATTGCGCCAAACGTGCTTAATCCCGAAGAAAACCGTCCATTATTTCAAAGAATGAGAAAAAAAGTTGTTGACATAAAAGAAGTTATGTTACATAATAAGGTCGGTATCGCCTTTACCAAGGGGATACTGTCCATGGGAATGACAGGGGATTACCAGGTGGCAGTAGAAGAGGGAGCCACGATGGTACGTGTGGGCACTGGCATATTCGGTGCCAGAGAGAGTGTTATTTGACGCTGAGGGCGGCTTGGAGGAGCGTAGTACCCCCTGGTGTCAAGATAAGGAGGGAGTGCTATGGGTTTTCTGGATAAGTTCGTTCATGCGATGAATATCAATGATGACGATGATGATTACGACTATGATGATGATGAGTACTATGACGACGAGAACGAGGAGGAAGAAGAGGAGCCTGTAAAGCCCAGAAAATCACTTTTCGGGGGGCGCAAGGAAAAAGCCAAGGAAGAGGAAAAGGAAGAGCCTTCCCGGTCTTCAAAGAGCAGCAAGATCACACCCATGAGGAACAACAGGCGCAGGACCGATTCAAATGGCAGGGAGATCTGCATGTTCAAGCCCTCTACTTCAGATGAGAGCGCTGACATCATGGATGCCCTGCGTTCAGATAGGACGGTTATATTGAATCTGGAGGGTATTAACGAGGATCTTGCCCAAAAGATCATATATGTGGTATCTGGAGCCTGTTATATGGTGGATGGCAATATGCAGAAGATATCTAATTTTATCTTTGTAGTGGCGCCTAAGAATGTGGCTCTTTCAGGAGATGCGAGGGGCGATGTGGTGCGTGACAGCATGGAGCTGAGGGAAGTCGCAGGAAGGTTCTAAAAAAGGTTTTTAGGAAACCTTTGCAGCAGGCACAAGTATTATGTATAATGGGCGGGGCTTAGGCCCCGTCTTTTTCGTTGATTAGAAACTGTTTATAAATATGGAGAACCCTATGGCAGAAAGAGTACATATAGGAGAGACCAGGTCGGGCGCGGCCTATGACATAGTGATAGCGAGCGATTTCCATTTGCTTGGGGAAGAGCTGGAGGCTATAGGGCTTGGTGGCAGGAAAGCCTTGATAGTGACAGACGATAATGTCTCTCCCCTCTATTTGAGCGAGGTACAGGAGCTTTTCAACGGGCCGTGCAGTTTTGTGGCAAATATAGTCATACCGGCCGGCGAAGAGGAGAAGCATCTGGATAATGTAAGGAAAATACTGCATAAACTCATAAAAGAGCATTTTGACAGGAAGGACTTTCTTGTGGCTCTAGGGGGCGGAGTCATAGGCGATATGGCAGGTTTTGCTTCCGCTGTATACTTAAGGGGAGTGAGGTTTATACAGCTGCCCACTACCCTGCTCTCGCAGACGGACAGCTCCATAGGCGGAAAGACGGGGGTGGATTTTGACGCCTTCAAGAATATGGTCGGGGCTTTCCATCAGCCTTCCCTCGTTTATATGAATATGGGCAGCTTAAAAACATTGCCTGCTATTGAATTTAGCTCCGGAATGGCAGAGATAATAAAGCATGGCCTCATTCGGGACAGCGAATACTTCCGCTTTCTGGGCGAAGAAGCAGAGGCAATAGGAAAACAGGACATAAGAGCCCTGAGCAGAATGATAAAGAGGAGCTGCGAAATAAAGGCTGAGGTAGTGGAGCTAGACCCTATGGAAGAGGGCTTGCGGGCTATACTGAATTTTGGACATACCCTGGGTCATGCCATAGAAAAGTATAAGGATTTTTCACTTAAGCATGGACAGTGCGTAGCCATAGGGATAATGGCGGCCTTGAGGCTTTCTTTGGCGAGGGGATATATACAGGAGGGTGACTTCGATGCGGCAAGGCGGGTATTAGAGCTTTTTTCATTGCCTGTGGTATTGGATAAGGATACTGATGTAGATAAAATCATATCCATAAGCCGCATGGACAAGAAGATGGACAAGGGCCAGATTCGTTTTATCCTATTGAAAGCCATAGGGGAAGCTTACATAGATACGGCCGTGACTGAAGATGAGATGAGACAAGCGCTTATAGGTTTAATGGAATGGTAAAGAAGTCAAAAATCATTTTTTATTTTATATTGGACATAATATTTATAGCGGCTTTAGTCTGGCTGGACCAGTGGACTAAGGGAATGGCAGAGCTAAAGCTTAAGGGGCAGCCGCCGGTTGCGCTGATAAGGGATGTCCTTGTGCTGCAGTACCTCTATCCGCCAAATACAGGGGCGGCCTGGGGCATTTTTAAGGGGCACATGACATTATTCCTCATCGTGGGCACGCTGTTCCTCATAGCAATGGTGGCCCTGCTTCTTCTGCTGCCGCCCACAAAAAAGTACAGGATACTCCGCTTTTTTCTTTGCCTTATTTCCGCAGGGGCCGCGGGGAATATGATAGACAGGGCCGTGAGGCACTATGTCATAGACTTTATATATGCTATTTTCATAGATTTCCCTATTTTCAATGTGGCCGATATGTATGTGACCATAGGGGCCTTTGCCCTGGTGGTGCTCCTGCTTTTTGTATACAAGGAGGATGACCTGAATTTAAAAAAGGCCTGGCACCCCAAAGTGCAGTCATACTTACGGCCGGTAGAAAAAAAGGACAAGGCCGATGGATGAATGTGAGGTCCTGACTCTGGAAGTCGGGGAGGGGGACGGCGGCCTGCGCATAGATAAGTGGATAGCATTGGCGCTGCCATCCCTTTCGAGGTCAAGGGCGGCAAAGCTTATAGCAGATGGAAAGATATCCATAAATGAGGAAAGGGTATCAAAGCCCAGCATTGTCGCAGAAATTGGGGATGAGGTCAGGGTGGAGCTTCCGAATTTAAGCCTGCCGGAAATCCTGCCTGAGGATATACCCATAAAGGTGCTGTATGAGGATGGGGATATATTGGTGGTGGACAAGCCCAGGGGCATGGTGGTCCATCCGGCTCCGGGGCATTACAGCGGGACTCTGGTAAATGCCCTGCTCTACCACATAAAAGACCTGTCAGGCATAAACGGCGTGCTGAGGCCGGGCATAGTGCACCGCATAGACAGGGATACCACGGGCTCACTCTTGGTATGCAAAAATGACCTTGCCCACAGGTCTATTGCGGAGGCCCTGAAAGAACACAGCATATACCGCAGCTACAGGGCCATAGTCCATGGGAGGATAGCCGAGGATGGCACGGTGGATGCCCCTATATGCCGGAGCAGGAAGGACAGGAAGAAGATGGCGGTGAGCCCTGATGGCAAAAGGGCTGTGACTCACTACAGGGTGATTGAGAATTTCAGGGATTTTTCCTATATAGAATGTGTTCTGGAAACAGGACGCACGCATCAGATAAGGGTGCACATGTCGCACATAGGCCATCCAGTCTTGGGCGACACGGTTTATGGCAGCGGAAAGTCGCCTTTTGCAACTAAAGGGCAGATGCTGCATGCAATGGAGCTTGGGTTTAAGCAGCCCAGAACAGGGGTAGAAATAAGGGTGGCATCTCCGCTGCCGGAGGACTTTCAGCATATACTGAGCTCGCTTATGTGAATGAAAGTAATAGCGGTGCCAGGGTGTTTTTCTGTGAAATGGTCAAAGAAAGGCTTATAATTCAAATGACGGACCTATATGGATATATGGGCCTGTCGGAAAAATGCGGCTTTACCGACCTCGACTTCAGAGATATAGAGGGGACAGAGCTCTATGTATCAGCTGAGGCAGAGGAGGAGATACGCAGGCGGCTTAAGGGATATGGGCCTGGAGGGATACATTTATTGGATAATGGCAATTATCATTATCTCACAAGATTTTTTCTGGAAAAAATAACTGTGCCCTTTGACCTTTTGACCTTTGATAACCATACAGATGATAAACCCTGCGCATTCCCAGGGATGCGCTCCTGTGGCTCCTGGATAAGGGATGCGCGGGAAGATATTTCCCTATTGAGCTCCGTGAAAATAATACAGTCGTGGGGACAGGTCACGCTTTACGGGGAGCCGGATTTAAATAGGCCTCTATATCTTTCCATAGATAAGGACATTCTGTCACGGGAAGAGCTCACTACAAATTGGGACCAGGGAGAAATGAAGCTCCCTGAACTATTGTCCTTTATACTTACTGAATGTGGCGGCAGGGAGCTCATAGGGGCAGATATAGCGGGTGAGTGCGCCATGGCGCAGGGCTTTTTTGACGCTGAAGAGGTGCGTGGCAATATGGACGCAGACTTAAAGCTAATTTCGGTTTTGGAAGATGTGATGAAAATGGCGTGAGGGCTTGGGAGGCGCCCTTACAGAAAGGTATGAATAAATAATGGTGAAGAGATTTATGGAGGGCAGGTATGGAACAGACAAGCTATCTGCTTTTCTGACAGGCGCAGCAGTGATATGTATGGCGCTCGCCCTCTTATCCAGAACCTTCTATGCCGCAGCGACATTTGAGGTGATAATGGGGCTCCTCCTTATCTGGAATGTCTTCCGTATGCTGTCCAGAAATACCATAAAGAGGAATAGGGAAAACCAGACCTATTTAATGCTGAGGGAGAGATTTCTATCTGGTTTTAATAGCTACAGAAGCAAGCTTAAGCTTTGGAAGAAGGGCCTTTCTAAGGGTCGGGATAAAAATGCAGGGTCGGGGAGAAAGTGGAGGCTTCATAAGGAAGAAAAGGTGACTCCGGGCATTAAATACTGGATATATCCCTGCCCAGGCTGCAAGACGGAGATAAGGGTACCGGGCAATAAGGGCCGCATAGCCATACGCTGCCCTAAGTGCGGGACGGAGTTTATTAAGGAGAGCTGACGAGGTAGGAGAAGTGAGCAAAAGGGGCATAGCCAGAGGCATAGCTATAATAGTGGCGCTTTCCTGTTTCGGATATCTTGGATATTACGCCTATGAAATGCATAGGACTAAGGACAGTAACGACATGCTTTCAAAGAGGACCAGGGGGCAGGTTTTCACGGAGGAAACTATGGAGGCCGATCCCCAGGTCAGGGGGGAGCTTGCGAAGAGAGAGCTCTACCTTCTGCCCCAATATGCGGGCCTATACAAAAAAAATAAGAATATGATAGGCTGGATACGCATAGAGGGCACACAGGTGGATAACCCCGTGATGAAATCCGTAAATGGAAATGGGGAGTACTATCTGGACCACAATTTTGAACAGCAGGAGGACAGGAACGGCACGCTTTTCATGGACGATAAGTGCGATGTCATACGCCCTTCGGAGAACTGGATAATCTATGGACACAATATGAAGTCAGGCCAGATGTTCGGGGAACTGGACAATTATAAGTCCGAGGACTTTTATAAAAAGCATCCGACAGTCTACTTCGACACCATATATGAGACAGGAAAGTATAAGGTGATGTGCGCTTTCCAGTCCCATGTTTTTGAAGAGACGGAGATAGCATTTAAGTATTACCAATTCATAGATCCTGTGTCTTCCCAGGAATTCGATGCCGGCATAGAGTCCATGAAGGTGCAGGCTTTTTACGATACAGGAGTTTCGGCAAAATATGGGGACAGGCTTTTAATTCTGTCCACCTGTGACTATGATGAGGTAAACGGCCGCTTTGTGGTGGTCTGTGTGAGGGAAGAGGAAGCATGACAAAAGAGGAATTTCTGACGCTGTGCGAAAAGGGGCCGGTCTGCTTAGATGGGGCCACCGGTTCAAATCTGCAAAAGAGCGGCATGCCGCTAGGGGTCTGTCCGGAAAAATGGATCACAGAGATTCCGGAGGCGCTCATAGGACTGCAGCATAGCTTCCTTGAGGCAGGGGCCAGCATAATCTATGCCCCTACCTTTACGGCTAATAGAGTGAAGCTTAGCGAATATGGACTGGAGGGCTCTCTTACAGAGCTGAACCACTCACTTATAGGCTTTTCCAGGGAAGCCATAAAGAAATTTGAAAAAGAGAATGGCTTCTCTTCGCCTAAATATGTGGCGGGGGACCTCACCATGACGGGAGTTGCCCTAAAGCCTACAGGCCCTATGGACTTTGAGGAGCTTATTGAAATATATAAAGAACAGGTCAGTGCGCTTCTTTCAGGCGGCGTGGACTTATTCGTGGTCGAGACCATGATGAGCTTAAATGAGACGAGGGCCGCCGTCATAGCCATAAAAGAGAGCTGCGACCTGCCCATTATGGCCACACTTACCTTTGAAGCGGATGGAAAGAGCCTCTATGGGACAGACCCCCTCTCCGCCCTTATTTCACTGCAGTCCCTTGGGGTATCTGCCTTCGGAGCGAACTGCTCCACAGGCCCTAAAGAAATGAGGGGCATTATAGAGAGGCTGGCCGAATATGCCGAAATTCCCATCATCGCTAAGCCCAATGCAGGCCTTCCGGAGGTGGACGAAAAGGGAGAGACGGCCTACAGGCTGTCTCCGGAGGACTTTGCGGAGGATATGAAGGGCATATTGGAGGCGGGAGCCAATATTGTGGGCGGCTGCTGCGGCACTACGCCCAAACATATAGCAGCCCTCAGCGCAGTTCTGGCATCCTACGGCGGATTTAATGGAAATGCGGGAAAGAATGCTGAAAGGGGCCTATTATGCAGTGAGAGGAAGGCTATTGAGATAAAAAGGGGGGACAGGCTGCATATCATAGGGGAGAGAATTAACCCTACAGGAAAAAAGAAGCTTCAGGCAGAGTTAAAAGCCTCATCCTTTGAACTCGTGAGGAGCTATGCCGAGAGCCAGGAGGAGAAGGGGGCTTCCCTCATAATCGTGAATACAGGCATGCCGGGAGTGGATGAGAAAGCCCTGCTCTTAAAAGCCATAGAAGAGGTGGGGGGAGTGACCCGCCTGCCCCTGGTCATAGATACCAGCGTGCCTTGGATCATGGAGGCGGCATTGAGGCTCTACCCCGGCAGGGCGCTATTAAACTCCATATCACTGGAATCTGAGCGTTCCCATGAGCTCTTTCGCATAGCAAAAAAGTACGGGGCTATGGTGGTATTATTGCCGCTTTCGGATAAGGGCATTCCTAAGGATCTGGAGGAGAGAAAAGCAAATGTGCGCGCCCTTGTGGACAGGGCGCTGTCATACGGCCTGGAAAAGAGGGACTTGATAGTGGACGGCCTTGTGGCGACCGTTGGGGCAGAACCTGCGGCCGCTCATGATACGCTATTGACCCTGCGCTACTGCCACGAAGAACTGGGGCTTTTCACGCTCTGCGGCCTATCTAATATCTCTTTCGGGCTGCCGGGGAGGCCGGACATAAATGCGGCCTTTCTTTCCATGTGCGTGCGGGAAGGGCTTACTCTGGCCATAGCTAATCCTGAGCAGGATACTATAATGAGCGTGGGATTATCCTCCAGCCTTTTAATGAATAGGTCGGGGGCAGGGGACGCATATATCTCTTTTTGCGAAAAGAGGGATGGCGGCGGCAGGCTTAAAGAGAGCGAAAAAAAACCGGCTGAAAACGCCATAAAGGAAGAAAAGGATCCCATATTCGACGCCGTTTTGAAGGGCAAAAGGGATGCAATAGCAGGGCTTGTCAAAGATGAACTGTCAAGCGGAAGGGAGGCCAAGGATATTCTGGATAATTCCC
Source organism: Lachnospiraceae bacterium (assembly GCA_017634355.1). Lineage (GTDB taxonomy): Bacteria > Bacillota > Clostridia > Lachnospirales > Lachnospiraceae > NK4A144. The sequence goes on from JAGBNO010000009.1 coordinate 13,704, forward strand.
TCCTGCCTGCCATAGACAGGGTGGGGGCGCTCTTTGACGAGAAACGCTATTTCCTGCCCCAGCTCATAGCCGGCGGTGAGACCATGAAAAACGGCATAGAGGTACTGGAACCTCTGCTCCATAAAGCTGGAGAGGATGGCAGGAGCGCGGCAAAGGTAGTCATAGCCACAGTGGAAGGGGATATACATGACATAGGGAAGAATCTGGTGGTTCTCATGCTCCGTAACCAGGGATTTGAAGTCATAGACATGGGGAAGGATGTGCCGGCGGAAGAGATACTGGAAAGGGCCAGGGCGGAACGAGCGGATATAGTCGGGCTTTCCGCACTTATGACCACGACCATGCAGAGAATGAAGGAAGTGGCTGAGCTCTTTAAGTCGAAGTCCTATAATTGCCCCATAATGATAGGGGGCGCAGTCGTGACAAAGGATTATGCCGAAGAGATAGGGGCTTATTATTCCAGCGATGCGGCAGATGCGGTAAGGGTGGCTAAAAGTCTGGTGCACTGAAATCAGACAGGTAATTAGTTCAAATATTCAAATAAGAATGCGTCAGGAACTAGTGCAGGAAACGAATCAATAATTTCTAAGGAACTGTTCAGAAATAACTTGTACATAATGCGCTGTATTTTTGTCCGAGAGGGCTGTTCAAAAATCAGGCGCATAGCGGGCTATGTAACTGATTTTTGAACAGCTCTATCGGGCAAAAAGACAAGCAGAATGTA
>JAGBNO010000089.1 GCA_017634355.1 Lachnospiraceae bacterium
ACCTAGCAGGATATCCATGGGGATAGGCTGAAAAAAAAATTTATATCATGTCAAAATAATACCTATAACGCTATACAGAAAGAACGGCTCAAACCCTTATAGTATATGGGTTTGAGCCGATTTTACTTCAGAAGTTGAGATCTCAGCGGATGCAAGTCTTTTTTTTCCACTCTTTGATCTCTTTCAGCCTCTGTGCGTATCCGGCTTCATCGCCCTGCCCTGCCGGGCGGTAGTATTCCCTTCCCTTAAGCGTTTCGGGCAGGCACTCCATGGCTGTGATTTTTTCCTCATAGTCATGGGCATACTGATAGCCCTTGCCATAGCCCAGTTCCTTCATAAGCCCTGTAGGCGCATTCCTAAGGTGCATGGGCACAGGCTCAGAAATCTCATTCACAGCATCGGCCCTGGCTTCCAGATATGCCACCTCCATGGCATTGGACTTGGGTGCCAGGGACATATATACGACTGCGTGTGTCAGATGTACATTACATTCGGGCATCCCAAGAAAATGGCAGGCCTGGTAGGCCGCAACAGCTACTTCCAGAGCCCTGCTGTCGGCAAGCCCCACATCCTCGCTCGCAAATCTCACTACCCTCCTCGCCACATACAGCGGGTCTTCTCCCGCCTCCAGCATACGGGCCAGCCAGTATACAGCCGCATCCGGGTCGGAATTGCGCATGGACTTATGCAGCGCGGAGATCAAATTGTAATGTTCTTCTCCGTCTTTATCGTAGAGCAGGGATTTTTTGGAAATGCACTGGTCCAGTATCTCCCCTGTCACGGTCACTGTGCCGTCACTGTCCATTTCCCCATTTAATATAGCCATTTCCAGCGCAGAAAGGGCCGCGCGGGCATCCCCATTGGCATAGCCCGCTATCCGCTTCAACAGGGGCTCACCCATATTTATGGCCTGATTCCCAAAACCCTTTTTGCTCTCCATGGCTCTTTTTAGAAGCGCAAGGATCTCATCTGTTTCCAGGGCATGAAGCACGAATACCCTGCATCTGGAAAGCAGGGCGCCATTCACCTCAAAAGAGGGGTTCTCAGTCGTAGCCCCTATCAAGATGATGCTGCCCTTCTCGACATATGGCAGAAAAGCATCCTGCTGGGCCTTATTGAAGCGGTGTATCTCATCTACGAACACTATGGTTTTTTCACCCATCTGCCTGTCTTCTTCAGCTGAGCGCATCACTGACCTTATGTCCTTTATTCCGTTATTCACCGCGGAGAAATTTACGAAATGCGCCTTTGTTCTATGGGCTATGACCTGGGCCAGCGTGGTCTTGCCAACCCCAGGCGGCCCCCAGAAGATCATGGAGCTCACCTGGTCCTGTTCTATTATCCTGCGGAGTATCTTTCCCTCTCCCAGAAGATGCCTCTGGCCCACAAATTCCGACAGGTCGGCGGGCCTGAGCCTTGACGCAAGCGGCTCCGGCACTACACTTGAAAAAAGCGATATCTGTTCCATTCTCCCCTCTTTTTTATCTGAACCCTTTTATTAGGGCCTACTCGAATTCACGGAAGGCGGCGTTGGCCTCAGCCATCAAACCCTTCGCCTCCTCAACGCCATCTGCATTGGCCCCTTCAAAAAGCCTGTCCATATCGTAGAATTCAGGATGCTCCTTACTCCACTTATCGTCAAACTCCCTCAGTATAGGGTCGGCTAGCCTCCCCTCATCTTCCCTCATGGCATTAAGGTAATACTCTCCGAATTCCTTCCTGTATGCGCTGTAGAGCTTTTCTATCCTCTCTTCAACTTCCTGCGGCAGTTCCTTAAGCCTTTCAATTACCGGATCTATCGTCATCTTCCACGCCCTTGCGGACTCGTCTATAAATCTACGGTCTCCTGTAGTAAGCTCGTACATAAATGCCTCCTGTCCTTGTCTTCTTTACTCTTGATATCTTGTCTTTGCCATGTAACCTAAACCCAGACCCGCAAAGCCGGAGTCAAAGACAAGAAAATTATTTTGCGGCAGAGCCTTAAAGCTGCTTAAAGTCCCAATTATCAAAATTATTAAGATCTGTCCTTATACGCATTTCCTTGGAAATGGATAAAGCTTTCCTGTCAGATGTCACATAATAATCCACGTTTTCTATGCCCGGATGCTTGTCTATCAGGGTATTGTAGCCGAAAAGCGCGGCCTGCATCGTCAGGTAGTCCATATACCCCGCCTTGCTGCTTCTCTCCTGCTCAAGCATTCTATTCACCCTTCTGAATTTCCTGTTAATCAGCCTGGCCTTTTCTATCATTTCATTATAGGGCAGCATCCTCGCATTTTCATTAAGTGTCATGACCAGCATGACTGCCCCCATCCTGTCCCCGTATCCCCAGCTATTTGCCTCTGCGTCCCTGTCATTCTGCTCGCCTTCGCCCTTACCGGCCGAAGTATATACTCCCTTTCCGAAACGGCCCAGCCCATAGAAAAGGCGCCCTTTGTCTTTAGAAGTGCCTGCAAGCTGCCTGCCGAAGCTCGTGGCATCCTCCATGCCCTCCAGGGGATTCATGGCATGGAACATCTTTTTCTTTAAGGGGGATTTTTTCATTTCGCTGCCGTTTTCATTTAAATCCCTGTTTTCGACAAGCCGTGGGGCATTGGCGGACCAGCCCAGGGCATTGAAGAATTTTGTGGAGATATTGTTGCCCTGATTTTCATCCACCTTCGCTTTTACGACCTTCTTAAGCAATGCCTCTGTGTTGCAGTCCAGCTTCTCCAGTTCTTCCGTGCCAAGCTCTATATTGCCATTAAGCACATGGTAAATAAGGTCATAATGCGCCCTAAAGGCCTCATTGACCTTCTCGTCCGCTACTTCGTCTTCCAGCGTCTCCCCAAACAGTTTGTCAGCCTTCTGCAGATATTCAATTTTCTGGGACTCTATCAGTTCTGTAGTCTTTGTCAAAATCTGTGAAATAATGGCCTTTCTGATCTTCCCCTTTGAGGTATTTGGCGACTTCCTCTCTTGCACATAGATTTCCGCGCTTTTCTTTAGTTTTAATAGAAGGCTATATGCTTCAAGGGGATTCCCCTTCTCCTTTATCCTATTGTATAGCTCCAGGTCTGTCGCCACATTATTGTATTCATCCGAATTGCCGCCGCGGTCGCTGTTCTTTATAAAGACCTCCAGGTCCTTCAAGGAAAAAGAGGCATAGTACTCAGCCTTTTTATTATTCTTGGTCGCTCCCCTTTTAGCGAGCTCTTTTACCTCGTTGCCCGTATTGTCATGCCAAGCTTTCTCTATGGACTTCTTGCGCTCCGCATGGGCCTTTTCCCAATTACTGAGCTTATCCCCCTTTAGCTCTTCCTTTTCCATTTTGAAATAGTTCGCATTCAGGTCCCTGTAAGCAAGTGCAGTCTGGTTTTCCTTTAAGCCCGCATTTGCGGTCGCCTCGAACTGGAAGAGCTTCATCTTTTCCTGTTTAAATATGCTTTTGTCAGCCATTTTTCCCTCCGGTTAAATATTTTCAACATGCAACTATTCAGCACCCCATGAAAAGTCACAAATAATCCCAAGCAAAAGCCGCGCGCTTCCGTAGGCAGCCCATAAGCGAAAGGGTTTCGGACTCAATCATGCCTGTACATACGCATACGCCTTAGCCCGGAATGTAAAAAGAGCTTCGAATATGCCTTCTCCATGCCCTCCTCAGAGCATAGGCATTCTATCCTGTATTCCTTTCCGTATTCAGGCTCTAATTCTCTTTTTACCATGGCCATGCAGACAAAGAGAAAGATACTCTGCTCGCCATGAGCCCAGGTGATTCTGGTATGGGTCTCAAAATCCTCCATAAGCAGGGCTGCCTTTATTTCGCCATTTTCCAGACAGGCCATGCTGGCGTCAGAAAAGCGGCCGATATTAGGCTTAATATCGGGAAACTGAATAAGCTCATCATGCGGTGCCTTCCGTATGTATTCTCCCAATAAGCCCTCAGGAATCCTGGAAATGGAAGATATCCTGGACCTTTGCTTCAGCTTGTCAGGGACCTGCAGTTCAGCCATATCCCCAAGCTCGCCATAAACCACGCTATAAGGGCAGCTCTCTTCATAAAAGCCCGCTGCCTTGAATAGGCCGGAAACATCTGCGCCCCCATCAGAAAAAAATATGATAGGAAGGCGCAGATCCTTCGGCCTATCCTCAATGATCTCCAAAAGCTTTGACGCAAGGCGCCTGTGCCTGAACGGCGGATAGATGAATATCCTTTCTATCCTGACATACTCAGGAAAGATATGCACTGTCATGACGCCTGCGGCTTCTTTCCCATCCTCAGATAGAATGGCAAAACAGGTCAGCTCGCCGTCAATGACGCCAAACACCTCATCATAAGTCAAAAGCCGCATATAGCCGCTTAAATTTTCACTGTTTATAATTACTATCTTCAATGACGTATATTCCAGCTCCTTAGAAAAACCTTTACAAAAATCTACAATTTTGGAAAGTATTATAAGTCCTGTCTATAAAGTGCGTCAATGCACCCGTATAAATAACAGTGACGGTAGTGCTTGTAAATAAAACCGCGCTTGTATAGAATGATGTTTTGGGTTTTTCCCCGCCCTCAGAGAATAATAGCGAGGGCGACAGCACTTAAAATGTACATTTCAGGGAGGGATACGGCATGGCTTTCGACGGAATAACCACTGCTGCCATGGTAAAAGAACTGAATGACAGAATACTCGGAGGGCGCTTAAATAAGATTGCGGAGCCAGAGGCAGACGAGCTCCTCCTTACCATTAAATCTCTGACAGGAAAGACAGAGCGGCTCCTGATATCCGCCCATGCCTCCCTGCCCTTCATATATTTCACAGAAAAGAGCATACAAAGCCCCATGACGGCCCCTAATTTCTGCATGCTGCTCCGTAAGCACCTGCAGAATGGAAGGATAGTGAAAATATGCCAGCCCGGATTAGAGCGAATCATAAAAATACATTTAGAGCACAGGGACGAACTGGGGGACTTAAAGGAAAAGGTACTGATAATAGAGCTGATGGGCAAGCACAGCAATATAATTTTCTGCCAGACTGACGATACCATCATAGACAGCATCAAACATATATCTGAGGCTGTGAGCTCCGTTCGCACCGTACTTCCCGGAAGGCAATACTTCATCACCAAGACTCAGGATAAGCGCGATCCCCTATTAGCAGAGACCGAGCCCAAAGTTTTTTCAGAATTGATAATGAAAAAAGCCCAGAGCGTACATAAGGCCATATACAATAGTTTCACAGGATTCTCCCCCGTGCAGGCTTCAGAACTTTGTTTCCGCGCAGGTATAGACGGAGACAGCCCTGTCGCTTCACTTTCAGATACAGATCTGCAGAAACTCTTTCAGGAGTTTCATAAGCTTATTATGCTTGTAAAGGATGGGGGATTTAATCCTCAGATAATCTATGACGACGGAAGCCCTCTGGAATTTGCCGCTGTCGAACTAAAGGAATACGGCGACAAAGAGCGCCGGCATTTTACACAGATGTCGGAAGTTCTGGAGACCTATTATGCGGAAAAAAATGCAGTTACGCGCATACGCCAGCGTTCGACCGACCTCCGTAAGCTCGTTTCGACTTTTCTGGAAAGGGATGTGCGTAAATATGAAGCACAGCTAAAACAGCTAAAAGACACGGAGAAAAAGGATAAGTACAGGCTTTGGGGGGAACTGATACAGGCCTACGGCTACGGCCTCCCGCCAAAAAGCGGCAAACTTAGATGTATAGACCACTATACGGGGAATGAAGTGGAGATTCCATTGGACCCCTTACTCACACCCCAGAAGAACGCACAGAAATACTTTGACCGTTACCAGAAGCTCAAACGCACTGAAAAAAATGTATCTGAACAGCTGATATCCACGAAGTCCGACATCAGCCATCTAGAATCCATACAGGCGGCCCTCGACATAGCCATGGACGAAGCCGACCTCATAGAAATACGCAGGGAGCTTTTCGACAGCGGATATGTGAAAAAGCGAAGGGACGGGCGGGAATCGGGAAATCCCAAGAAAAGCCATCCGCTCCACTATATATCAAGCGACGGCTACGACCTCTATGTCGGAAAGAATAATTACCAGAATGACCAGCTGACATTCAAATTTGCCAATGGCGACGACTGGTGGTTCCATTCCAAGAAATTCCCCGGCTCCCATGTGATACTTCACCTGGGTTCAAAGAGAAAAGAGCCCATTCCCGACAGAGCCTTCAACGAAGCCGGAGCCCTGGCCGCATACTACAGCAAGGGAAGGGGACAGGCGAAGGTCGAAATAGACTATGTCGAGAAGAGGGAGGTCAAGAAGCCTGCGGGAGCCAAGCCGGGCTTCGTGGTATATTATACAAACTATTCCATGTCCATAGATTCCGACATCAGCTCCCTCAAACTTGTTGAAGACGCATAGGCCAAATATATTAGTTCAAATATAGACGTGTCGGGCCGCTAGGACAGCAGCGACAGCATCTCCTCCCTGTTGATCTTGGTAGAGCTGATCTCACCGCCGGACAGCACGTCCTCCACGAGCTTCGACTTGCTGTCCTTTATCTTCTGTATGCGCTCCTCTATGGTATCCCTGGCTATTAGCTCATAGACACTCACCCTTTGGGTCTGCCCTATCCTGTGCGTACGGTCCGTGGCCTGGTCCTGGGCGGCCTGATTCCACCACGGGTCATAGTGTATCACTATGTCTGCCGCCGTAAGGTTCAGGCCAGTGCCGCCCGCCTTTAGGGAAATACAGAAGACAGGCACATCGTCATTGGCAAAGGAGTCCACCATCTCCATCCTTTTTTCCTTCCCCACGCTGCCGTCTATGCGGTGGTAAGATATTCCGCTTTTCTTTAACCTCTCCCCTATGATGTCCAGCATGGTCGTGAACTGCGAGAAAAGCAGCAGCTTATGCCCTCCCTCTATGGCCTGGTTTATTAGCTGCATACAGGCCTCCAGCTTAGCGCTCTCAGCTTTGTAGCCCTCATATAGAAGCGAGGGGTCGCAGCAGACCTGCCTAAGCTTTGTAAGCTCCGCAAGGATCTGTAGCTTGCCGGTCCGGTACTCGTCATCCTTCATGCTGCCCAGGGTCTGGCGTATGCGCTCCGCATTGGCGTCATAAAGCCGCCTCTGCTCGCCGTCCAGCTTCACGGTCACCACTTCCTCAAGCTTGTCGGGAAGGTCCTTTAGGACCTGCTTTTTCAGCCTCCTCAGTATGAATGGATGCACCAGGCGCCTAAGCCTGTCCAGGATAGCCTCATCTTTGTCGGAAACAATAGGAGATTCGAAATCCTTTTGAAATCTATGGTAGCTGTAGAGGAAACCGGGCATCAGATAGTCCAATATGCTCCAGAGCTCGCTCAAATGGTTCTCTATGGGAGTGCCTGTAAGGGCCATGCGGAAACTGCTGTCCACCACCCGCACAGACTGGGCCGCCTGGGTATTCTGGTTCTTTATGAACTGCGCTTCGTCTATGATCTCATTTGCGAAATGTATGCCCTCGTAAAGCCCTATATCCCTTTTCAAAAGGTCATAAGAGGTTATCCACACATCCGCATCAGCGGCCCCTTCTATCATCTCTTTCCTGCCTGCGGCAGTCCCAGCTATTACAGCTACCGAAAGATTTTTGGTAAAGGTCTCTATCTCTCTCTGCCAGTTATAGACCAGGGAGGCCGGGCATATTACGAGGGTCCTGAGTTCATCTCCCCTCTTTCCATCTTCCTTTTCAGAAAGTATGAAAGAAATGACCTGCAGGGTCTTTCCGAGTCCCATGTCGTCTGCCAGTATCCCACCAAAGCCGCAGTGCTTAAGCATCTTTATCCAGCGGTATCCTTCGGACTGGTAAGGGCGTATTATGCCTTTAAGCTCAGCCGGCACTTCACTGTTTGAGCCATCTGTATCGGTCATGGAGAGAAGAAGGTCCCTGTAGCTGTCGCTCCCCTCCAGCAGGGCATCATCCCTCTTGTCCAGCATCTCCTGCAGGTATATGGCCCTGAAAGCCGGCACTTTAAACCTCTCAGGGTCATCCTTGCCATAGCTATGGAAAAGCTCTGAGAGCGTGTCCCAGGCATCCGAGCCCTTTTCCTCCAAGGACATATACTCTCCGCTCCTCAGGCGGTAAAAGCGCTTCTTTTGCCTATAAGAGTTCAGGATCTCAGCTATCTCCTCCTGGCTTAGGTCCGTAGCCTTCAGCGATAATAAGAGTTTCCCCTGTTCCACCGAAACTCCCACCGTCACCTTGGGAAGATAGCGGACCCTGCGCAGCTTCAGCGCATCCGTCGCCATCACAGTGCCCATGGCCTCCAGCTGCGGCAGCCTCTCCCTCATGAAGTCGAAGAGCTCGTCCTCGCTGGGCGTGGAATAAACTATGTGGGACTTTGGGTCCAACGTCTGGAAAATAGACTGGAGCACATTTGAAACCGCCTCTTCAGCAGAAGCATTTCTCCTGCCCGCCTGCGTCTCGCTGTCATACAGGTGGCAGCGGAAATCCTCTTTTGGATAGACCGCATAGGGAAGGCAACTGAGGACCCTGTTGCCACTATAATCCAGCTCGAACAGGAATTTCGGCTGCTCCCTCTCGTAGTCCTCTAGATCCATCCCCTTTGTAACTACTTCACCATATTCCTGAAAGTATGGCAGCAGATTCCTACAGACCGTGCCTATGTCGGATTCCCTTATATAAAGCGGATCGGTCCAATTCAATAGAGACAGGAGCTCCTGGGCTTTTTCCGTGCTCCCTATCCCAACCCTGAAAATCCCCTGGCTGTCATAGAGATAGAGCCAGGAAGCAGTGGACCAGAGGACATTCACCGGCGCCACCTCTAAGTTTGCCCCATAGGCCTTCTTCCTCATGAGTGCTTTCAGACCCTTTCGCCCCAGCTCCACCCTTAAGGAACCCGCACCCAAAAACTGTACATTCCCGCCTTCAAGGAGCTCCATAAAGTTATCAAATTCCCTGCCATATAGATTTATGTACCTATATCCTCTGCCGTTCTCAGACACGAAGAGGCCATTTCTGTACATGCCCTTATCTGCGGCTATCTGCAGCCCTGCCAAAAAATCCAGTACCTTCATCCCGAAAGGCTCAAATGCGCCTTTTTCTATGACATACTCTTTCCTGCCAAGAGAATAGACCTCCCCCTTGCTATAGGCAGAGAGGAACTCAGGCAGGTCTTTTATCTGATATAGCCTGCCCGTCCCTGCCGTAATCTCTAAGAGCATCATACCCTGCTTAACTAAAAGGGTACATTCTACATTCATGAGCCCTGTATGCTTCTTTACCGACTCCTTCCACACGGGCAGCGCAGGTTCCCTGTTTCCCCTTAATAGTGACAGAATCCTGTCGTCCGTGCGCTTTAATACACCCGGCTGGAAAGGGTCGTCTGTATTGCTCATGTTCTTTAAGAGTGTTTCCAGGCGCGTGCCATAGAATACGTCTTCTCCATGGTCCCTGACCATCATTGCAGTCAGAAGAGCCGCAACATGCGCGCAGCCATAACGGTCTTCAGCATAGTCCTCACAGTTGCAGTTCGTCTCGCAGATAAGCCCTTTACCTGTATGCACTCTGATACTGCTCTTGGCAATATATGCCCTGCCCCGTCTGTCCCTCTCCTCAAATTTCCCCTTTACCTCAGTTGTTCCGCCTAGGGGCACAAGATTACTGGAAGCATAGATGCCTGATAATTTTCTCTGCTCAGGGTGGTCCTCATAGCTTATCTTGGCCTTATCACCTGAAAAAAAGAGTTCTGCCCCGTTTGCCAGCTCCTCCTCCGTAAAGGAACGAAAATAGTCTGAAAGCCTCATTTCTTCTTGCCCCCCTTTGTACCGGCCCCATCCTTCCACTTGATGACATTTTTTGCATTTGATTTCGAGTATCCGTTCAAGGCAATAAGGGGCAGTGTGGGCAGCTCTGAATTAAAAATGGCCATTAGCTTATTCTTTCCGGCAGTCTGGGAATTGCTCCATCTAAGCCTGTACATCAGCCTTATTGCGGCGTCCATAGCCTTATTTACATCCCCTTCTTTATGCAGGCTGGAAACTATAGACCTGACGGCGCTTCCTTTTCTATCATCGTCATAGCCGCTATAGTAGTCCCCATATTCCTCCAAAAGCTTAAGCAGCTTCTCAGTGCCCTTGGCGCTGAACCTCACGCCCTCCCCAGCATAAACCGCAATTTCCTCCTTCGTAGGGTGGTACCAGGCATCAGGTCCATGGTTCTGCTTTGAATATAGGTTCTTTGCCTCCATTTTAGTAAGCTCTGAAGAATAGTAGACATCAAGAGAAAGTGAAGATATTTTGTTTTTTCTCGTTGCCAAAAGGCTGTTCAGGACCCTTTTTTTCAAATATCCTTCCACTTTTTCCATAGGAAAGCCATCTCCCGCCGAAGTCTTTAGGACAGCTTTGAATGCGGCTGTTGAAAAGATTCCATAAAGATTCCTGCAGCAGCAAAGGGCCGTCTTCATCTGCTTCTCATATATAAAATCCTCTTCTCTTTCAGTCCCCTGCCAGTTATCATAGTAATCCAGCACCTCAGAGGCAATCCGTATCCCTGTCTTGGATATGTCATTCAGTAGCCCCCTGTAATAGAGGCTAGGCAGGCTTTTTAGATATTTATTGCCATCATCCTGCAGTTCTTCTGAAAACACAAACTCCTTGAAAGAAAGGTATTCGCTTAAATCCATGTCGTCAAATACTTCCTCAAGGTATTCCCCTGAATACTTATAGCAGAGGGCAGAAACCAGGTCTGCCTTTCTCATGCCGGAATCGTAATACACGCCATAATAGCTTGCGATATCCTTTAGGTCACTATTCTTTAAGGTCTCCAGAAGCGGATGCATAGGCATCCCCAGATTCCTGTTCAGTTCCTTCTGTGCCTTTTCAGGCGCAAAGAATTTGAGGATGGCGTTCCCTGTCCGCCTCTCCTTAAATTCAAGACTGGCAGGGCTATAAAAGCTCCCCGCCTCTGTCTGAAAAGAACTCCCGCTCCTTATTGACTCCTGCCCATAGTTTATCTCCCCTATATCCAGGCTATCCTTTGGCAGATCATAGCCTATGGCCATGAGCACTGAAGGCTCTATTTCATCTCTATTATGTTTCTTGGAATGCAGGCAGTCCTTGACGTCCAAAAAAAGCACAAGCTGATGCCTGTTGCTTCCATCCCTAAGTACCAGCCTGCCACTGTCACCGGGCTTTAAGTACTGTCCTAAGGGCCAGTCTGCCCCCGGCACTTCCTCGCTGTCCCTGTCCAAGATGAATTCACCGTCCCTGGGTTCCAGCCCTAGAGAAATACAGGACAGCGCCATGAGGTCGCCTATATCCTTTACCGCGGGAATCCGTACCATGCGCATAACTAAAGGATTTGAGCGCGCTACGGCAACTGAGATGTCCAGTAAGTCATTATTGTCCATTCCGCCTCCTGAAATATGCCTGCAAAAGCAAAACTTACATTAACTGCCCAGCGCCTCCGCGCTTCGAAACCTTCTCTCATCCCGAATTGCGCGCCGGACAGCTACGCTTTGTCAAGAAATTTATATTATAACACGGTCGTTTGTAAATCGTAACTTTTTCAGCAGCCTTTTCCAGAAAACATATTATTGACAAGAGCCTCAAATGATAGTATATTACCAAATCGGCACTGTTTTTTGTGGACGGGAGAGCCATGGGGGACGGTGCTATTTTGAGAAATATGAGAGCAGCTTTTGCCGCTTTTTGTTACGAGGTGTGGCTCAGTTTGGTAGAGCGCCACGTTCGGGACGTGGAGGCCGCAAGTTCGAATCTTGTCACCTCGATTATATTAAAAGAAAATTTGATTTGCAGTTTCTGGATATCCCTATCTTCTCTTCTGAGGCAATGCCAAAGCCTGTATCTGAATTGTCATATCCATTCTAGTACACCGAATAATTTATTGCTGCTACATTCACGCCGTATGAGCGTACATATGCGATGAAACCGAATGAGCCACTTGTGATTGAGGTTGAAGAAGCATATGTGCGATCAGACAAGTGAATGTGGCAGATAATTATTATTCGGGGTACTAGTTATGAGTATGAAAGAAATAGCTAACGGGATGTTAAAGCCAGACCTGCAGGCTCTCCCGCAGATAAAAGACAGGATGTCTTTCCTGTATCTGGAACATTGCAGATTGAACAGGGAAGATAGTGCGATAACTGTAAAGGATAAGGAGGGAACCATACATATACCGGCTGCTGTCATATCGGTTCTTTTGCTCGGACCCGGAACAGATATTTCTCACCGTGCGATGGAACTGATAGGCGATGCAGGGGTTACTGTAGTGTGGATAGGTGAGCATGGGGTAAGGTACTATGCCAGTGGAAGACCCTTGACATCGAGAAGCACAATGCTTATAAAACAGGCGGAACTGGTGACAAACCAGAGGTCACATTTAGCAGTTGCCAGAAAAATGTATCAGATCAGGTTTCCGTCTGAGGATGTATCGGGGTTAACAATGCAGCAGCTGAGGGGTAAAGAAGGAAGCCGGGTAAGGAATGCTTATAGAGAAGCATCGAAAAAATGGGGCATTCCATGGGATGGGCGCGATTATAAAGTGGACGATTTTGCTTCCGGAAGTCCGGTAAACCAAGCTCTTTCGTCTGGGAACGCCTGCCTCTATGGACTGGCACATTCTGTCATCGTTGCCCTGGGATGTTCGGCGGGGCTTGGTTTTGTGCATGTAGGCCATGAAAATTCATTTTCATATGATATAGCAGACCTGTATAAAGCCGATGTCACCATACCCATTGCTTTTGAGATTGCATCAGATCCACCAGAAGACCTGCCTTCGGAGACAAGGAGAAGGGTTAGGGATAAGCTTGTTTCTGAACGGATTCTTGAAAAGATGGTTCATGACATACGCTGGCTTCTGGATGAGGATGCAGGTTCGTACAATATGGAAATGGAAGCAGATGAGGTGTATTTATGGAATAATCAGCATGACTATATTAAAAATGGCTTTTCTTTCAAGGAGGATAAGGCCAGATGATGCTGGTGCTGGTCCTTTCTGACTGTCCGCAGAAGCTTAGAGGGGATGTGACAAAATGGCTTTTTGAGATAAATACCGGTGTTTATGTCGGCAATCTCAGCGCAAGGGTAAGGGATGAACTGTGGGAGCGTATCTGTGAGTCTTTGAAGGATGGCAGGGCGTCTATGGTTTATCATACGCAGGGGGAGCAACACCTGGACTTTCGAGTACATAATAGCAGAACATGGAAGCCTGTTGACATAGACGGTATCAAGTTGATGAAAAGACTTGATATTTTGAATAATAGTGGCGATTGCGAGGAAAATGCTTTTAAAAGCGGTTTTTCAAAAGCCGCAAAATATGTTAAGCTAAACGGGGTAGCAAGAAGCAGAGAAAGGACGGGCGAAGGAGAGAGGTATATAGTTGTAGACCTAGAGACAACAGGAATATCTGCAATCCATAACCATATAATAGAGATTGGTGCAATTCTTTTTGAAAATGGGATTGTTGAGGAAGAATTTTCATGCCTGGTAAAAATCAATGACAGCATACCAAAGGAAATAAGCAATTTGACTGGAATTACCGATGAGCTTCTGAATGAACAAGGGATAGGAGTGGAGGAGGCCTTAAAAAAATTCAAGGAGTTTATAGGGGAAGAGCACTTGCTGGCTTATAATGCATCTTTTGATATGTCCTTTTTACAGGCTGCATTAAGAATCAATCAAATGGATCCTATCACTAATAGATGGACTGATATAAATTCTAAGGCAAAGAGAAAGATAGGTCATTTATCTGATTATAAGTTAGCTACTGTTGCACAACATTTGGATTTGGAAGTGAAAGATCAGCATAGGGCAATACCGGATTGTTATTTGGCAATGGGGGTATATGAGAAGTTAAAGGAAAAACGATAGCTTGGGATTTAAAAGAGGCGGATTCGAGGGATTTTTTTAGTGTGTTCCCCGCATGGGCGGGGGTGATCCCCCAGTAATGCGCCGTCCGATGAAGATGTTAAAGTGTTCCCCGCATGGGCGGGGGTGATCCCATTTAAGGGCGGAGAGCGAAAGGGTTAGGGCGGTGTTCCCCGCATGGGCGGGGGTGATCCCATTAAAGAATTATTAAATCTAATAAAAGAAAAGTGTTCCCCGCATGGGCGGGGGTGATCCCGATAAGGACT
>JAGBNO010000090.1 GCA_017634355.1 Lachnospiraceae bacterium
CCTGCCGCTATGCATGTCACTATCTTTATTCGGCTGTCCAAGGCCGCATAGTGTTCCGCAATTTTCAGGCAGCCGTCCCCTGCCTCCCCTTTTGCCCTATCCTGCCCATTCCCGTTAAGTGCCTGTTTCTCCCTGTCTTCAGGCGGTTCACCCACCACAAGTATTATCTCCAGCTCAGGGTAGCTCTGGGATATAAGGCTATCTATGCACTGCGTAAGGTATGGAGCGACACGGTAGATTATGGAAATAAGGCTTATCCTTTCAGTCTTATTATCCTCTTCCGTGCCAGCGGCCGGCACATATTCAAATGGAGCATCCTTGGCCGCACCCATATCTATATCCCCAGGTCAAAGCCCATTATCCTTGCGCCGGAGAGGAAGCGCAGGAAAAGGTTATTCTCATAAACATATTTTAATACAGGCTGTGACTGGACGAGGTCGTAGAAGGCTTTTCCTATGCCCGTACCCGAAAGCGCAGTCATAAAAAGGAAAAACAGCCATACGAATATCATTCCCTCCAAAAGCCCCGCAAGACAGCCTGCAAGCCTGTTCATGCCATGCAGCACGGGAATACGGTCCAGCAGGTCCAAGGATAATAGGATAGCCCTGATTATTGCAATAAGAAGTAGAAATGAGATTATGTATGTGAGTATCTGTATGGAAAGACGGGATAGGAAACGGGCCACATAGTCTTCAAAATACTCTGCAAGGAGCTGTTTATAGACCGGCTCGGTATTATTTTCCATGAGAAGGATCTTTACATTCTCAGGCAGCGCAAAGTTGGATATAGTCTCATTCTGGCTCTCAGGAAGGGTGACATCCCTCCCCTCATTGTCAGAGGTAAAAGCCTTCCTTATGCTATCAGCAATCTGTTCGTATATGGGGGTCCTCTCTATGAGGGCCTCCGAAACCCTGGGCGACAGAAATGAAACCACCCAAAGCGTAAGTATTACTGATACCAACGAAAAGGCTATGCGCAAAAACCCCTGCTTTGCCCCCCTGTAGCCAAAAGATATGACTAAAAAGCAGAGTATGAATAGAACAATATCGGCAGCCACTTCAAATCACCCTAGTCCAGCCTTATGCTCTGTGTGGTATTCCTATTGACCAGTGTATACCTTGTCGGAGACTTAGTCGGCACCATAAGGAGGGTCGAATCCTCAAATACGCCGTCGAATTTGGACAGCCCCCTCCTATTGAAAATCTGGCAGAAAGCATCGTTATATATGATAATAAGCCCATTGGCTAGCTGCACATCGGTATATTTAAGGTCAAATTCCTTGGAGAACTCCAGTTTACCCCTGTCATTGTAAAGCTCTATCTCAGAGCTGTCACCACCCTGTCCGGACCTGAAGACCAGGGCCACCTCCCCATTTCCATAGAATACGCTCTGTATTTCCCTGTCTATGCGGTTCTCTGAGATAGACTCCGGCTTCTGGCCCCCATTATAAAAAACCATGCGGTCGTCGCCTATAGCCACTGCAGAGCGGTCACTTAAAAAACGTATCCTGGGTATCACCGTGCCGTCATAGTCATAACCGCTCACATAGTTGTCTATCTCATTGCGGCCGACGCCCCCGAAATTGTAGAAGGCGACAGAGGAATAGAGCTGGTTCTGGTTCATGCGCACGTATGCAACCCCCAGCAGAGTGCCATTTGGGGAAAGCGTTATGTCCATGGGATAGCCGCTCTTTCCCATAGTGCTCTTTATGCCCGCAAGGACCGTGCCCTCCTTGTCATAAATATTGATCCTGGACGTAGTGCCATCCTCCAGCACAGCCGCCACTACACCCTGGCCGGCCACGCAGAAATTGAGCACGGGGAGCTTCGTCCTTATCTCCGTCTGCGCTCCTTTGGGGTCCACGACCAGAATCTCCGTAGAGCCCTGGTCGCCTAGCGCCACATAGTCGCCACAGGTAGCCACCTGCGGATTCTGCATCTCGTATGTGACATTCCACAGCATGTCCTTCGTGCCGTCAAAGGCTTCAGCGCCGTCTTGGCTGTATTTCAGTATATGCCCATTATAGCTCATATACTGGGCCGTATCCGAGTCTGAGCGGAGAGACTTGGACAGTATCTCATAGCCAGTATAGACCTGTGTATCAAAAAAATGCCGGATAAAGAACAGGGCCCCCAGCACAAGGACAGCCACGGCCACTATCCTGGCAATGATGCCTATGCGGTGCAGGCGCACCTTCCTGTCAGCGGTCCTGCTCTCTTCCGATTTAATAACTGTAAATTCCGGCATGCACCTTTTACTTAGGAGGAATCAAAGACGGGCCTTTATCTGCTCGTAAATCCCATCCCCGTCCAGCTTGTACTTCTTCAATAGTTCCTTCCAGGAGCCAGACTCCCCGAATACATCGAAAATTCCTATCCTGTGGACGCTGACAGGGTGCTTGCAGGACAGAAGCTCCGCCACTGCGCTCCCAAGGCCACCAATGACAGTGCCCTCTTCCACGGTAAATATCCTGCCAGTCTCCTCTGCGGCCTTAATGAGTATATCCTGGTCCAGGGGCTTAATGGTATGCATATTAATGACCCTGGCATCTACGCCGTCCTCTTTCAGCTTATCCGCCGCAACGAGGGCGTGGTAAACCTCATTTCCACAGGCCACTATGGTCAGGTCCTTGCCATCCCTTACGGTAATGCCCTTGCCCACTTCAAAATGGTAATCGGCTCCGTCATTTATGACAGGAGAAGCCGCCCTGCTGAATCGCAGATAGAACGGCCCATCTGTCTCTATGGCCGCCCTCACAGCGGCATGGACTTCCACGTCGTCACTGGGCACTATTACGGTCATGCCGGGTATGGTGCGCATGAGGGAAATATCCTCTATGGACTGGTGGCTCGCCCCGTCCTCTCCTACGGTTATGCCCGCATGTGTTGCGCCTATTTTCACATTGAGATGGGGATATCCTATGGAATTCCTCACCTGCTCAAAGTTCCTGCCCGCCGCGAACATGGCAAAGGAGCTGATAAAGGGTATCTTTCCTGTGGTGGCAAGGCCTGCGGCTATGCCTGTCATGTTGGCCTCAGCTATGCCGCAGTCTATATGCCTCTCCGGAAATTTCTTCTGGAATGTCAGCGTTTTGGTGGCATTGGCCAAGTCTGCATCCAGTACGACTAAATTCGGGAATTCTTCTCCCAGGGCCGCAAGAGCGTTGCCGTAGCTCTCACGGGTTGCTATGCTTTTCTGTTCACTCATTTTTCCCTCCTCTATTCACTTCAGCCCGCAGCCCTTTCGAGCTCAGCCATAGCTTTCTCAAATTCCTCATCATTGGGCGCCTTGCCATGCCAGCCTACCTGGTCTTCCATAAAGGATACGCCCTTGCCCTTCACGGTCTTCGCTATGATGGCAGTGGGCATGCCCTTTGTGGCCTTCGCCTCGTCAAAGGCCTTCTTTATCTCGTCGAAATTGTTGCCATCTATATTAATCACATGGAAATTGAAGGCTTCGAACTTTTTATCTATGGGATAGGGTGAACAGACCTCTGATATGGGACCGTCTATCTGCAGATTGTTATTGTCCACTATCACGCAGAGGTTGTCGAGCTTCCTAGCCCCTGCAAACATGGCCGCCTCCCATATCTGCCCTTCCTCTATCTCACCGTCGCCACAGAGGCAGTAGGTCCTGTAGCTCTTATTGTCCAGCCTTGCTGCCAGGGCCATGCCGACTGCCGCTGAAAGTCCCTGCCCCAAAGAGCCGCTGGACATATCTACGCCGGGTATGTGCTTCATATCGGGATGTCCCTGCAGATAGGAGCCCAGATGCCTAAGGGTGGTCAGGTCCTCAACAGGGAAAAAGCCCCTGTTTGCCAATGCGGAATAAAAGCCGGGAGCGGTATGCCCTTTCGACAGCACGAAACGGTCCCTGTCGGGATCCTTGGGATTCTTCGGATCTATATTCATCTCTTCGAAATATAGATATGTATAAATATCTGCCGCCGAAAGCGAGCCGCCCGGATGTCCGGACTTTGCGCTATGCACGGCCCTGATGATGCCTTTCCGAACCTCATTTGCCGTTTTTTCCAGTTTCTGCTTGTCCATGCCTGTTTTCTACCTCCTTTATTGTGTGATTATTTAAATTTCATTCAGCATTCTCATACTAAGGATCTGCAGCGAATTAACCTAATGTCCTGACACATTCTTATTTGAACTAATTGCTTGTCTGCCGCAGTTCCTAAAGTTCAGTTCCCCTGCCCGTAGTAGGCATTTGCGCCATGCTTCCTGTAGTAGTGCTTGTCCTGCACTTCCTGGGGGCAGACAGCAACCCTGGGATTTATGGTCTCTGTCCTCGCCGCCATCTTTGCCACCTCTTCCAGCACAACCGCGGTATGCACCGCATCTACGGCATCCTTGCCCCAGGCGAAGGGGCCATGGTTCTTGCAGAGCACCGCCTGTACCGCAATGTGGTCTTTATCCTTGAAATAGTCGGTGATAAGCACTCCTGTATTCTTCTCGTAGGCCTCGTCTATCTCCTCTTTTGTAAGGCAGCGCAGGCAGGGCACAGAACCATAGAAATAGTCAGCATGTGTGGTTCCATAGCAGGGTATGTCCCGTCCCGCCTGAGCCCAGCTGGTGGCCCATGAGGAATGAGTGTGCACCACGCCGCCTATATCGTCCCACTTCCTATAGAGCTCTGCGTGGGTAGCTGTGTCGGAAGATGGATTGTAGCGTCCTTCCACCTTTTCTCCATTCAGGTTCACTACCACCATATCCTCCGGTGACAGCTTCTCATACTCCACGCCGCTGGGCTTGATCACAAAAAATCCCGACTCTCTGTCAATCCCGCTTACGTTGCCCCAAGTGAAGGTCACCATGTCATACTTTGGAAGCAGCATATTGGCCTCATAGACCTGTTTCTTTAATTCCTCCAGCATTTAGTCCTTCCTCCTTTTATATTTACTTCCTACACCACCATGAATTTATATGTTGTAGACGTATCATACCTGACCCCTGCGTCAAAGACGGGGCTCTTGAATCCCTCCTGATTTACGCTGTTGGGGAAGTACTGTGTTTCGAGGCAGAGGCCGGACCTCTTTCCATAAGTCAGGCCGTCCTTTCCCTTAAGGCCATCCCTTATGAAGTTCCCCGCATAGAACTGTACCCCAGGGAGATCCGTATAAACCTCCATCCTGCGCCCGCTCCCCTCATCCTCGACGGCCGCTATGAGCCCGCCCGGCTCGTCTAAGACAAAATTGTGGTCAAAGCCGCCTGTGTACCTAAGCTGTTCTATGTCATCGTCTATATGCTCCCCGATGCGCACGGGATCCTGAAAATCAAATGCAGTGCCCTTGACTTCAGCTATTTCTCCCGTAGGAATGAGACCCGCATCCACAGGTGTGAAGTGCGAGGCAAAGATCTGTATCCTGTGGTCCAGTATGGAAGAGCCGTTCCCGCTCAAATTAAAATAAGAGTGGTTCGTGCAATTTATTAATGTCTTCCTGTCGGATACCCCTTCGTAATGGATCACGAGGGAATTGTCGTCTGTAAGGCTAAAGGTCACATGCATATCCAGCGTACCGGGAAATCCATTTTCCATATCCGGACTCACATAGCTAAGGACCACAGAATTTCTGCCCTCGTCCAGTCCCGCAGTCCACAGCCTCTTGTGGAAGCCCTTGCCGGAATCGCTGTGGAGATTATTATCGCCCTCGTTGCGGGGCAGCTCTATCCTCTGCCCGTCCAGCTCAAAGCTGGCGCCTGCGACCCTGTTTGCGCTCCTGCCTATGGTAGCCCCGAAGAATTCATTATTTTCAAAGTATGGTGCCGCGCTGTCATAACCCAGTACCACATCCTGCATTTTCCCATTCTTATCCGGGACAATAATGGAAGAGACTATTCCGCCGAATTCAGAAACGGTGACCTTCATGCCGGAGGCATTCTCCAGAGTATAGGCCGATATGTCCTTCCCGTCCTCCGTCCTTCCAAAAATCGTTTTAACTATTTTCATTGTTCCTCCTCCATTGCGGTGAAATAATCGAGGCTCCTTCCGTCACCCTACAGCTCTGTCCTGCCCTCCAAGGCCCTAAGCAGCGTAACCTCATCTATGTTCTCCAAATCCCCGCCTACAGGCACTCCGCTGGCTATGCGGCTGCAGCGTATGCCCGTGGGCTTTATGAGCTTACTTAGGTACATGGCAGTCGTCTCCCCTTCGAGGCTGGAATTAGTCGCAATGATGACTTCCTGCACATCCCCTGCAAGCCTGTGCATGAGCTCCTTTAGCTTAATGTCGCCGGGGCCTATGCCCAGCATAGGGGAAATGGCCCCATGCAGCACATGGTAGACGCCTTCGTACTTGTCAGTCTTCTCATAGGCCGCAAGATCCCTGGTATTCTCAACCACCATTATAGTGCCGTGGTCCCGCCGCGGATTGCTGCATATAGGGCAGACCTCCTCGTCCGTAAGCGTGTAGCACTCCCTGCAGTAGTGAATATTGGCCCTCGCATCCAGAATCGCATCGGTGAAGCGTTTCACCCTGTCCTCAGGCTCATTTATAAGGTAAAAGGCCAGTCTGCCCGCTGATTTTGTGCCTATCCCTGGGAGGGATGAAAGCTCCTCTATAAGCCTGTTTATCTTTCCCGCATATAAATCCATAGTAAAAAATCTCTGTTGCCATTCTGCGCCCCGCGCTTGAAGCGATTGCCACGGCAATGGGGCTGAATAGCCACAAATCTCTCCTGTATCAGAAGAGGCCCGACAATCCCCCAGTAAAGCGGCCGATGGAAGCGGCCTGAACCTCGTCCACCTGCTTCATTGCATCATTTATGGCGAGGACTATCATATCCTGCAGCGTCTCCACGTCGTCAGGATCCACAGCCTCCTTGTCGAGCTTTATCGCTTTGAGCTCCTTTGTGCCGGAAACTGTGACACTCACCGCCCCGCCGCCTGCGGTAGCGGTAAACTCTTTTTCTTCCAGCTCCTTTGCGCTTTCCTCCATCTGCTTTTGCATACGCTGGGCCTGCTTCAGCATATTATTCCTGCCGCCGGGTATCATCCCTCCCGGAATTCCGCCTCTTTTTGACATTATCCCTCCTATTTTACTTGATTTTCTGTAGTATCTGATTCAATGCTGTGTAAGTAATTGAGACCCCTCTATTACGTGACTTTCCATAATGCTTGGCTCAATGCCGCATAAGTAATTGAGACCCCTCTATTACATGATTTTCTGTAGTATCTTGTTCAAACCCCAGTGGGTAAATCAGGGCTCTTCCTCCATGATCTCTATATTGTCAAAATTTATTATGCCTTTCAGGTCGGGGTAGCCGCCATTTGCGCCCTCGCCCTTAAGCTCCATTGTAAAAGGCACGTCCCTCCCCATGACTTCCCTCAGGGCTGTCTCCAGAGCCTTCCTATTCTCCTCATCCTGCATGAACTGAAGCTTTACCTCTTCCTCAAAGAGGATTAAAAGAGTTTCGTCAGAAATGCTGGGGATTGCCATCCTTATAGCCGATCTCTGCGCCCCGTCCAGCTTATTTAGGATACGCCCCCAGTTGGAAAGGGTCTCCCTGATATCCTTAGGTATGCTTTCGGGGTCAATGCCGGCAGCCTCAGTCTCCGTTTCCTGTATTTCAGCCTGACTGTTCCCTAAGGCCTCTTCTGCCGTATCCACGTACCTCGGAGCGATTTGCACTCCTTTTTCTATTTTCCACTCCAAAGAGGAAATGCGCTGCTCATAGGCCGTAAGGTCCAGATCCGTTTCCGGCCTCATAAGGCGAATAAGCGCTATCTCTGTAAGCGCCCTCCTCTGTGTGGAATAGCGTATTTCGCTGGAGAGTTCGGAAAAGATCCTTATATAGCGCATAAGGCTATTGAGGTCTGTGCCTGCCGCCTCCTCCTTCATATTTGAAAGGGCCTCCTTGGACACATCTATCACATCCTCCAGCCCCTCATCCTGCATTCCGCACAAAAGCACATTCCTCAGGTACCAGGTAAAGTCAGACACAAAGGCGCTTAAGTCCCGCCCTTGCATCAGCACGTTCTCCAGTATGTGTATGGACTTATTCACATCCCTTTTCTCAATGGCGCGGAAAAACTGGCTGAATACCGCAGTGTCCACAGCCCCCAGGACTTCCAGTGCTCCGTCATAGCTAATGGCCTGTCCCATATAAAAGGCTGCGCACTGGTCCAGCAGGCTTAGGGAATCCCTCATAGAGCCATTTGCAAGCCTTGCTATGTAGCGCAGGGCCTTTTCCTCTGCCTCTATGCCCTCCTTTTCTGCGAGCTCCGCCATGCGCGAGACCAGGGTATCTAAGTCCATACGGTGAAAATCATACCTCTGGCAGCGGGACAGTATGGTGACGGGTATCTTATTGACCTCCGTAGTCGCCAATATGAACATGACGTATGCAGGCGGCTCCTCCAGGGTCTTTAGGAGCGCATTAAATGCCCCTATGGACAGCATGTGCACTTCGTCTATGATATAGACCTTGAAACGGGCATCTGTCGGGGCATAGGCCACCTCCTCCCGTATCTGCCGTATGTTGTCCACACCGTTATTAGAGGCCGCGTCTATCTCTATTACATTCATAGAGGCTCCGGAGGCTATGGCCTTACAGCTTGCGCACTCCCCGCAGGGGCTGCCGTCCTCCTGCCTCGAAACGCAGTTCACGGCCTTTGCGAAAAGCTTCGCCACCGTGGTCTTCCCCGTGCCCCTTGTTCCGCAGAAAAGATAGGCATGGCCAATCCGGTCGGTCCGTATCTGATTCTTTAGGGTACGGACTATAGCGTCCTGCCCCTTTACATCCTCAAAACGGTCCGGCCGGAATTTCCTGTATAATGCCTGATATGCCATCTATGCCTTAGTCGCCGAAGCTAATTCCGAGAAGCTTCGCTTCTTTTATGATAGATGCCTTCGGCTCCAGCATCTTGAGCTTTCCCGCTACCTCTTCCAAGGGAACCTTCACTATCTCCCTGTTCCTGTAGCCCACCATAAAGCCGTATTCGCCTTTTAATATGAGCTTTCCGGCTTCTGCTCCAAGGCGGGACGCAAATACGCGGTCATAAGGGCAGGGGCTGCCTCCCCTCTGCATGTGCCCCGGAACCGTGACCCTCACTTCCTGCCCCGTGCGCTTCTCTATTTCAGATGCAACTTCATAAGAAACAGAAGGATGCTCCCTGTTTGCCAGTTTTTTCTTATACTCTTTCTTTGAAAGCTTCGCATCCTCCTTGCTGATGGCCCCCTCTGCCACCGCTATAATGGTGAAGCTGGCGCCCCTCTCCTTGCGGCGGTTTATGGCCTCCACAACCTTATCGATGTCATAAGGGATCTCAGGTATGAGAATAATGTCCGCTCCGCTGGCAAGGCCGGCATTCAGCGTAAGGAAGCCCACCTTGTGTCCCATAACCTCGACTATGAAGACCCTGCCATGGGAATCGGCAGTCGTATGTATGGCATCTATCACATTCGTAGCTATGTCCACTGCGCTCTGGAAACCAAAGGTCATGTCCGTGCCCCAGAGGTCATTGTCTATGGTCTTTGGCAGGGTTACTATGTTCAGTCCCTCTTCGCGGAGCAGGTTAGCGGTCTTGTGCGTCCCGTTGCCGCCAAGGATTACGAGGCAGTCCAGGTTCCGCTTGTGGTAATTGTGCTTCATGGCCTCAACTTTATTTAAGCCCTTTTCGTCCGGCTCCCTTATGGTCTTGAAGGGAGTTCTGGAAGACCCCAGTATGGTGCCGCCCCTGGTAAGTATTCCGGAGAAATCAGAGGGGTCAAGCATCCTGTAATTCCCATAGATAAGTCCCTGATAGCCGTTCAGGAAGCCATATACCTCTATCTGCTCGCCACTGTTGTACATGGACTTGACGACGCCCCTCATGGCCGCATTCAGGGCCTGGCAGTCGCCTCCGCTGGTAAGTAAGCCTATACGCTTCATACTCATTCCTCCTCTATTGTAAGCACCCAGCAAAAGACATTTTGCATATTGTGGTTATTATAGCTTTTTTTTTCATATCCCACAACTCTTCATCCCCTCAGCGCATATCCAGCTTGTCCCCTCCTTTAAATGTATCCTTGCGTCTGAAAAACCTGCATTTAATAATAATTCCTTAAATTCCTCAGGCGTAGGGTTAAAAAGGCCGAACTTTCGTATATTTTCCCTGGTCTCCATATCAAAATCATATCCCCCATAAATATCGGCTATGAGGAGAAAGGAAGCGCCGTCCTTAAGCACCCTTAGCACTTCCTTCAGGTCCTCTGCCGGTTCCGGCCAGAAGTAGAAGCTCTCCACGGTCGTAATCCCGTCAAAGCTCCCGCTGTCAAATGGCATTGATGATACAGAGCCCTTGATTACCCGAACCCGCCCCTCTTCTATAAGGTCTATATTATATTCCCTGGATTTCTGCACGGAGGTGTCTGAATAGTCCAATCCGCTTATTAAGCCTAGCGGCGCAATTTGGGACAGCCTCCTTAATGTCGCTCCGCCTCCGCAGCCTATATCCAAAAGCCCTGCATCTTTTTCGGCATGCAGGAAGGAAAGCCCCCACTCCGTCACCTTAGAATGGCGGCTATTCATCCCATCCAGCATGAGCTCTCCATATTTGCCGGCAGGCTTTCTCGGATTTCCCTTTTCTGTAATACCCATAATTACCTCTTTCTGCCGCATTTTTTACGGCACACAAGGAGCAAATGTTGCCATGGCAAATGAATAAAATTTTTATCATGCAGTTTTTTGCCAGCTTATGCCGCGTTTTGCCTTATTTTATGCGGGTTTCCGCGATTTTCGATTTCATTGAAATCCGGCATAAACTGGCATCTCCTTGCATATCCTGGACTTCAATGTTGATAAAATGTTGATAAAACGGACCG
>JAGBNO010000091.1 GCA_017634355.1 Lachnospiraceae bacterium
CAAGCACTTTTTAAGTGCGGGTAGCCGGACTTGAACCGGCACGGTATTGCTACCAAGGGATTTTAAGTCCCTCATGTCTGCCTATTCCATCATACCCGCTTGAATGGTCATGCCAAACACCGCTCCATACAATATCACAGCTTTGGAAAAAGTGCAAGCTATTCGTAACTGTTCAGTCCTCTCCGAGCCCTGAACATGTCTCCGGACAGTTTGCCCTTTGAGCAAAGTGTCGGAGGCTGGGATAGGAAACTTTACAGACGCCACTTGCGGTTCCGCAAGTGGCTGACTGAATAGTTGCAGCTATTCAAATCTTGCTTTCAGCAATATTCCTCCCGTGGGCGGCAGGCTCAGCTGTATCCTGCCGTCATTTACGGGGATTTCCAGAGGATCTGTCATAAATGATATGTCGGTGGACAGAAGGACTCTCTTCATGCGTCCCTGGAGCGGCACGCCACACTGCTAGACGGAGATGGTGCGCTCTATGGGGAAATTATTATTATTTACCATGACAACGGATGCGCCGTGCTGGTTAAAGCGGGCATAAGCCAGAATGCCGGGCTCGCCCATGAGCTTCATGAGGCTGCCGGTCCGTAGCTCCCTATTCTCATTATGCAGCCTTATACAGGCCCTGTGGAAGTCCATGAGCTCGAAGTCCTCATTTCCCCACGGGTAAGGGCGCCTGCTGTCCGGATCGGTGAAGCCGCACAGTCCTGCCTCGTCCCCGTAATAAATTGTGGGAGCACCGGGCCAGGTCATCTGTATCAGCACAGCTTCACGCATAACGGCCTTATTAACATCCTGTTCCGCCGCGCTGGGACCCAATGTATTTATGCGGCCGATCTTGTGGTTGGTGCGGGTCAGAAAGCGGGAGTGGTCGTGGTTTGAGAGCTGGTTCATCGCAGACAGGAGGGAGCCCATGGAGAAACGCCCCCTGCAGCCCTCCATAGTGCCCCAGAATGCATCTGCATTGTTTAAAAGGTCGGGCCTGTACTCGTCAGAATGTTTCTGCATACCAGTAAGAAACCAGGTCACGGGCTCCATAAAGGCATCGTAATTCATAACGGTGTCCCACTCACCCCCCTTTAGCCATTCCTTAGCATCTCCGTAGTGCTCGGCGATGATGACAGCATTGCGGTTCGCGTCCTTTACTGCGGCCCTGAAGCGCTTCCAGAATTCGTGGTTAAATCCCAGGGAATGTCCCAAGTCAGCGGCCACGTCCAGCCGCCAGCCGTCTGCGTTATAAGGCGGTGACACCCATTTGCGGGCAACATTCAGTATATATTGGCAGAGCTCCTCCGAACCCTCATAGTTCAGTTTTGGCAGGGTATCGTGGCCCCACCAGCCCTCATAGCTCCCGTTATAGGGCCAGGAGTTTACATTCTGGAATCGGAAATAATCTTTATAAGGGCTATCCTTGGAGATATAGGCCCCCTTTTCATACCCTTCTGCGCCTTCGTATATTTCCTCCCTGTCCAGCCACTTATGAAAAGAGCCGCAATGGTTGAAGACGCCGTCCAGTATGACCTTGATGCCGCATTCATGGGCATGCTGCACCAGCGACGCAAAGAGGGCATTGCTGGCCTCCAGGTTTTCCTTGCAGGTCGTGCGCTGTATGTAGCGCGTGGCTTTCTTATTGTCGGTTGTGTCATCTAATAAGCTTCCGCCGTCCTTTATTATGGTGCCTATATGCGGGTCTATGTAGTCATAGTCCTGGGAGTCATACTTATGATTGGAGGGGGATACAAACAGGGGGTTAAAATATATGGCTTCCACGCCCAGGCTTTTTAAGTAGGGGAGCTTCATCATTACGCCCTTTAAGTCGCCTCCGTAGAAACGCCGCACATCCATTGGGCTGGGGTAGCTGTCCCAGTCCGTGACCCTCTCTGCACAGTCGCCCAGATAGAAGTACTCTCTGGATTCCACATCATTGGTAGGGTCTCCATTGTAGAAGCGGTCTGTATAAATCTGGTACATGACAGCACCTTTGCACCAGTCAGGAATAGAAAAGCCGGGCATCAGGCGGAAAGGGAAGATTTCTTCTTCTTTAAGGGCTATGCCCTTGCGCCCGTACCATATAGTCAGCCTGCCCGAATAGATTTCATAATAATAGCTGAGTATGCCGTCCTCTACCAGAATCTGTGTTTCATAGTAGTCAAATTCCCCGCAGGAGCTCACGGGGTCCATTCTATGCCGCTCGTTCCCCTGGACTAAGATCACGCCGTCCACGTTGTTTCTTCCTGTGCGGAAGCGCAGGGTGGCGACGCTGAAGGCATCGGGCTCCTGAGGTGATATATAGTCTTCTGTCATATCGGCGAAAAGTGCCTTGAAATTCAATACCGGCCTCATATCAAAGAGATATGAAAGCTTGCGGCTGTTATCCAGATCGTGCTCGTAATAATCCAAAGTAAGCTCCTTTAGTTATATGCGGCCATTCAGCGCATATAAGGCCCATGCCCCTGAACGTAAAGCGTTCCTATTTGAAGGGCAATGTTTAAGTTGCAATTACATAGCCCTTATCAGGGCTTCGGCCAGGAATACGGTAAGGCAGGCTCCTGCAGCCACAGTGAGGAGGCTCCTCCTTAAAAAGCTTAAGAATAGCGCCACGATGAAGGCCGCCAAGCCGGAGTATAGGCTCTTCGCAGCAGTAAATATGGCAGGTACTGTCATGGCCGTCAGGGTGGCGTATGGCACATAGTAAAGGAAGGAGCGTATGAATGGATTTTTTATTTCACTGCGTATGAGAGTCAGAGGCAGCACCCGTATGAGGTAAGTCACTATGGCCATAACGGCAATGTAGATATATATGTTTCCGCTCATTTTTCTTTAAGCTTCCTTTATCTCTATCGGAAAGAGGAGCGCGGCCGCCCCGGCTGTTATAAGGGTCACAAGTATTATGCGCAGTCCCGGTGAGATCGCAGAGAGCAGCGGGGCAAAACTAAAGAGAGTTGACAGTGCCATTGCAATAATGGCCGTAATGAGGACAGCCCTGTTTTCCCTGGCTACAGGGACTACTATGGCGATAAACATGCCATAGAGGGCTACCCCAAGAGCTTCACTTAAAGAATGAGGCAGCAGCTCCCCGGAAAAAGCGCCGAGGAAGGTGCCCAGCACCCAGCCCGCCACAGATATCACGGTGGCCCCATAGCAGTAAGAGGGAACAAGTTCCCTGGGCCTTGAGATGCATATTCCAAATATCTCATCCGTCATGCCGCAGGCCATGAGCATTCTTTTACCGGTGGACACCTTGGGGGAAAGCTTCTGTGAAATGGCGGCCGACATGAGCATATAGCGCAGGTTGATGATAAACTGCACCCCTGCCATTTCAAGGTAGGACCCGCATGAGGCTATCACGGAGAGCCCCGCAAACTGCCCGGCGCTCGTTACATTTGTAATGGAAATGAGGGTCGCCTCAAAAACAGAGAGCCCCATGGATGTGGCCTGTATGCCAAAGGCAAAGGAAACGGCCAGATAGCCTAAGCATATAGGAATGCCATCCAGCAGGCCCTGGACAAAATAGGCGGCATCAGTAACTCTTGATTCTGTCGTCTGAGTCATCGTTCGTTTTTTCTATGTGCAGTATTTCCACTTTATAGCTATTATTATCACTGACCTTCACCCGGCATACATCCCCCTCCTTATGCCCTAAAATGGCCTTGCCTATGGGTGACTCTATGCTTATATAGTTTTTCAGTGAATTTCCCCTGATGCTGGTGACTATCTTGTATTTTTCTATGGAGCCGTCATCCAGAAATTTGACTTCCACATAGTTATTCATCCCCACCTCGTCCTGGGCGGAGCTGTCGCTTACGATCTGGGCAGTTTTCAGCATGCGCTCCAGATAGGCTATGCGGCTCTCGTTTTCGTTTTTGGCTTTCTTGGCGGCATAGTACTCGAAGTTTTCACTCAGGTCGCCCTGAGCTCTTGCCTCAGATACTGCGGCTATGAGCTTTGGGCGTTCGTTTAGCTTTCTGTCCTCGATTTCCGCCTCTATTTTTTCTACATCGCTCTTAGTGAGGATGGCATTTTTTTTCTGCATATGATCAGCTCCTATTGTTTTTATTTAAAAAGTAGGCAGCCAACCGGGGAAGGTTGGCTGTCTTGGAGAAGGTATTCTTCCTATGGCTGTGGCCTTGAAAGGTCAAGCCATATATTGGGGGTACGCCAAGAAATATAGCATGTGGAAAAAAAACCCGCAAGACATAGACTACACAAATATTACAAAAGCAGTGTTTGTTTTTTGTACAATTTTATGATTTGTCGGATGAGCGCTTCCGGGTACGAGCCTCAATTGCTATACAGCGGCTTCGCCGGGCAGAGGCCTCCCTTCAAAGAGGGCCTCGAACTCCTCCCTCGTGAGTTTTTCACGGATAAGGAGCTCTTCTGCGCAGCGCACTAATGCATCTTTGTGGCTCTTTATCAGCTCCCTGGCCCTTTCATAGCAGCGGTTTATTATCCCCTTTACTTCCTCATCTATCTTTCCGGCAGTTTCCTCTGAATGGGTGCGGGAGTGGGCCAGATCCCTGCCTATGAAGACCTCGTCATCCTCATTGTCAAAACTGATGAAGCCCAGGTTATCGCTCATGCCATATTTCATCACCATGCTTCGGGCGACTTTTGTAGCCTGCTTGATGTCCTGGGAGGCGCCGGTGGTGATATCGTCACAGAAAAGCTCCTCTGCGACACGGCCGCCCATATCGACTATGATCTCATTCATCATGCGCCCTCTGGTCCTGAATTCTTCATCATGCTCAGGCAGGGGCATGGTATAGCCTGCGGCCGATACGCCTGTCGGTATAATGGAGATGGTATAGACAGGCCCGACATCGGGCAAGAGGTGGAATAGCAGGGCATGGCCGGATTCGTGGTAGGCGGTTATCCTCTTATCCCTGTCGCTCACCACCTTGCTTCTTTTTTCAGCGCCTATGCCGACCTTGATAAAGGCCTTCTTGATATCATCCTGGCGTATGTACTTGCGGTTATCCTTAGCCGCATCAATGGCGGCCTCGTTTAAGAGGTTTTCCAGGTCAGCGCCCGTAAAGCCTGTGGTGGTCTGGGCTATCTGCTGCAGATTAACATCATCTCCCAGAGGTTTATTCTGGGCGTGTACCCTTAAGATATCTTCCCTTCCCCTGACATCAGGGCGTCCTACACCCACCTTGCGGTCGAAACGGCCGGGCCGCAGTATGGCCGGATCCAGGATATCCACCCTGTTGGTGGCGGCCATTACAATGATGCCCTCATTTACGCCGAAGCCATCCATTTCCACGAGGAGCTGGTTCAAGGTCTGCTCCCTCTCATCATGCCCGCCGCCGAGGCCGGCTCCGCGCCTCCTTGCCACAGCATCTATCTCGTCTATGAAGATTATACAGGGGGAATTCTTTTTGGCATCGGCAAAGAGGTCCCTCACCCTGGATGCGCCCACGCCCACGAACATCTCTACAAAGTCAGAGCCTGAGATGGAGAAAAAAGGTACGCCGGCCTCACCGGCTATGGCCTTTGCCAGCAGAGTCTTGCCCGTGCCGGGAGGACCGACTAAAAGCACTCCTTTGGGTATACGCGCTCCCACAGTGGTGTATTTCTGGGGATCTCTCAGGAAGTCCACTATTTCTGCAAGGTCTTCCTTTTCCTCCATGAGCCCCGCCACATCCTTGAAAGTGACCTTTACATCCCCTGCCATAGATTTCTGGGCACGGCTTTTTCCGAAGTTCATCATGCGGTTTCCGCCCGCATTGTTGGTCTGGGAATTCATGAAGGCCAGTATTATGAAGACGGCGGCGAAGCCCAGAAGCATGGGCAGCACATAGGCAAAAAACCAGTTTTCCCTGGACACGTCTACAGTGGTATAGGCGGGAAACAGCTCTTTCAGTTCTTCTTCTATCTCGCCTACATTTGAGACATAGAGGGTCTTCGTCTGGCCTGAGGTCTGGGTCACAAAGAGGTAGCCCGTAGGGGTCTCAGAATTGGGGTGTATCTCTACAGTACGGACTTTTCCGTCCAGTACATCCTGGTTGAAATCCTCATGGGAATAGACATCCCTTACCTGCCAACGGTTGCTCATGGTATAGATGAGCATTACGGCGGCGGCCATGATGAGTAGGTATACAACCAGATTCCTTCTGCTATTCATAGGGGTTATTCTCCCTTTCCTTCATCCGGGGTGACTTCTGCTATATATGGAAGATTCCTGTATTTCTGAGCATAGTCCAGTCCATAGCCCACGATGAATTTGTCCGGAACAGTGAAGCCGACATAGTCGAGGTTTACTTCGGCCACCCTTCTATCGGGCTTGTCCAAAAGGGAGCAGAGCTTGAGGCTCGCAGGCTCTCGCTGCCTTAGGATTTCCAATAAATAGTGCATGGTGCGCCCTGTGTCTATGATGTCTTCCACTACTATGATATGCTTGTCCCGTATGGGCTTGTCCAGGTCCTGTATTATCTTTACCACACCGCTGGAAATTGTCTCGTCGCCATAGCTGGAGCAGCGCATGAACTCCATCTGCACCGGCACAGTAATCCGCTTTGCCAGCTCGCAGGCAAAGAAGCAGGCTCCTTTCAGGATGCAGACCATAGTGATCTCGTTGCCCTGGTATTCTTCGCTTATCTGGGCTCCAAGTTTCTTTATCTTGTTGGCTATTTTCCTCTCCGTGAACATTATTTCCAGTTTGTCTGCCATGATCACCTCTTTCTGCCGCGCTTTTGCGGCGCCTTCCAAACTTGCTTCGTGAAATTGCAAGCCGCTTTACCTAATGCGGGTCTTTGATAAACGTTCAGGAAAAGGTAAGCACTGCACTCCAGAAGCTGCAGGCCCCTTTTCCTACTGTGGGTCTTTGATAATCCCCTCAATTTTTAAGACTCGGCGGGTCTGTGCGCTGATCTTGCATTCCTCGCTTATTCTTAAGTTCGGTATCCATATTATATGATTTCCGTCTGCCAGCATATACAGCCGGCTTCTCTCAGCGGCAGGGATTTTTTCTGCTATAAATAAGTCCTTTAGTTTTTTCCTTCCCGATCTTATAGTTATATAATCCCCGCTCCTCCTCGTGCGGAAGACAGCACCGCCGCTTATCTTATCATAGTCCAGCCATTTAGTATACTTTAGATTTGGGATTGCGGCAGGCATTGGGTCTGGAGGGTCTTCAATGGAAAAATTATAAGAATTCCCGTCCGGCAGGCTTATCCTGCCTTGCCCGCCTTCAGGCAGGGGGATTTCAGCCGGAGCAGGGGGAGGTGAATGTTTTTCTATTGAAGAACTTGGAGGGTAGAATACTATTTCTCCGAATTCTCTTACAGCCACGGCCCCATCGGGCAGGGAGGCGCTTTTCCCGCTCTGCCTGTCCATAAGGGCTAGGACATCTTCTATGTGCTTTTCCGTGACATTGTAGGCAGAGCCCAGCACCTCGTTTATGCAGAGCTGTATGGTGCGGCTGATAAGGAGGCTTTCCTCATTCTTAAATAAATCCAGGCGTAGCCTTAGGCCGCCTTCTTTATTTTTGCAGGCATACTTATGGAAGCACTCGTCTGTACATTTTGCGAGGAATGTTTCTGCCCTTTGAAAATGCTGGGCGGCCTTGAAAAGGTGCTTTACGGCTTCGGGGTTGACCTTTTCAGCTTCGGGAAGGATATTTAAGCGTATCCTGTTTCTGGCATAGTTCATTTCGGCATTTGTGGAATCTGTCCTCCAGACTATGCGGTTTGAGCGGCAGTAGGCCTCTATATCCGCACGGCCCACGCTTAAAAGCGGCCGTATGACCTTGCCATTCATGGGCTGTATGGAAGCGGCCCCTTTTATCCCAGAGCCGCGGAAGAGGTTAAATAGCAGTGTTTCCGCCGTATCGCCCATATTGTGGGCTACGGCTATCTTGTCTGGGTCAGTTTCATTAAAGGCGGCATAGCGCGCCTTCCGGCCGGCCTCCTCCACAGATAGATGCAGTTTCTTTGCGAGCTCCGGTATATCAAGGGAAACTATGCGGCAGGGCAGGGAGAGCTTTTCGCAGATGTTTTTTACATAGGCGGCATCTTCTACGGACTCACTTCCCCTTATGCCGTGCTCTACATGCACTATTTCAAGGGAAAAGCCCATTTCCTGACTAAATCTATGCAACAAAAAAAGGAGGCACATTGAATCTGCCCCTCCAGAAACCCCGGCTGCTATGCGGTCGCCTTTTTGGATCATCCCATACTGCCCTATATATTTCCTGACAGTATCTTCCAGACTTGAATGCGGCAATTTTTTATCCATCAAAAACCGAGCAGTGCTTCTATACATTTGTAAGGAACGAAAGAGCTGCGCATTCCGGCCCTCTTTTTGCGGGGGGCTGAAAAGTTACAAAATCCGAAGCACTATTATTCCTGATTTTCCGGCTTAAATATTATCTCACCCTCATGAATGAGCCCCAGCTTTTCCTTAGCCACTTCTTCTGCATATTTTTTTGTATGCGTATACTTCTCGAATTCTTCCAGCTCGGCAGTGCGCTGGTGCTCAGCCTCTATTTCCGAACGGATCTCCGCCGCCTTGTCCTGATAAGAATGGTAGCGTTTCAAAAGGCGCATGCCGTCTACGGCCACTATTCCAAGGAGCATGGCGACGACTAAGGATATGCAGAAACAGGCCAGTTTGTTCTGTTTTTTTCTCTGATACGCAGGGACTTTCATGATGTTTACATAATAGCTTTAACCTTCAGGATTAGTCAAGTGTTTTTTACACGTATGCATAGAGCTTGTCGGCATCCTCTTTTTTTACGGTTTCCTCTACTGCCTTTACCTCCACGGTGACAGTGCGGTTGCCGAAAGCTATCTCTATCCTGTCGCCTACCTTTATGGCGGTACCGGCCTTCGCCGCCTTGCCGTTTACCGTGACTCTTCCGGCATCGCAGGCCTCATTTGCCATAGTACGCCTCTTTATCAGGCGGGAAACCTTTAGATATTTGTCCAGGCGCATAGCCGCCTCCCTTTCCATAAAATCCGAAAAAGGACATACCCACAAAGGATAGCGCATTAATTCATGCGGCATCCGGATAGGGCATGTCCTCTGTAATCTTTCAGGCTTTGTCTATTCAGTCAGAACTCCGTTTCAGCCCTCGTTTACCATATCCTTCAGGGCTTTGCCGGGCTTGAACTTAGGTGCCTTTGAAGCCGGAATGCTCATAGGTTCTTTGGTCTGGGGATTTCTGCCCTCGCGAGCGGCGCGCTTGGACACTTCAAAGGTACCGAAGCCCACAAGCTGGACTTTTCCGCCGTTTTTAAGCGCTTCAGACACCGTATCCGTAAAAGCCTTCAGCGCAGCTTCTGCATCTTTTTTTGATAGACCGGATTTTGTTGCGATAGCGGCTACCAGTTCTGTTTTGTTCATTTTGGAACATCCTCCTTTTAAATCTTTCGTAACGAACTTTCTAGAATTGCCGGGGCATAGCGAATGAAGCCTGAATGTTTGCCCTTTCCCTATGTTTTACCCAGCAAACCTATTTATAAGCATTTTGTAAGGCTTTGTCAAGGAATTATATATATTTATCTGTTGATTATGTACGGATTTTTGGTATAATATGTAGAACATTTTGTTAGGGCAATAGATTTTGCCTGGTGTGTTTGCGAAAGGAGAACTAGACCAATGAACAAATTTACCCTGAATGAGACTTCCTATCACGGCAAGGGCGCTATTGAAGCAGTGCCTCAGGAGATTAAGGCGCGTGGCTTCAAGAAGGCGTGGGTAGCTTCAGACCCTGATCTTGTTAAATTCGGAATTACTAAGAAAGTGACAGATCTCCTTGACAAGGAAGGCATTCCTTTTGAGCTGTATAGCGAGATTAAGCCCAATCCTACCATAGAGAATGTGCAGAATGGCGTGAAGAGCTTCAGGTACAGCGAGGCTGACTGCATAGTGGCAATAGGCGGCGGTTCTTCCATGGATACCAGCAAGGCTGTGGGTATCATTGTAAATAACCCCAGGTTTGAGGATGTCCGTTCCCTTGAGGGCGTAGCCCCTACAAAGAACCCCAGTGTTCCCATCATTGCTGTCCCTACAACTGCAGGTACGGCGGCTGAGGTCACGATCAACTACGTCATCACAGACGTGGAGAAGAAGAGGAAGTTCGTCTGCGTAGATACCCACGATATACCTGTCGTGGCGGTCATTGATCCGGATATGATGTCCTCTATGCCCAAGGGCCTCACTGCGGCTACCGGCATGGATGCACTCACACACGCCATCGAGGGCTATATCACCAAGGGCGCATGGGAACTCTCCGATATGTTCCACATCAAGGCCATAGAGATAATCGCCCGCTCCTTAAGGGATGCTGTAGAGAATAAGGACGAGGGCAGGGAAGGCATGGCTCTTGGACAGTATGTGGCAGGCATGGGCTTCTCCAATGTGGGTCTTGGAATTGACCACTCAATGGCCCATACCCTTTCTGCTTACTATGATATGCCTCACGGCAAGGCCTGCGCAACTCTGCTTCCCACCATCATGGAGTTCAATGCTCCCAATACGGGCGAGAAGTACCGCGAGATAGCCAGGGTATTCGGTGTCGAGGGCGTGGATGAGATGAGCCAGGACGAGTACAGGAAGGCCGCCATTGACGCAGTAAGGAAGCTTGGCGAGGATGTAGGCATAGAGATGAGCTTAAAGGGCGTTATCAAAGAGGAAGACTTAAAGCAGCTTTCCAAGGATGCCCTGGCTGATGCCTGCACACCCGGCAATCCGAGGGATGTGACTGTGGAGCAGATCGAGGAGCTGTACAGGAGCCTTATGTAATCTGCGCTCAGTAAAAGGCGCAACCGCTTTTGGCCGGGCGAACCTCGGAGAGTAAGAGGTTTCCAAGGCCAGGCGGGCAGGCTCATTAACGAAATGGAAGGCTGTTTTGTTAATGAGTAAATAATACAGATTGAAATTAAAGGGGATACGGATTCAAGGTCCGTATCCCCCATTGTTTCATTTTTTATGATACTGGGATCATCTATAAGACAAAATGTGATTGAAACGAAGCAATGGCATATTGCACAAGTTTTTAACATCATTTTATAGCAAAGGAATCAGAGATATATGCAGAACTTGGAAGAGAGGCCTGTTTATGTGATCGGGCACCGCCATCCGGATACGGATTCTATATGTGCGGCCATTACCTATGCGAACTTGAAAAACGAGATTACAGACGGAAACTACAAAGCTTGCAGGGCGGGGGACTTAAATGAGGAGACCCGCTATGTCCTAAGGAAATTCGGGGTAGAAGAACCTCTCTACATAGAAGATGTGCGCCCGCAGGTGCACGATATGGAAATACGCGAGATTGACGGCGTGGGAAAGGGCGAATCCCTGAAGACAGCCTGGAAGCTCATGACGGATGCCAATGTAGTGACGCTGCCGGTCACGGAGGGGGATGAGCTCACAGGACTTATCACCATGGATGACATAGTGGATTCCTATATGGATACCTATGACGCCAATATACTTTCACTGGCCAAGACCAGCTATCAGAATATAGTCGAGACCCTGGACGGGAAAATGGTCGTGGGCGACATAGATGCGCAGGTGGAAAGGGGCAAGATACTTATAGCCGCAGGCAGCCCTGAGCTAATGGAGCACTATATACAGCAGGACGACATAGTGATACTGGGCAACCGCTACGAGATGCAGCTTTGCGCCATAGAGATGAATGCAGGGGGGATCATAGTCTGTGAAGGGGCGGACATAGCTTCTACCATACAGAAGCAGGCGGAGAACCACGGCTGCAAGATAATAAGCACGCCCCATGACACATTCACGGTTGCGAGGCTTATAAACCAGAGCCTGCCCATCAGCTATTTCATGCGGAGCCGGAAGCTCGTGACCTTCCATCTGGACGACTTTACCGAGGACGTGCAGGCGGTCATGGCTAAGGAGCGTCACCGTTATTTCCCCGTCTTAGATGAGTCGGAGAGGTTTGCGGGCATGATTTCCAGAAGGAATTTCCTCGGCGCGCAGAAGAAGCAGGTAATTCTTGTAGACCACAATGAGAAGAGCCAGGCCGTGAAAGGGCTGGAATCAGCGGACATATTGGAGATAATAGACCACCACAGGCTGGGCACGGTGGAGACCATGGGGCCTGTGTTTTTCAGGAATCAGCCCCTGGGCAGCACTTCTACCATCATATACAAGATGTATATGGAGAATCAGGTAAAGATAGACAAGACTACAGCCGGCCTGCTCCTTGCGGCTATCATTTCAGATACCCTGCTTTACCGTTCCCCTACCTGCACAGAGGAGGATAAGAAGGCCGGAAAGATGCTCTCTGAGATAGCAGGGATAGACGATGAGGCCTTTGCGCTGGAAATCTTCAGGGCGGGCAGCAACCTGTCCAGCAAGACCCCCGGCGAGATAATACGCCAGGACTTCAAGCGTTTCTCCGTAAACGACCTGACCGTGGGCATAGGGCAGATTAACTCTATGGACGCTGAAGAGCTTAAGGAACTGGAAAAGAGGGTAGAGCCGGTGCTTCAAGGGGAACTTGAAAATGCAAAGAACCTCGACATGATCTTTTTACTTTTCACAAATATACTTAAAGAATCGTCAGAGGTGCTCTTTGCCGGCAATAATGCCGAGGAAGTTTTGGAGGACGCCTTTGGAAATAAGAGGGCAGAGGATGGAAGCATCTGCCTGGATGGAGTAGTGTCCAGAAAGAAGCAGTTCCTGCCGGCGCTCGTAGAGGCGTTGCAGCAGAGGTAGGAGGGGAAGGGCTATTTTTCTGTGACGTAGCCCTCCTCGTCCAGGCTTACATTTTCGTGGGAATAGCTTCTCATATCTGCAAGGATGCGCTCGAAATTGCCGTCTCCCGGTTCAGCTTCACTGGTGCGG
Source organism: Lachnospiraceae bacterium (assembly GCA_017634355.1). Lineage (GTDB taxonomy): Bacteria > Bacillota > Clostridia > Lachnospirales > Lachnospiraceae > NK4A144. The sequence goes on from JAGBNO010000091.1 coordinate 12,826, forward strand.
CAGCTCTGCTGTCTGCATGGGATGAATTTAAGGCTTTTTATGGAGCCATCCTTTAATGCGGTTTCTATGAGGCAGGTGTCCAGGGCTTTGGAATTGAACCAGTAGTTACCGAGGCTATAGAGCACGGGCACATGGTCTATATACTCAAAGCCCTGCAGCACATGTGGGTGGTCACCCATAATGAGGTCTGCCCCTGCGTCCACATAGGCCTTTGCGAGGTCGTGCTGTGCGGCTTCATAGCGGTTCACGTTTTCGCTGCCCCAATGCACATAGACAATTACAAAGTCGCTGTCGGCCTTGGCGCTGCGTATTACCTCCACAAATTTTTCAGGATCCAGGGTGCGCAGCACTCCGGGTTCTGTTTCCGTGGCCTCCTTAGTATCCGGAGGGAGGCTCCGCTCTATCTGTGTGGCAGAAACGAAGGCTATCTTCATGCCGCCGGCAATGAAATACACAGGCTTTTTTGCCTCTTCAAGATTGTGGCCCGCTCCTACATAGGGGATCCCTGCATTGGTAAGAGTGTCAAAGGTGTCCAGCAGGGCATCGGGACCGTAATCGTAAGCGTGATTATTTGCAAGGGATACTATGTCCACGCCCATTTTTTCCAGAAAGGAAACAGTGGAGGGGTCTGCCCTGAATGTGAACTTTTTATTTGGGGTAGGAGTGCCACGCTTACTGTAAGGAAACTCATTATTCAACATACAGATGTCAGAATCCTTCATCCTGGAGATAAGGGCAGGGCTTATGGAATCCAGTATGCCGTTGGACCGTCCCCTAAGCGCCGCCATATTGGAATAGCGGTCGTCAAAGTCTATGTCGCCGGCAAAGGTAATGATTGCTTCGCCGGGGGTCTTTACGCTTTTCAGGTATACGCCGTTTTCAGAAATGTCCCCCCCGGATAATACATAACCCTCAAAGTTCTCTGATTCGTCCGGAATTACTACTTCTGAAGCCACATTCCCATCGCTCACAGAACCGCTCTCTGTATTGTCGGGTATATAAATGGTGTCCGCATCGCTTTGGCCATTCTCGGCGGGATCAGCCTTCCGGCCGTCAGAGCCTATGACTATGACATCATTACCTTTTTCCTCAGTGCTGTGGCTATCTGCCACATCAGTGGAACTAAAGGGGCTGCCGGAAGCACATGCTGATAGCAGGAAAGCGGCTATTAACAGGGATAATATGGACATTCTAATTGGTAACTGTTTTTTGTTCATGAGTTTAAGTATAGCACAGATTGGGCAGAAAGTCGCTGTCAACTAAAGGAAATTATACAAGTAAGGGTTTTCCCCCAGCTGCAGGGTTATACGATTTTTTACGAAAGGCAGTACTGGCATGAAGAATAGATATTGGAGCATACGTCTGTCCCTCTTTCTTTCACTTATATTGTCTATGGGCCACTTATATCCAATAGGGGCAGCAGAAAAAGAGAATACCATAGCAGAGGTAGCTGAAGAGATAGAGAAAGAGGAGCTGCGCCTTCAAGATATGGTCCCCGAAAAGGATTATCTGCCGAACAGAGGTTTTGTAGTCACAGAGAGCGAGGAAGAGGCAGAGAGGGCCGCGCTCTTGTATGGCGGGAGGCTGGTGCGCTATCAGGCAAAGGTAGGAGTGCTGGAATTTGGCTCTGGCATAGAAGAGGCCCTGGCAGAGGGAAAGCTTCAGAATGCTGACATAGCCCTGCATCCAGATATACTCTTTTCCAATATGACCTATAGCGCACAGAGCCTGGAGGAGTACAATGACCCATACATAGGGGAGCAGTGGTTCCACAGCTGCATAGACGATGTCTCGGCATGGAATGTAACAAAGGGCAAGGGAGCTATTATAGCCGTACTCGATTCGGGCGCAGAGGTCCGGCATGGAGATCTGCAGGATAGGATAGTGGGAAAGATAGATGCAGGTAGCGGCGCAGATGATGTGAGCGATGTCATTTCCCATGGAACACATGTGGCAGGCATACTTTCAGCCACCTTGAATAATGGAATGGGCGGGAGCGGCGTGGCTCCTGAGGCTTCCCTTTACATAGTCAAGGTGGCAGAGGACAATGGGGATGTGCCTCTTTCCAATATTATTACAGGCATAAACCTGGCCATAGAGAAAAAGGTCCATGTTATTAATATGAGCTTTGGGGCCACGGGCAGAGGCATGGCGGACAAGGCGCTGGAAGATGCTCTGGACAGGGCACATTCTGAAGGCATAACACTGGTTGCGGCAGCGGGCAATGGAATGGATGATGGCGGAAATGGCGTCAGTACGCCTACATATCCCGCCGCTTATGACCATGTGATCGCTGTTGCCGCATCTACCAAGGACGGGAAGCTTGCCCCCTATTCCAACTATGGCAGCTGGGTGGACCTTGTGGCCCCTGGAGGCTCAGGGGACAGCAATAAGTCTGATGCCTATATTCTATCCACATCCAATGGAGTGGACGGCGACTATGCAGGACAGGCAGGCACGAGCCAGGCGGCGCCCATGGTAGCAGGAACGGCGGCCCTCGTATATGCCTCCGACCCTGCTCTTTTAAAACTGAGGAGCGCAGAGGCCGCAGACAGGGTGACGGGCCAGATTTTATCTAATACAGATGGGCAGGCCTATAGCTATGATGGCAATACAATAATCGGCTGCGTAAATGCGGCCGCGGCCATAAGCGGCTACAGGTTCAGGGAGAATTCAGGATATTTGACCAATAGCGGAAACCATGCCATAGGCAGGGGAAAGGGCATAAAGCTGCAGATAGCTTATGTTAATGGCGAGCCGGTGAAGGCCGCAAAGAAAGCAAAAAATGTCGCCTGGTCTGTCTCCAACAATTCCTATTTTTCAATTAAGAATGGAAAGCTCAAATGCCTTAAGTCAGCGCCTTTGGGCAGCCACACCACTGTATTTGCAAATTTTGGCGGCAGCATTGTATCTGCGGACTTTGTGGCGGTAGAGCCGGCAAAAAAGCTGGGCTATCTGGAAGGAGGACAGCCATATAAGCTGAAAACCAAGGGAGAGGCCAGTATAAAGAGCGGAGAATGGGTCTCTGTGAGCCAGATAGATGCACTATTAAAAAAAGAGGTTCGGGCCTTTAGCGAAAAGCCGAAGAAGACCTTAAGCGGCAGCAGCGTGGATGCGGCTCAAGTGGGCTATGCAATAAAGATTTCCAAGCCTAAAAAAAGCACGGTGTCAGGAGCGGATGCCCACGGAAATCCCTTGATGTTTAAGGCTCTGGCATCTGGAAGCTATACTATTACCTATACGCTATCGGATGGCTCAGGAAAGAAATTTAAGATTAAGTGCACTGCTGAGTGAGAAAGGACTATTGCGATTTGAAAATAAAGATAGAAGACGATTTTAATCTGGAACGCATAGCTGAGAGCGGCCAGTGTTTCCGCTGGGAAAGCTTGGATAATTGCACATACAGGATACCGTTCCGTGGGCACTGCCTAATAATAAGGGAGAGCGGGGAAGGATATTATGATTTTTCCTGCGGGGAGGCAGAGTTTGAGGAAGTATGGCGCGCCTATCTGGACCTGGACGAAAAATACAGTGAGATAAGGGCAAAGATTTCTTCGGAGGAGGACCCATTCCTCTATGAAGCCTGTGAGTACGGCAAGGGCATAAGGATACTTAGGCAAGACCCCTTTGAGACCCTGATAAGCTTCATTATTTCCCAGAATAAAAATATTCCCGCTATCAGGAAAAGCATAGAAATGCTCTGTCAGGCCACAGGGAAGAAGGTAATGGACCCTTTGGGGAAGGAGTACTATCTTTTTCCTACCGCTGAAGAAATACTCTCTCTGGAGGATAGCGTATTGACGGACTGCAAACTGGGCTATAGGGTCGCCTATGTGAAGGCGGCCGCCAGGGACATAGCGGACGGCCGTATCGTGCTGGAAAATTTGATGGAGGAAGGCGAAGAAAAAACAATGGAAGCTCTTACCTCCATTCATGGAGTGGGCAAAAAGGTGGCTAGCTGTATGTCCCTGTTCGGGTTGCACCACATAGATGCCTTCCCCATAGACGTGTGGATAAAGCGCATACTTTCAGAGCAGTACCCCAAGGGCTATCCAATGGAAAGGTACAGGCCATATAACGGAATATACCAGCAATATATGTTTTATTATTACAGGGAGACACATTAAAACCACCTCCCCAGGTCCTGATAGGAGAGGTGGTTAAAAGGTTTGGCGCTTGGACAAGTCTGATGTACACAAGCTATTCTGTAGTAATTCCCTATATCAGCGGATACCTGTCGGTGAGCTCCTTTACTATGGCCCTGGCGGCGGGGATCTTCTCGCGTCCCCCCAGCACTACCATGGAGATGGCTTCCGCAACCCTGTCGCAGTCCCCCTCGTTGAAGCCCCTGGTGGTGACGGCCGGAGTGCCAAGGCGAATTCCGCTGGTCACAAAGGGCTTTTGCGGATCATTGGGTATAGTATTTTTATTGGCGGTGATATGGGCTTCGTCCAGCCAGTTCTCCACTTCTTTTCCGGTGAGCCCCTTTGGAGCCAGATTTAAGAGCATGAGGTGGTTGTCCGTGCCGTTCGAGACTATGGAAAGGCCTCTTTTCAAAAGCCCCTGACAGAGGGCTTGGGCGTTCTTCACTATGTTCCCGGCGTATACCTTGAATGAAGGGTCCAGGGCCTCCTTAAGGCATACTGCCTTGCCTGCTATGACATGCATGAGCGGCCCGCCCTGTATGCCGGGGAAAATAGCCTTATTCAGCTTGTATTTATCGGCAATTTCCTGACTTGCGAGTATCATGCCGCCCCTAGGTCCCCTCAGGGTTTTATGGGTAGTGGTGGTCACTATGTCGGCTATGCCTATGGGGGAGGGATGCACTCCGCCCGCCACGAGGCCGGCTATGTGCGCCATGTCCACAAGTAAGAGGGCTCCGACCTCATCTGCTATCTCCCTAAACCTTGGAAAGTCCAGGGTGCGCCCGTAGGCGGAGGCTCCTGCGATTATCAGCTTAGGCTTACATTCCAGGGCTATTTCCCTCACCCTGTCATAGTCTATGAAGCCTTCATCGTTTACGCCATAAGGGACACAGTTAAAATAGCTGCCGGAGAAGTTTACCTTGGAGCCGTGGGAGAGATGCCCGCCCTGGTCCAAATTCATTCCCATGAAGGTATCCCCCGGCTGCATTACGGCAAAGAATACCGCCATATTGGCCTGGGCGCCTGAATGTGGCTGCACATTGGCATAATCGCAGTGGAATAGCTCCATTGCCCTGTTCCTTGCCAGGTTTTCCACCTCGTCCACACATTCACAGCCTCCGTAGTATCTTTTTCCGGGATAGCCCTCTGCATATTTATTGGTGAGCGGGCTTCCCATGGCGGCCATTACAGCCTTGCTGGTCCAGTTCTCGGAAGCGATGAGCTCTATGTGGCTGTCCTGCCGCTCCTCCTCTTTGACAATGAGGCTTGCGATCTCCGGATCCACTTTTTCAAGTTCATTTAATGAATACATTTATTCCGTCCTCCTTAAAAATGTAACTTTTCAGCTGCCCAGAGCCTTAAGAACTTAAACTGTCATTCTATCGGTACGGGCGGTCAAAAGGCACTTTGCCCAAGGTGATGAGCGAATGCGAATCAAACGAGCTTCTTTTATAGATACAAAAAAACAAGGCGCATTATAGCATAGGGACAGGTGAGTTTCAAATGTTGTTGTGCTTTTTAATAAGGCATTCATTCCCATTAAAGGCAAATCCGCACTTGACGATATTTATGTCCTATGCGAATATTAAGCTATGCAAGCTATCACGGACGACATTAAAAATAAGGACTTCAAAAGGGTATACCTGCTCTATGGCGAGGAGGCATACTTAAAGAGGAGCTACAGGAAGATGCTGTCGGATGCCGCTGTTCCCGGCACTGACACTATTAACAGGGCTGTTTTTTCCGGCAAGGGCATAGATACGATGGAGCTTATGGACCTTGCGAATACACTGCCTTTCATGTCCGACAGGCGGCTGGTCGTGGTGGAGGAGAGCGGTTTTTTTAAAAATGCCGTGGACGATGAGCTTGTAGACTTTATAAAGAGCCGGATTCCTGACGAGTGCGTCATAATATTTGATGAAACCGAGGTAGATAAGCGCAGCCGCATGTATAAGGCCGTGACGGCCGCAGGAACCGTGCAGGAGATGAAAACTCCGGATGAAGGGGAGCTGAAGCGCTGGATAGCAGGATATCTGAATAGAAGCGGCAAAAAGATAAGGCAAAATACGGCGGAGCTTCTTTTGGAATGGGCAGGCACGGATATGGAGAGCCTTTCCCATGAAATGGATAAGCTCATCAGCTTCACAGGAGAGGAAATGGAAATACGTCCCGATGACATAAGGGAGATATGTTCCATTAGGATAAGCAACTCTATTTTTTCCATGATAGATGCGGTGGCGGAAGGAAAGGCCGGTAAAGCCCTGGATATGTACTATGAATTGATACAGCTAAAGGAGCCGCCCCTGCGCATACTATTTCTGCTGGCAAGGGAATTCCAGCTGCTTTTACTCACAAAGGACATGTCCGAAAGAGGGCTGTCCCAGTCCGATATAGCTAAAGCGGCGAAGGTGCCGCCCTTTGCAGTGAGAAAGTACCGTTCTGCGGCGGGGAAGTTCAGCAGGAAAGGCATACTGAAGGCTGTGAATGACTGCGTGCAGGCGGAGCAGGACGTGAAGACCGGAAAGCTGGAGGACAGGCTGGCTGTGGAGCTGATATTGCTAAAGGAGAAGCCTGACAGCATGTGAATGATGCTAAGGATCTGTTCATAAAGGAGGCAGGACTTGAGGGATTTGCCGGGGGCAGGAGAAGTTTACCGCCACTTTAAGGGCGGCATATATGAAATATTGGCGCTTGCAAGACATTCAGAGACTTTGGAGGAGCTGGTGGTCTACAGGAATAAGGAAGACCCTTCCAAGGTCTATGCCCGTCCGCTGCCACTTTTCATGAGCCCTGTAGACCATGAGAAGTATCCGGAGGTGAAAGAGGAGTGGCGGTTTAC
>JAGBNO010000092.1 GCA_017634355.1 Lachnospiraceae bacterium
GCCGCCGCAGCAGCGGCTGTGGCAGCGGTAGCGGGATCTGGCAGGGCTAAAGGGGCGGGGGCCGTGCCTGCCGCAACGGCCTGCTGCTCTGCAAGGGCCTTTGCCCCGCCATCTATAGCGACAGAGGCGGCTACAGCCTTGCAATAGTCTATGGACTGGGTGGCTATGGCTGCCTTTATGGCGGCCTTTGTCACATCATTCTCCGTGGCCGTGCCCACGGTAAGGGTTCTGGGAGTAGCCTGGTAATAGCTGCTGTTTACCCTTTCCCTGGACTGCTCTGTCCCATCGACTTTAATTATTTTCCAGTATTCTGCCCTGTAGCCTGTATGTGCTGACTGGGTTCTGGTGTAGCCTGCGGGCTGGGAAGAATCTCCGACAACCTTTTCCCCTTCGGGCTCCACAGTCTCTAAATCTACGCTTTCAAAGGCCAGGGTCCTGTTGGAGGGCCTGTCTTCCACGCCATAAATGGTGAAGGTGATCTCCTTCCCCGCAGTGCTGCCGGAAATGTATATGGGCGTATCCTTATTATTGGTAAATTTGAAATCCTTTGTAGTGCCGGCTATGGCAGCATCGCCGGAATGGGGCACATAGTCCACCAGCATGGAGTGGTTGGAACGCTGGTCCACCTTCAGCTCTGCCCGCAGAACTGCCTGATATAAGGTAGAGGATACCTGACAGATGCCGCCGCCCAGAGATTCCACTACAAGGCCGTTCATATATGAACCTGCCAGATGGTAGCCATTTTCTTCGGTGAAGGGGCTCACCGCCGCATAGGCGGAGAACTGTTCTCCGGGATAGAGTATAGTGCCGTTTATATGGCTGCAGCCTGCCGCAATATTGGCGCAGCGGTCCGATGAAGACTTAGGGTATGCGGTTGTGTAAGTACCCAGCTTGTCTGTCATCCTGGACAGCATTTCTGAGTCTCCCCTGGGCTGTACATTCTCTACAACCAAAGATATCTCATTTTCGCCATTATCTAAAAGAGTCTGGACATACTGCCTGATGGCGGCCTTTGAGGCATCTACATTCACAGCCTTTCCGGCCGTGCCCTCTTCAACTATGAGGCCGCCGTTTGAGCCTGTCTTTAGCTGGGCATTTTTTGCGGCTATGTTGAAGCTGCTGCACTTATTCCTAAGTATATCCTCTACCTTGGCATCGTCTACATCCAGCTTTATATCATAGATCTTTTTGTCCTTCCTAAGGTCTGAGAGGTCTTTATACCTTTTTATGAGGCTGCCGGATTTGCCAAGGCTTGCGGCTTCTCCTGCGAGGAAGGGGTTTTCCCATTTAAGCCCCAGTTCGCTCGCCTTTACTTTAATGATATTGCCGTCCACGCAGTCCAGCTTAATGTCTGCATTCTTTAATTCTTCCATATATGCAGAAAGAGACTCGTTTGCCTCCTCCTCGGTGAGTCCGGATAGATTGAGGCCATCTGCATAGACACCGTCCAGTATTACATTATTAATGGCGGAAGCCCTGGCTGTGAGAGGCAGACAAAGAAAGGACAGGAGAAAAAGCACAGGCCAGCTGATCTTTTTTTTGTACATTTCCTTTCTCCTATGTGTTATACTCTTTTTATTGTCCCGGAAGGAACATGAGCAACATGGCGGCTATCAGCACCAGCACTATTATGATGGCTATTACCCTGCGGTTTTTCTTTCCGGTAAAAAAACGGAACATATCGATCCTCCATATTAAAGACCTGTAGCGATTAACTTATTCATTTGACTTGTCTGCTACAGTTCCTAAGGAATTCAGGCGCAAAACAAATTATAGCTTTTGCCCCCAATGTCATGTGGTTGATTTACATAAGTTATTCATTATAAATGCTTTTCCTTCCTTTAGCAAGCATATTTCTCTTTGGCCTGATACTGCGCAGGGCAATAAAGAAAAATAATGCCGCATACGAAAAAATAAAGAGCGACTTTTGGGACAGGGAGAGGGAGGCCGACCGTGCGCCGGCGGCCTCTATTTTTGAGCTTGCATTTATTGAGTTCCCTGAAGAGCTCCCCTTGGATATGCCCATTGAAGATACTGCGGGAAGGGAGTGCCAGGATACCTTAAAGCGGCTCTCCGATAAGCAGATACTCAACCTGACAGGCCTGTCCAACACAGATCTGAAGCTTAAGTATGGAGCCGCCAACCTGGAGGACCTAAGCCGCGCTGACGAGAATTTTACGGTACTGAGCAGGATGCTTCCACGGCTTGCAAAGTCATATATGTCTGAGGGATTTGTGGATGAGGCCCTGAAGCTCCTTCTTTTCGGGGTGGAGTGCCTATGCGACAGCAGGGAAATATGGGAGCTTCTGGGGGAACATTATCTGGAAAAGGAAGACAGGGCGGCCCTTGAGGATCTCTGCGGGAAGGCAAGGGAATTGCCGGAGAGTGCTTCAAAAAACTATATCATAAAGAAAATGGATGAATATCTGGCACTTTTGGATGCGGTAAGCGGTGGAGGAGCCTATGAATAAACGCAGCGCTGAGATTATAAACAGATTAAATGCCGAATACGGGCTTTTTACGGAGCCTACCCTGGACTATGAAAAACCCCATGAGCTATTGATAGCTACCATACTTTCGGCGCAGTGCACGGACGAGAGGGTAAACCAGGTGACGCGGGGGCTATTTGAGAAGTACCCAAGCATAGAGGCTTTTGCGGAGGCAGAAATATCCGAGCTGGAGCAGGACATACACTCCGTGGGCTTTTACCACACTAAAGCCCTGCATATAATAGAGTGCTGCCGCAGGCTGCATGTGGATTTTAACGATGAGGTGCCCTCTTCCATAGAAGAACTCACCAGCTTAAGCGGCGTTGGGCGGAAGACCGCAAATGTGGTAAGGACGCATATATTCCACGAGCCCTCTGTGGTCGTGGATACGCATGTGAAAAGGATAAGTAACAGACTGGGGCTCACAAAGGAGACGGACCCTGTGAAAATAGAGTTTGACCTAATGAAAAAGCTGCCCAAAGACCAATGGTCTGCAATAAACCTGCAGCTAATCACTCTGGGCCGCACTATATGCACTGCGAGGAAGCCTAAGTGCGGTGAATGTTTCCTTATGGATTTATGCCCTGGCAAAAAAAATTAGGAACTGTTGCAGAATGTACAAAGTATTTCTAAACAGTTCCTTATCAAGCACTTTTTAAGTGCGGGTAGCCGGACTTGAACCGGCACGGTATTGCTACCAAGGGATTTTAAGTCCCTCATGTCTGCCTATTCCATCATACCCGCTTGAATGGTCATGCCAAATACCGCTCCATACAATATCACAGCTTTGGAAAAAGTGCAAGCTATTCGTAACTGTTCAGTCCTCCTGAGTTCCGAAGTTGAATAATTCATAGATAAACCGCTAGCCCTTGTGGATAGCGGAAAGTTTTTGTCAATAATCTGTATATTAGGTATAGCGTTATATAGCGGTATATGATATAATACCCTTATGGAGGGCATTA
>JAGBNO010000093.1 GCA_017634355.1 Lachnospiraceae bacterium
TATGATTGCATCTGGCTTCGACGGATAGAAAAATCTCACATGGCTTAGTTTTAGCCCATTTTCCATGGATATTTCCGTTTTATCCTCATTGTCCTTTAATACCTGCTGCCTAAGCCCCTCTATGTCGTACAGGTCCTGATAGACACTGTCTATAGCAGTTTTGTTGCTGGAGATGATAGAGAAACAGCCGCTTATGCGGTTAAACGAAGGCATCATGCGCGTTGCGGCTATAACAAAAACCGTCAGCGTGGGGACAAAGGTCTCCAAGGCTTCCCCCATCAATATGCGCACTGCCACATAAGTGAGCACGCCACAGATCACAAGGGTCTCCATTATAGGCCGGGGAATGACGCCTATAAGCAAAGACCTTCTTCCAAGCTCTATTGATTCCCCCCTGTATTTATCACAGTGGTCCAGAAAGTACTGCTCCCTGTTCGAGACCTTTATTTCCTTTATGCCCTGGAAGGACTGCAGGAACCACTTATTCATCTCCGCTCCCATTACGCGCGACCGTTCCCCTATCTTCACAAGCATTCTTCTGAAGATTGTAAGCACTATGAAAAGATATAGGAGCATCAGCACGAATAAAACCAGCGTCGTCCATGTGTCCTGTACTATCAGGAGCCCGACCAGGAATACTACCGTAGCAACTTCTGTAAAAAGCTGTATCATATTCAGGACTACAGCAAAAAAATTGTCCACATCGCTACTGCAGTTCCTCTGCAGCTCAGCCACATTGTGGGACACATGAAAGAGGTAGTCCTGGCTCATATAGCACTGCATGAGCTTATAGGATATGCGCCGCTTATTGTACTGCGTAAACTCAAACTGCTTATCATATAAGAAGATAAGGAACAGGTTCTTTATTACATAAACAGCTATCATGAACATGGACATAGCGAAAATAAACTGTCTAACCTCATATATATGGAAGACCTCAGAGATAAAGCGGTAATACTTATTAGTCTGTATCACACCTGGATCCACTACTATATTTACCAGGGGCAGTACAGAAGACACGGACACCATCTCTATAAAAGATGCGACCACTATGGCAACTCCCAGGAAAAAAAGGCCTATTTTCTGATCCTTGTCCAAAATATAATTGATCTTCTTAACTATGCCAAGCATATCTGTCTCCTAAAAATCTATCTCACGCTCCTCACGGCCTCCATGAAGCCAGTATAAGTATTTGAAAAGGAAAAATTCCTGGCCCTCATGCGGGAAGCCGCCCCATAGGAAAGCATTTTCTCCCTGTCGGATAGAAGGCTCCTTAAGGCTGCCGCCATTTCCTCAGGATTGAAAGGGTCCACTATAAGCCCGTTCGATCCCTCTTCTATGAGGTCATACGCACTGTCCGCATATTTTGAGCTTATTACCGGAAGCCCGCAGCACATGGCCTCCAGTGTCACGAGGCCGAAACAGTCCTCCCTTGTAGGAAGTATGAAGATGTCCGCAGATGAGTATATGTCCACGAGCTCCTGCCCTGAGAGATACCCTAAAAGCCTGAGCCTGTCCTTAAAGCCCAGTTTCTCCGCCTCTTTCAGAAGCCCTTCCTTTTCAGGTCCCTCTCCTACTATCTCCAGTTCCCATTCCATATCCAAAATTCGGGCGAGGGCGGCTATCAGAAGGTCATTTCCCTTTCTCTTTATGAGGCTGCCTACGGTGAGAAGCTTTTTACCCGACCTTTCCTTACGGCAGATCACCTCATAGGGGGACCTGTCTATGGAGAGTATGCTTAAAAAACACTTGTCGGGATTTGCCCCCAGGTATATCTGGTTCTCCCTTGCTTTTGAGGATGCGGCTATGAATGCGGCCGCCCTTTTTACCACAAAGCTCCTGCACCACTTCTGATACGTCCTTATATTCCTCTCTGAATGCCTGGTGCCGTCCGTCCAGCTGATATATGGCACATGGTGCCTCCTGCACCATAAAAGCGTAAGGAGGGCCGCCGCATTGTACTCGTGGCAGACCACTACGTCAGGGCCTATCCCGGAAATAGCTTTTCCAACGCCCCGGGGCAGCATCTTATCCTGTATGTCGTCCCCTCTCTTCGTAATTATCTTAGACTTCAGGAAATGGACATTGGAGAGCTTCTCCTCCCCCCCTTCCCACTGCCTGGAGGTATACTTATTTTCTGACTGAAAGAGTATATGTATCTCGTAGTCCTGTACCTCCTGCTGCAGGTAAAAGAAAAAGTCCACGCGGTAGGGCGCAGGCTGATTAGTTACAATAAGAAGTTTCAGAGCCATAATAGCAGATTATAACCATAAGGATAAATACAGTCAAATTTATATAATTCCTTAATAATAACCTTGTAACAAAAGCAATTTTACGATAAAATAGGGAGAGTTTCTTTAAAACAGTGGGCGCATACTGTGTTTCTGGATATCTCCAGATGCTTGAATTGCGCAGGTAATATAGTTTTTATGAATTTGAGAGGAGAAGTGTATATGGCAAAAGTGGAGAATAGTTCCAGCAATGCGCAGCTTAAGGGACCTAAGTCCATCAAGCAGACAGTAGCCGTATTGGTCGGTACCTTCATGGTACTGATCGCTATCATCGGAGAGATCGTTGCTCTGGTCATCTTTTCTTCTTCGCAGGAAGAAACCATGCAGCTTAGCATGAGGGCAGTTTCAAGGGCATATTCTATCATGCTGAATAATACCCCTGAAATGGAAGAAACGGAATTCCGCTCCTTCCTGGCGAGCAATCTTTCCGGGATAAAGATCAACGACATTGATTCCAGCTATATAATGGTTGTTAACAGAGATTCTATCGTGGAATTCCACGGCGGGGATTCTTCCAGGATAGGCCAGCAGACCATAAATGACGTTATGCTCCGCATCACTCAGGAAGTACGGACCGGCGCCACTGCCCCTGGGACCGGTGGCTATGCCACATATACAGTGAGCGGGGTGGAGAAGTTCTCCAGCTACTATGTCACTACAGACGGCAGGTTCGTGGTCTGCGCAGTTATGGATAAAAAGGACGTCACCGCAGATGTGGTCGCACACTTCCTCCGTATGTCCATACTTATATATGCAGGCTTCCTTATCCTGTTCATTGTTATAGCATACGTAGTAGTAGGAAAGGTTGTGAAGCCCATAGGCATACTGAAGCACTTCATAGACAGGGTTGCTAATTTCGACCTCCACTACTCCGAGGAAGGCGAAGCCGCAGCCGTTATGGTAAGGCGGGATGAATTCGGCCAGATAGGCAGGGAGCTCCGCACCATGATGGAATCCCTGAAGGAAGTTGTCAACCGCTTAGACGAGTCCTCTCAGGATCTGAACCAGAAGGCCACACACCTGCACAGCTCTATGGAACAGGTATCCGAGAACTCTTCCGACAACTCCGCTACCAGTGAAGAGCTGGCGGCCGGCATGGAAGAGACCACTGCTACCACAGAGACCATAGCCACCAGCGTAACCTCCGTCGCAGAGACAGCCAAGGCCATTAAGGACCAGACCGACGAAGGCGTGCGCACTGCTTCAGACATACAGAAGAAGGCCACTCAGATAGCCGCCGAGGCCGAGGAATCCGGCAAAAAGACCCAGGTGATATTCGAGAATGTCAGGGTCAAGTCCGAGGCCGCCATAGAGAGCTCCAAGGCAGTGTCCAAGATAAACGAGCTCACTGAGAACATCAAGTCCATAGCGGACCAGACAAACCTCCTTGCCCTCAATGCCTCCATAGAGGCCGCAAGGGCGGGCGAATCCGGCAAGGGCTTCGCAGTTGTGGCTGAGGAGATAGGCAACCTTGCGAACCAGTCCGGCGAGACCGTAGAATCCATCTCCGCCATCGTAGGCGAGGTCAATGTGGCCGTTGGCAATATGTCAGACTGCCTGTCCGAGATGATGGACTTCATCGCAAATACCGTCTCCAAAGATTATGTCTCCTTTACTTCTGTATCCAGGCAGTATAATGACGATGCCATCTACTTCGAGAACTCCATGAAAGAGATCACCGATGCCGTGAACAGCCTGAGCGACTCCATGGATTCCATAAGGGAAGCCATAGACGGCATCAATACCACCATCAATGAGTCCGCCATAGGCGTCACGGATGTGGCCCAGAAGACCACCGACATCGTGGGTCTCATAGGCGAGGCAAACGACATCGCCAGGGATTCCAAGGAGCTGGCAAATACGCTTAAAGGCATAGTTGACTAGTTCAGCCTGTAAGATTAATAAAAAAGCACCAAAAACCGCCGAAGCCTAATCAGGCTCCGGCGGTTTTTTTAGCGCTTATAGACAGACCGATGTATTACAGATACTCGTCCCTATTGCATACCTTCAGGTTCTCTATGACCTTCTTTATCTCATTGGTAGCGTCCCTGTTGCAAATGAGGGTAGCGTCTTCCGTATCCACTATCACCAGGTCCTTCACACCCACGCAGGCAATGAGCTTCTTATCTCCTATTATTATGCTGTCCCTCGTATTCACGGTTATCACATTGCCCTCAGTGATATTCCCGAATTCATTGGTCTTCCTTATGCGCTCCATTGCAAGCCAGCTGCCCACGTCGTCCCAGCCAAAGGTCCCCGGAATAGTATAAATATTGTCTGACTTTTCCATGATGCCATAGTCTATGGAAATAGAGGGGAAGGCCGGGAACTGCTTCTCTATTATGTCCTTCTCAGCCGAAGTGCCTACCGCATCCCTGATTATCATAAGCCCCTCGTGCACGTCCGGCATAATGCGCTCAAAGCGGCCCAGTATGGTATCCGTCCTCCACACGAACATGCCGGAGTTCCAGAGGTATTCGTTGGAGGATACATACTCTTTCGCTATCTCAAGCGAAGGCTTTTCGGTAAAATTAAGGACCTTGTAGCCCCGTAGCTCCGTGACGGAAGGGTCGAACCTGATATAGCCGTAGCCGGTCTCAGGGAAGTCGGGCGCTATGCCTATGGTTACAAGGTTGTCGCCCTTTTCCGCTATATCGCAGGCATCCTGAAGGGTACTCACAAACATCTGGTCATATTTGATAAGGTGGTCGGAAGGCAGCACCATCATGAGAGCATCTCCGCTTCTCCTGCTGATAAAGGCGGCCCCCATGCCTATGCAGGGAGCGGTATTCCTGCCCACGGGCTCTGTAAGTATATTCTCAAGCGGAATATCAGGCAGCTGCCGCCGCACCAGGTCTATATAGTCCCTGTTTGTGGAGATATATATGTCCCCATCCTCCACCATGGGCCTTATCCTCTCCACAGTGAGCTGTATAAGTGTCTTTCCGTCGTCGGTAAGGGAGAGGAACTGTTTGGGCAGGTCCCTCCTGCTCCTGGGCCAGAACCTCTCTCCATGCCCGCCCGCCATTATAAGTGCTGTTTTTTTCATTTTCACCTCTTTCTGCCGCTTTCGATATCAGCATTATCAATAGAA
>JAGBNO010000094.1 GCA_017634355.1 Lachnospiraceae bacterium
GTAGGCGGCCTTGGAATAGCGGAGATAGACGCCGATGTGACGGAGAGGCATGACAGGGCCTTCGACCCTCTGGGACTCCCCACGGATACAACTCTGGACTCAGTGGGCTTCCACAGCCTTAGGAGCAACGCACTAGCAGAATCCCACCTATACAGCCCTGAAACCATAGTGCTCCTGCAGGAAGCCGTGAGGGATAATGATTATGGTAAATTTAAGGAGTATACGGCGCTTGTGGACGACCCTCAAAGGCGGCATACCTTAAGGAGCTTCCTTGAACTTGTCCCCAAAGGGGCTCCGGTGCCGTTGGATGAAGTGGAGCCTGTCTCAGAGATAGTAAAGCGATTTAAGACCGGAGCCATGTCCTACGGCTCCATATCCAAAGAGGCCCACGAAGCCCTGGCCGTAGCTATGAACACCCTGGGCGGAAAGTCTAATACAGGTGAGGGCGGAGAGGATATCTGTCGATTCGGGACTAATAAAAACAGCGCAATTAAGCAGGTGGCATCTGCCAGATTCGGCGTTACCATAGAGTACCTTGGAAGCGCGCAGGAGATACAGATAAAGATGGCCCAGGGCGCAAAGCCGGGGGAGGGCGGACATCTCCCAGGGAGAAAGGTATACCCATGGATAGCGCATACCAGGCACTCTACTCCCGGCGTAGCCCTTATATCGCCGCCTCCACATCACGACATCTATTCTATAGAAGATCTGGCCCAGCTTATATATGACCTGAAAAATGCCAACCGCAGGGCCAGAATAGCTGTCAAGCTCGTGTCGGAGTCGGGTGTCGGAACCATAGCTTCAGGTGTCGCAAAGGCAGGGGCACAGGTCATACTCATATCGGGCTATGACGGCGGGACAGGGGCGGCCCCGTCATCCTCCATTCATCATGCGGGGCTGCCCTGGGAACTGGGGCTTACAGAGGCCCACAGGACCCTCGTGGAAAACGGCCTGAGGGAGAGAGTGGTGCTGGAAACTGACGGAAAACTCATGAGCGGCAGGGATGTGGCAATAGCCGCACTTCTTGGGGCTGAAGAATTCGGTTTTGCAACAACAGCCCTGGTATCCCTAGGCTGCATGATGATGAGGGTATGCAATAAGGACAGCTGCCCCTTCGGTGTCGCTACGCAGAACGAGGTCTTAAGAAAGCATTTTAAGGGTAAGCCCGAATATATCGTGAATTTCATGCGATTCATTGCGGAGGAACTTCGGGAGATAATGGCAGGGCTGGGATTTAGGAGCCTGTCGGAGATGACAGGACGGATAGACTGCCTAAAGCAGAGGGAGGATGCAGCTGACAGCAGGACAGCCGGACTGGACCTCTCCGTGCTTCTAAACATAAGCTCAGCAGATGTCGGCAGGGCTATGGACGAATCAGGGCATGCAGGGCGTTTCGACCCTGAAAAGGCATACGATTTCCATTTACAGGACAGTTTGGACGAAAGCGTGCTCCTCCCTGCATTTAAGGCGACTCTGGAGAGGGCAGCTTCCGGCAAGCCCGTTCAGAATGCACTTAAGCCTAAGGCTGTCGAGGTGAAGGTGTCGAGCACCAACAGGAGCTTTGGGACCATATTTGGCTCTGTAGTATCTGAAAAGTGTGGCAGGGTTTGCGACGATAGCTTTATTATAAAGGCAAGGGGCGGCGGAGGCCAGTCCTTCGGGGCTTTCCTGCCAAAAGGCGTTACCATAAGGCTAAAGGGCGACGCAAATGACGGCTTTGGGAAGGGGCTTTCAGGCGGTAAGCTGGTGCTCTCCCCGTCGGAGGAAACGGCGGGTGGGAATTTCGATGCCGAGAAGAATATCATTGTAGGCAATGTGGCTCTCTATGGGGCTACCAGCGGCAGCTGCTATATAGATGGAGTCGCAGGAGAGCGCTTCCTTATCAGGAATTCAGGCGCAGTGGCGGTGTCACTGGGCTGCGGGGACCATGGGCTGGAATACATGACGGGTGGCAGGGCAGTCATACTGGGGAGCACCGGGAAGAATTTTGCGGCAGGCATGAGCGGCGGCATAGCATATATATACGATAAGAAGCATGACCTATATCTGAAGCTCAATAAGGACATGGTAGAGCTAAACGAGGTTCGGGAAAAACATGACATACAGGAGCTTAAGGGCATTATAGAGGACTTTGTGCGTGAGACCGGCTCTAAGTACGGAAGGCGCATACTTGAAAATTTCCTTAATGAACTACAGTTCTTTAAGAAGGTCATACCAAGTGATTATAAGAAGATGCTTATAGCGGTGGGACAGCAGGAAGAAACAGGTTTAAGCCGGGAAAAAGCTGAGCTGGAGGCATTTAAGCTGCTCTATGCCTAGTGCGTCGAATGATAATTATCTGGCAAAATGCCACCGCATTAGAGAAGCCGAGTACTGTAAAAGAGTAAGTCAGATATTAGAATATGCTTTTCTAATAGAGGAGGAATAATATGGGCAAGACAACAGGCTTCATGGAATATGCGAGAATGGACAACCGCACTGTTCCGCCGGAGGAAAGAATAGATAGCTACAGAGAATTCCATTTTCCGCTGGGGGAAGGTGAGAGACGGCTGCAGGGCGGCAGGTGCATGGACTGCGGAGTTCCGCTCTGCCAGTCGGCCATGGTGTTAAAGGGCATGGTTACAGGCTGCCCTCTTCACAATCTCATCCCTGAATGGAATCATGAGATATGGTGCTCCCACCTTGGGCACGCCCTCTCCAGGCTCTTAAAGAGCAACAATTTCCCTGAATTCACAGGAAGGGTATGCCCTGCCCTTTGTGAGAAAGCCTGTATACTGGGCTCATACGACACTCCGGTGACAGCCCACGACAATGAGCTCTTCATAATAGAACATGCGTTTAATGAGGGCTATATGAAGCCCAGAGTCCCTAAAGTCCGGTCGGGAAAAAAGGTGGCTGTCATAGGGTCAGGGCCTTCAGGGCTTGCTGCCGCAGACCAGCTGAACCACAGGGGACATACGGTCTGCGTATATGAGAGGGAGGACAGGATAGGAGGGCTCCTCATGTACGGCATCCCGAATATGAAGCTCGACAAGTCCGTAATAGAAAGGCGCAGGAACCTTATGGAGGCAGAGGGCGTGAGCTTTTTCACGGGAATAGATGTAGGTGTCGATATTTCTGCCGATGAGCTTATGGAGAAATATGACGCCGTTGTCCTCTGCTGCGGGGCAAAGGAGGCGCGTACATTGCCTGCGGCTGACCCTGGTGCGACAGAAGGCGTGTACTTTGCCGTTGACTATCTAAAGGAGGCCACCAAGGCCTATCTGTCAGGCGGTGCGGCCGGAAGGAATTCATCCCTTTCAGGCAGTTTGGGAACGGAGCGGAAAGCTTCCCCCATGAGTGCAAGGGGCAGGGATGTAGTTGTCGTAGGTGGAGGCGACACGGGTAACGACTGCATAGCAACAGCCATACGGCAGGGCTGCAGATCTGTCACTGCCATAGAAATGCTGCCTATGCCGCCTAAGGAGAGACTGCCTAATAACCCCTGGCCGGAGTGGCCAAAGGTCCTGAAAACGGACTATGGCCATGAAGAGGCCATAAGGCTCTTCGGGGCAGACCCCCGCATTTTCTCTACCACGGTAAAAGAGTGCATTACAGGGAAAAAGGGGGAGCTTAAGAAAGTAAAAACAGTAAAAGTTGCCATGGAAAATGGCAGGCTAAAGGAGATTGAGGGGAGCGAGAAGGAATTAAACTGCAATATGCTTCTCATAGCGGCGGGTTTCACGGGCTGCGAAAGCTATACGGCAGATGCCTTTGGCCTAAAGAGGACTAAAAAGGGGACTATAGCAACTGTCGGCGGATACCGAACCGACAGGCAGAAGGTCTTTGTCGCAGGCGACATGAGGCGGGGCCAGTCCCTGGTTGTGTGGGCCATAGCGGAAGGACGGGCTGTGGCGAGTGAGGTCGATAGCTGCCTCATGGGGTATACATATCAACAAGGCACTATAACATAACTCCCATAGCGGGCTGAATAGCTGCAAATATTTACTACAGATATAGGAAGTGAATTTTGAAAGAAATTTTCGTCACCAATGTTCATTATCACATCGGAGAAACCTTCAGTGATTTCTCCTCGTGTGCCGAAAAAAGTGGCATAAAGAGGTAAAAATGAATTCTGATTTTAATGACAACATAGATGAGTACATAGAGCATAACAATGTACAGTTTATACGCCTGACCTTCTTCGACATATTCGGAGGGCAGAGGAACATAGCCATACTGCCGCAGCAGCTGAAGAGGGCTGTTGAAGAGGGCATAGCTTTTGATGCCTCCGCCATACCGGGCTTTTCAGGGGATTCGAGGAGTGACCTCTTTTTAGAGCCGGACTTAAAGAC
Organism: Lachnospiraceae bacterium; assembly: GCA_017634355.1. Classification (GTDB taxonomy): domain Bacteria; phylum Bacillota; class Clostridia; order Lachnospirales; family Lachnospiraceae; genus NK4A144. The sequence goes on from JAGBNO010000094.1 coordinate 4,335, forward strand.
GCTTTCAGTGGTCCCTTGGAGGTCCATAGAGGGCAGTGTCGTAAGGGTTTTCTGCGACATCACCTATCCCGACGGAAGCCCCTTTGAGAAGGACTGCAGGCAGCTTCTGAAGAAAGCCGAGAAAAAGGCCAGGGAAATGGGCATATATGTGGAGTTCGGCACGGAAGTGGAGTTCTATATGCTGCACTGCGATGAGAACGGCATTCCCACAAAGGAGCCACATGACCTCGCAGGCTACCTCTCCGTATCTCCGGGCGACAGGGGTGAGAATGTGCGCCGGGATATATGCCAACTTCTAATGGAAATGGGCATTATACCGGAGGCCTCGCACCACGAGCAGGGACCAGGGCAGCACGAGGTGGATTTCAGGCACGGAGACCCGCTGCAGACGGCAGACAATACCTCTACCTGCAAGTGGATAGTGGAGAATGTCGTAAGAAGCGAGGGCTGCTATGCGGATTTTTCACCAAAGCCCTTAAGGGACAGGCCAGGTAACGGTATGCATTTGAATATTTCTTTACAGAGCAAGGACAAAGAAGACTACATGTATATGTTCATGGCAGGCGTCATGGAACATATAAAGGAGATGACATTATTTTTAAATCCCAGGCCTGAGTCCTACGAGCGGCTGGGCTCCATGGAGGCGCCGGGCTTCATAAGCTGGTCTGAGCAGAACCGCTCCCAGCTTATCAGGGTGCCCGCCATACGGTCCGGAAGGAAGCGCTTTGAGCTTAGGTCCCCTGACCCTGCCGCAAATCCTTATCTTGCCTATACCCTCCTTATCCATGCGGGCCTGGACGGCATAAGGAAAAGGGCAAAGCTTATTCCTCCGGTGGACCTGGATCTGAACACTGCCCCCGCGGAAATCTTAGGGAAGCTTGAAAGGCTGCCTAGCCACTTGGAAGAGGCCGTGCGCTATGCGCTGGAGAGCGGCTTTATAAAGGAAGTGCTGCCGGACGATCTCGTACGGGCCTATTGCGATCAGGCCTGACAAATTCCTGGTACATCATTCCGTAATTAGCTGGACTTATTTTAAGGGCATTTTAAGGGCATGAAGGCTCTGCCAGTGAGGGTCTGCGCCCTCAGAATTGGTCTAGTTTATCAGGAAATGACCTACTAGTAGAGAGGATTCTGAATAATATGGCGCTACGCTTGGAAGAACCGGGTGCCATCCTGGTAATAGCAGAAAAAAAAGAGGCCTATACATTCCTGAAATCCGCACTGGAACAGACATATAGGGAAATACTCCATGCGGCCGGCATGTCTGAAGCAAAGACAAGGATAGGCAGTGAAAAGGTATGCATGGTATTTATCTTCACGCCGCTGTCCACAGGAAACGGGGTGGAGGAGGCAAAAGAGTTCATAGACAGGAGGGGCATCCCCTCTGTAATAATTGCGGGAAACGACATATATCCTGAGATAGTTTACAGGACTCAGGGGAGGCAGATATTCGTCCTCACCTATCCGGCCAAAAAGGGGCTCATACTTCAGACCGCCAACATACTTTGCGAATGTCAGAGGCAGCTTAAGCGGGTGATGTCGGAGAGGGACAGGCTGCAGGAAAAGCTGGCCGACATGTCGGTCATAAACAGGGCAAAGCTCTGTCTCATAGAAAGGCGGCAGCTTAAGGAGGACGAGGCGCACCACTATATAGAGAAACTGGCCATGGATAAGGGGCTTACGAAACGGAAGGCGGCTGAACTGGTACTGGAGGAGCTTAAATAGGCGATGAAATATATTTTTGTGACAGGTGGAGTAGTATCAGGACTGGGAAAGGGCATAACTGCCGCCTCCCTGGGGAGGCTCTTAAAATCCAGGGGGATAAAGGTGGCGGCGCAGAAACTGGACCCTTATATAAATGTGGATCCGGGCACCATGAGCCCCTACCAGCACGGGGAAGTCTATGTAACGGAGGACGGCGCAGAGACGGACTTAGACCTTGGGCACTATGAGCGCTTCATAGACGAGGACTTAAACAGATTCTCAAATCTGACTGCAGGGAAAGTCTACTGGAACGTGCTGAATAAGGAGAGGAGAGGCGAATATCTGGGTTCGACCGTGCAGGTCATCCCCCATATCACAGACGAGATAAAGTCCTACATCTTCTCCCTCGCAGAGAAGACAGGGGCAGAGGTTCTGATAATTGAGATAGGCGGCACCACCGGCGACATAGAGTCACAGCCCTTTCTGGAGGCCGTGAGGCAGATTTCACTTGAAGCAGGGAAGGAAAACAGCCTTTTTATCCATGTGACGCTGGTTCCTTTCCTTAAGGGGTCTGAAGAACATAAGTCCAAGCCCACCCAACATTCGGTAAAGGAGCTGCAGGGCATGGGCATTAGCCCCGACATCATAGTGCTCCGCTGCGACGAGCCCCTGGAGGAGTCAATTTTTAAGAAGATCTCACTTTTTTGCAATGTGAAGCCCGACTGCGTGATAGAGAATATTACGCTTAAGAATCTCTATGAAGCCCCGCTTATGCTGGAAAAGTCCAATTTTTCCAGCGTAGTTTGCCGTGAGCTTAAATTAAATGCCGCTCCTCCTTATCTTCAGGACTGGGAGGCCATGGCAGGGCGCATGGCCGCAGCCTCTGATAAGGTCTCCATAGGCATAGTCGGAAAGTATACGGGGCTGCACGATGCTTATCTCTCGGTGGCAGAGGCCCTGCGCCACGCCGGATATGAATGTGGTGCAAAGGTCGATATATGTTGGATAGAATCAGAGGAAATAGTCGATAGGGCGGCGGCCGTGAAAATACTGTCAGGCTTAAATGGCATACTGATACCCGGAGGCTTCGGCATGAGGGGCATAGAAGGTATGCTTTATGCGGTCGCCTTTGCGAGGGAGAATTACCTTCCCTATTTCGGCATTTGCCTCGGAATGCAGGTCATGGTCATAGAGTATGCAAGGAATGTTGCATGCATAGGGGATGCGAATTCGGGAGAGTTTGACGAGCAGTGCAAGAATAAGGTAATAGATTTCCTGCCGGGGCAGGGCAGGGATACTGAAAAGGGCGGGACCCTGCGCCTTGGCGCCTATCCCTGCACGATAAAAAAGGGTTCCAGGCTGGAAAGCTTTTACAGGGAGGCAGGGGGTGATGCTTCTCCCTTATGCATTAGCGAGAGGCACAGGCACAGGTATGAGTTCAACAATGACTTCAGGGATATCCTGTCGGATAAAGGGCTTAATTTCAGCGGCATATCGCCTGACGGACAGCTGATAGAAGTGGCAGAGCTTTCCGACAGGGCTTTTTTCATGGGAGTGCAGTTCCATCCCGAATTCAAGAGCCGCCCCAACAGGGCGCACCCGCTTTTCAGGGCATTTATAAAGTCATCCTTAAAAACAAAGTTTGAATGAGAGGCCTTAGGCTTCCATTCAGATCCTTAATACTTTTCCGATACCGCCTTTTAGGGCGGCCAGTCGATGATCCTTACAGGGCTATTCAACCCCCCACTTGAAGTGGGGGGTTGTGGCTTTGCTCATACAGGATATCTCCCATCAAAGCATGCGGTACATAGGGGCAGATTTCCCACAATTTCCTTAAAATTTTCTATTTTCAGGTATTCTAGCGAATCTGCGCCTATATAAGCGCAAATATCTTCTCTGGATACTCCGGAGGCGATCAGCTCTCTGCTATTTGGAACGTCTGTTCCATAAAAACATGGATATAAAAAAGGGGGCGAGCTGATCCGTACATGTACCTCTTTCGCTCCGGATTCTCTGAGCATTTTAACGATCTGCTTCATGGTTGTTCCGCGGACTATGGAATCGTCTATCAGGACGATCCGTTTCCCTTTTACCTCGCTTTTTAATATGTTCAGCTTCATTTTTACTGAAATGTTTCGTTCCTCTTGTGTAGGCTTGATGAAGCTTCTGCCTATATAGCTGTTTTTATGGAAGATAAAAGCAAACGGTATGGACGAGGCTTCTGAATAACCTTTTGCCGCAGCTATACCTGAATCCGGAATTCCCGAAACTATATCAGCATCGACAGGGTTAATGCGGGACAGTGCCTTTCCTGAACGTAATCTTGCACCGTACACTTCGATTCCGTCAATTACAGAATCATTGCGGGCAAAATAAATATACTCAAATACGCAATGCGCAGCTCTTGCGCCGCAAAGGCTTCTATTGCCGGATATTCCATTTTTGGAAATAATGATGAGCTCTCCCGGCTCAACATCCCTTATCATTTTTCCTCCTGTCGATTCTATCGCTGCGCTTTCAGATGCCAGGATATAATCATCATCGCGTTTCCCTATTACAAGGGGTTTAATCCCTAAGGGATCCCTTATGCCTATGAGTTTTCTTGGACTCATTATGATACAGGCATAGCCGCCCTTCAATTTTTTTGATGCGCTCAGAACAGCTTCTTCGACAGAGTTGCTTTTTATCCGCTCACTTACAATTTCGTAGGCAATAAGCTCTGAATCAGAAGTCGTATAATGCGCTTGCCCCCTTTCCATCTGCTCATGCTTCAAGTCCTCGGCATTTATGATGTTTCCGTTATGGACAAGCGCAAGGCTTCCTTTGATGTATCTCATTGCGACAGGCTGGGCATTTTCATAAGTGCTTCCTCCGGCCGTTGAATAGCGCACATGCCCTATTCCTATATTTCCCTTTAATCCGCTGATATCCTCTTCAGTAAAGACTTCACTTACCAATCCCATTCCTTTCTTCAAGGCAAGGTTTCCCCTGTCGCCCTCAGTATCTGAAACTGAGATTCCTGCAGATTCCTGGCCGCGGTGCTGCAGGGCGGTGAGTCCATTGTAGACATCCTGTGCGGCATCATGGCCAGGATGGTTATATATTCCAAAAACCCCACATTCCTCATGTATTTTATCCATTTCCTGCCCCTGCTGTATTATTCCACATCCTGCAGAGCCGCATGGTTTTCTTCCCCGGTCCGTATCTTGACGACTCTGCTCACGGGATATACAAATATCTTTCCGTCACCTATATGTCCGGTATATAGCGTCCTTTTTGCCACATCGATTATCTCATCCACAGGTATTGTGCTCACAACGACCTCCAGCTTAACCTTAGGAAGGAGAGTAGCGTCAATCTCTACGCCGCGGTATTTTTCACCGGTGCCTTTCTCTATGCCGCACCCCATTACCTGAGTTACGGTCATTCCTGTCACTCCAAGTTCATTCATCGCTCTTTTAAGGACATCATACCTGGACAGTCTTGTGATGATAACAACCTTGGATATGCCTGTGTCCATATCGGGTATTCCTTCAGCTTTATTCATTATAACAGGGACGGCGGCATTGCGTTTGGCTTCAGAAGCTTTTTCATAGTCGCTTTCCCCAAGATTCGTATTCTCATTGACCTGCATTGTCATCGTATTTGAAATATCCATAATTGAGAAGCCCGCATAAGCTGAGGGAAGCCCATGCTCCGTAGTGTCCAGACCCAGGATCTCTTCCTTTTCAGATACCCGGAGCCCTACGGTCTTCCGTATGATTGCAAAAGTCAGGCATATCGTGAGGACCGTCCATGCGGCAGTAATGAACATTCCTCCGGTCTGCTTTACTAGCTGTGAGAAACCGCCGCCATAAAACAGGCCTTCCTGTATTCCGGCTTTTGCAAAGCCGGGCGCCGATGCGGTAGCAAACAGCCCTACAGAAATTGTCCCCCATATACCGTTCAACATGTGGACTGCAACAGCCCCCACAGGGTCGTCTACATGAGTAATGTTATCATTGAACCATACTCCGAAAACGACCAACAGGCCGGCGACAGCCCCTATTACTGCCGAACCGGCGCAGTCTGCCACATCGCAGGGCGCTGTTATCGCCACAAGCCCGGCAAGAGAGGCGTTCAGGCACATGGAGACATCCGGTTTTCCATATCTCACCCATGTATAGATCATACATACCACAGTAGCCACTGAAGGCGCAACAGTAGTTGTAAGAAATACAGAGCCGAGGGTAGCTACATCTGTTGCCGCCGCGCCATTAAAACCATACCAGCCTAACCAAAGGATGAATACGCCAAGCGCTGCGATCACAAGGTTATGACCGGGAAAAGCGTTTACTTTTGTAACCTTTCCTTTTCCGTCCTTCTCATATTTCCCTATCCTGGGCCCCAGCATCCATGCCCCAATGAATGCGCAGATGCCGCCTGTCATGTGGATGCAGTTAGATCCGGCATAATCATGAAATCCCCAGGCGGATAGAAATCCGCCTCCCCATGTCCAATGCGCTTCAATAGGGTATATGACAGCTGAGATCACTGCAGAATATAAGCAGTAGCTTGAAAACTTCGTCCTCTCTGCCATAGAGCCTGAGACAATGGTGGCGGTTGTTGCACAGAAGACCAGGTTGAACACAAAAGCGGAATAATCAAAATTCCTATAATTTGTAAAAACATCGAAGCTGAATCCTCCGGCAAAGCCATTCATGATATTGGGCCCCAGCATCAGGGAAGCGCCGCATATAAACCACATGACGGTTCCGATGCAAAAATCCATCAGATTTTTCATTATGATATTCCCGGCGTTTTTAGCCCGTGTAAAACCCGCTTCGCACATGGCAAAACCAGCCTGCATCCAGAATACCAGCGCCGCTCCTGCCAAAAACCAGACGGAAAATATCTCGCCCTCTAATAAGCTTAAGATTTCTTCTCCCATGATTTTTCTCCTTTCGATAAAAAAAACATCCCACGCAAGCGTTCCACGCCTTTGTGGGATGTTCTCAGTTTCTGTAAAAGACAACGGCGTCCTGGAAAATCCAGAACGCCGTTGTCCTTACGGAGAATAATTATTAGCATAGAAAATTGCAGTTGTCAAGTAGGGTTTTTCCTTAGGAGCTGTTCATAAATAACTTTTTAAAGATGCGCAGTATTTTTCTTCGAGTATGCTGACCAAAAATCAGGCGCATATGCGAGCGGCCCATAAATGGGCTTGTAACTGATTTTTGGTCAGCGCAATCGGAGAAAAAGACAAGCAGATTGAAAAGTTATTTGTGAACAGATCCTTAGTGATACGAGTTTAATAATAGAGTTAAGGAACTTTATGGGAAACGGATCCAGCCCTTGACATTTAAGCCCATAGGTTTATAATTTGAAACAATTTTGAAGAGAGGCAATGGCGCCGTCATCTTTTTAAGGTGTGGGTGTCGTTGCCTTTTTGCGTTTACTATAAATAGCCTCTATTTTTAATGAAAGGCCATGTGTCGAATGCAGCATAAAGAGACAGTCATGAAATACGATATGAAGCTCATTCTGGAGGACGGGCAGGAGTATTACGGATATTCCTTTGGCGGCAGGGGAAAAGGTGTATACGAGCTGGTATTCAATACCTCCATGACAGGCTATCAGGAGATACTGTCGGATCCGTCCTATGCGGGACAGGCCGTTGTCATGTCCTATCCGCTGATAGGCAATTACGGCATGGCGGATGGGGACTATGAGTCGGAAAAGCCCTCCATAGGAGCTCTGGTGGTAAGGGAATATAATGAGCGGCCTTCCGGCTCAAGGTGCGCTGAGAGCCTGGGCAGCATCATGGAGCGGCAGGGCATAATAGGCATAAGCGGCATAGACACGAGGAAGCTCGTCCGTTCCATAAGGGACTATGGCAGCAGGAAGGCGCTTATAGCCGATGCAGGACTTCCTAAAGACGAAGGGCTGGAAATGCTGTCGAAAGCAAAAATTCCAGATGACCTGGCGAGGCAGTCGGGCTGTAAAAAAGCAGAGCACATTAGGGCAGAACATGAGGACTTTCATGTTGCGGCCCTGGACTGCGGCATGAAGCAAAATATCATAAGGACATTTAATAAACTTAACTGCAGCGTGACAAAGCTCCCATTCGACACACCTGTCGGGGAGATACTGTCACTTAAGCCCGACGGGCTTTTTATCTCAAATGGTCCTGGGAACCCTGTGTCACTTCCTGAAACCATAGAGACTGTGCGCTGTCTTAAGGGGAAGATTCCCATATTCGGGATCTGCTTAGGGCATCAGATACTGTCGCTCTCTTATGGCGCAGAGACTTATAAGCTGAAATTCGGCCACAGGGGAGGAAACCATCCCGTGAAAAACCTGTCTACAGGAAAAGTCGAGATCACATCCCAGAACCATTCATACGCCGTAGATATGGAGAGCCTAACTAAAACGGCTCTTTCTGCCACTCATATAAACCTTTTGGACGGAACTGTCGAAGGCGTATGCTGCGCGGAAGAATGCGCCTTCGGCGTGCAGTACCATCCGGAGGGCGCCCCCGGCCCAATGGAGGGTGCATATCTTTTTAAAGAGTTTGCAATGATGATGGAGGGATGCCGCAATGCCTAAGCGTAAGGATATAAATAAGGTCCTGGTGATAGGCTCAGGCCCCATAGTCATAGGACAGGCGGCAGAATTTGACTATGCTGGGACCCAGGCCTGCCTCGCCTTAAAGGAAGAGGGCTATGAGGTGCTGCTCTGCAACTCTAACCCTGCTACCATAATGACTGACACTGCCATAGCCGACAAGGTCTACATGGAGCCATTAAACCTTGAATTTCTGGCAAAGGTCGTGAGGAAGGAGCGTCCGGATGCGGTTCTTCCGGGAATTGGAGGCCAGACAGGCTTAAACCTCGCCATGCAGTTAGAAAAAAAGGGAGTTTTAAGGGAATGCGGCGCAATTCTCCTTGGAACCAGCATAAGCTCCATAGAGAAAGCAGAGGACAGGGAATTATTTAAGGAGCTCTGCGAGGGGATAGGAGAGCCTGTCCTGCCCTCTGAAATAGCAAAGACCCTGGAAGAAGGAAAAGAGGCCGCAGAGAGGATAGGCTATCCCTTGGTGCTCCGCCCCGCTTTTACCCTGGGAGGCACAGGAGGGGGCTTTGCGGAAAATGAAGCGGAACTCATCCCGCTACTTAAGCACGCCCTGGAGCTCTCCCCTGTTTCCGAAGTGCTTATAGAGAGGAGCGTTAGGGGCTATAAGGAAATAGAGTACGAGGTCATGCGGGACAGTAATGACACAGTCGTCACTATATGCAATATGGAGAACCTGGACCCTGTAGGCATACATACGGGGGATTCCATAGTTGTCTGCCCATCCCAGACCCTGTCGAATAAAGAGTACCAGCTGCTTAGGAGCAGTGCAATTAAGGTAATAAGGGCGCTGGGTGTCGAAGGGGGCTGCAATGTGCAGTTCGCCCTTGACCCTAAATCCTTAAGCTACTACCTCATAGAAGTGAACCCCAGGGTTTCCCGTTCCTCGGCACTTGCTTCCAAGGCCAGCGGCTACCCCATTGCGCGGGTGTCCGCAAAGATAGCTTTGGGGATGAACCTGGATGAGATAAAAATAGCAAATACCCCTGCCTGCTTTGAGCCTGCTCTCGACTATGTTGTGACAAAGATACCCCGCTTCCCCTTTGATAAATTCACCGATGCCGACAATGAGCTCTCGACACAGATGAAAGCAACAGGGGAAGTCATGTCCATAGGAAGGAACATGGAAGAGAGCTTATTAAAAGCCGTGCGTTCTCTGGAGACTGGGCACTTCCATCTATATGACGTTAAATTTGCCGATATGACAAATGAAGCCCTGTTGGATTTTATAGAAAGGGCGACGGATGAGCGGATCTTTGCCATGGCAGAACTTCTGCGGCGTGGCTTAAGTGAGGAGGCTATAGCGGAGCGTACACAGATAGATCCATTTTTTATAAGGAAAATTAAGAGCATAGTTTCAGAAGAAAACAGGCTAAGAGAGTCTGTACTCGACAGAGATGAGCTATACAGGGCAAAAAGGATGGGCTTTTCCGACAGGGAAGTGGCCCTTATATGGGATATGCCTGAAGATGAGGTGCATGAATTCAGGATAAGGGAGGGCATAAAGCCTGTCTACAAGATGATAGACACCTGCGCCTCGGAGTTCGAGAGCTATGTCCCGTACTTTTATTCCACATACGAGGAAGAGAATGAGGCACTGCTATTTACACAGAATAATTCATATCTAAGAGAGGACCCTGCAGGAGAGAAAAATGAATTACATAAAGGAATCAGTTCGGAGATGGCAGTGAATGAGGCATCTTTATTTACCCAGGGTAATTCATATCTAAGAGAGGGCCTTGCAGGAGAGAAAAATGAATTACATACAGAAATCCGTTCGGTGAAGGCAGAAATACAAGAGACAGCAGAAAAGAAAAAGATAATAGTCCTAGGCTCAGGCCCAATACGCATAGGGCAGGGCGTGGAATTCGACTATTCCACTGTGCATGCGGTCTGGACAATACGCTCCCAGGGCTATGAGGCCATAGTGATAAATAATAACCCCGAAACAGTATCCACCGACTACCTCACCACGGATAAGCTCTATTTCGAGCCCCTCTATATAGAGGATGTCATGCATGTGATAGATATGGAGAAGCCTGAGGGCGTGATAGTGACCCTAGGGGGACAGACAGCCATAAACCTTGCGGCCGATTTAAAGAAGCGGGGGGTAAGGATCATAGGCACGGATTTCGATGCCATAGAGCGGGCAGAAAACAGGGATGCCTTTGAAAAGCTTTTGGAGAGCCTTAATATACCGGAGCCCAGGGGCTATGCGGTGACAACTGTGGAAGAAGGCCTTAGGACGGCGGAAAAGGCAGGATATCCCGTGCTGGTGCGGCCGAGCTTCGTCCTGGGCGGCCGCGCTATGCAGATAGTAGGAAAGGAAGAGGAGCTTAGGGAGTATTTAAGGACAGCTGTGGAGATAAGCGATGAAAAGCCCGTGCTGGTGGACCACTACATAAAAGGGCGGGAAGTAGAGGTAGATGCAGTCTGCGACGGGAAGAGGGTCTTTGTGCCGGGGATAATGGAGCTGGTGGAGAGGACAGGCGTACATTCTGGAGACTCTATAAGCGTCTATCCCCCTTACAGCCTTAAGCCTTCAGTGAAGCAGAAAATTCTGGAATACACAGAGAAGCTGGGCTTAAGCATAGGCATAGTAGGACTATTCAACATACAGTTCATAGTGGATGAGTCCCAGAATGTGTACATTATAGAGGTCAATCCCCGCTCATCCAGGACAGTTCCCTTTTTATCCAAGGCGACGGGCTACAGCCTTGCAGATATAGCTACTTCTGTGATGCTGGGCTCTACGCTTTCAGACCTTGGGATAGATAGCATATATCCCAAAGAGAAGGACAGGTTTTATGTGAAAGTGCCCGTCTTCTCATTCTCAAAGCTAAAAGGCATGGATACTTACCTCTCCCCTGAGATGAAGTCCACAGGGGAAGCCATAGGCTATGATAAGAAGCTGCACAGGGCTGTTTACAAGGCCATGGCCGCGGCAGGGCTGAAGCTTAAGAATTACGGAACTATTGTTGTCAGCGTAGCAGATGAGGATAAGACTGAGACCATACCTTTAGTAAAAAGATTCTATGATATGGGCTTTAATATTGAGGCCACGACACTTACGGGTGAGTACTTAAGGGCGGCAGGCATACGCACACGCATAAGGCATAAGCCCAGCGAGGGGAGCGAAGAAATCATAGATTCCCTGAAAGCGGGCTATGTGAGCTATGTCATAAATACGAGGGCCATACGCTCAGGGCTGCACTTTGGCGATGGGATGAGGATAAGGGCCGCGGCCAGGGAAAACGGCGCTGTCACATTGACCAGCCTCGACACCGTGCGCATGCTCCTCGATGTGCTGGAGGAACTTACGATAGGGGTGTCGAGCATATAGGAGGCAGATATGAATTTCACAAAGATGCAGGGGCTTGGAAATGAATACCTTTATGTGTACGGTGAGGTGCCGGAGAATATAGAAGAGCTTTCCATAAGGCTCTCAGACAGGCATTTCGGGGCAGGGTCTGACGGGATGATATATATTTCACCATCAGACAGGGCGGACTTTTCCATGCGCATATTCAATGCGGACGGGAGCGAGGCCAGAATGTGCGGAAACGGCATACGCTGTGTCGGAAAATATGTTTACGACAAAGGCTATACGGATAAGACGAGCCTCAGAATCGAGACACTTTCAGGCATAAAGACCTTGGAGCTGCACTTAAAAGACAATAAGGTCGATGCAGTGACGGTGGACATGGGAAAGGTGCTGCCTGGAGATGAAGTTGGGATAACAGCCTTAAACCGCAAATGGACGCTCCTTCCGGTCTCTGTCGGAAACCCCCATGCAGTCTGCTTTGTGGACGACATAGACGGCGTTCCCCTATCCGAGGTCGGCCCTGTCATAGAGAAGCATGAGCTCTTTCCGGGAGGCGTTAATTCTGAGTTTGTGCAGGTTCTTGATAAGGACAGGCTCAGAATGAGGGTATGGGAGAGGGGGAGCGGCATTACTTTAGCCTGCGGGACGGGGGCCTGCGCAAGCGCCATGGCGGCAGTGCAGAAGGGCTACTGTCAAAAGGGGAAGCCCATTACTGTAAGACTGGACGGGGGAGAACTGGAGATCATCATACTGGAGGATGGCAGGGCCATGATGACAGGTCCGGCAATGACAGTGTATGAGGGAAGCACTATTTGACTTGCCCGAATGCCTGTATGATTCATTGCTATGTTTTTTCAAATCGTACTAGCATATTGCACAATGTTTCGGGGACGCTTTCGCTCCAATGCGCTTATCTCACGTCACATAATGCAGTGAAAGTGCGCATAAGTGACGAGCGGCGCATAAGGCCCCGAACATTTGTGCAACATGCTAGCACGATTGTGTAGGTACTGCTTTTGCCCCAAACATCATATAGAGGAAAGATGTCATGTTAAAACCAAATATGAATTATGCGAACTTAAAGGATTCGTATCTTTTCCACAGGATAGCTGAGAAGACCAGGGCTTGGTCGGATAAGCATCCGGGAGAAAGGCTGCTGCGGCTGGGCATAGGTGATGTGTCCCTGCCCTTATGCGAGGCCGTCATAGAGGCTCTGCACTCTGCAGTTAACGAACAGGCTGAGAAGGCAAGCTTCCACGGCTACATGCCTGAGTGCGGCGCACCATTCCTGCGTGAAGCCATAGCTGGTCATTATGCTGAAAGGTCTGTCGGACTGTCGGAGGAAGAGGTTTTCGTTTCCAGCGGCGCAAGTGACGAGCTGGGCGACATACTGGACCTTTTCGACAGGTCGAATAAGGCACTTGTGATAGAGCCTGCATACCCCGCCTATGTCGATGCAAATGTGATGGCAGGGAGGGAGATAGTCCATGTAGAGTCGGGGCGTGAAAACGGCTTTCTGCCCTGGCCGGATGAAAGCAGGGCAGCTGAACTAATCTACATCTGCTCCCCAAATAATCCTACAGGAGCAGTATTTAACAGGGAAAAATTAAAGGCCTGGGTGGACTTTGCCATAGAGCACGGCTCCATTATCCTATTCGATGCGGCCTACGAGGCTTTCATAGAAGAAGAGGATATACCGCACAGTATCTTTGAGATAGAAGGCGCAGAGGAGTGCGCTATAGAGATTTCCTCGCTCTCAAAGACAGCGGGCTTTACTGGGACGAGGCTAGGCTATACGGTGGTCCCAAAGGCCCTTAAGAGGGAAGGCATGAGCCTGAACGCCATGTGGGTCCGTAACCGCACCACAAAGACCAATGGCATATCTTATATCCTTCAGAAGGGCGGGGCGGCAGTCTTTACTCCCGAAGGCCAGAAGCAGATACATGAAAATATAAATGTCTATAAGGACAATGCCAGGGTACTCATGGAAGCCCTGGATACCTTGGGGATATGGTACTGCGGCGGGAAAAATGCCCCTTATATATGGCTTGAATGTCCACGTGGCATGGGGAGCTGGGAATTTTTCGACTATCTCTTAAATGAGCTGCAGATAATAGGGACTCCCGGCGAGGGCTTCGGCTCCTGCGGGGAAGGGTA
>JAGBNO010000095.1 GCA_017634355.1 Lachnospiraceae bacterium
AGGAGCTGTTCATAAATAACTTTTCAAAGATGCGCAGTATTTTTCTTCGAGTGTGCTGACCAAAAATCAGGCGCATAGCAAGCTATGTAACTGATTTTTGGTCAGTGCAATCGGAGAAAAAGACAAGCAGATTGAAAAGTTATTTGTGAACAGATCCTAAGGCTTCATATATTAAAACATTTTAATTTAATCAGGAGGTACAAAGGACAGATGGAGGACTACAGGAAAAAATACGAGTATTGGCTGCACGATCCCTATTTTGACGATGAGACGAAAAAGGAGCTGGAGGCCATCAAGGACAATACGGAAGAGATTAAGGAGCGCTTCTATAAGGACCTGGAATTTGGAACCGGCGGCTTAAGGGGGATAATAGGAGCCGGCTGCAACCGTATGAATATCTATACCGTGCGCAGGGCGACCCAGGGCCTTGCGAATTATATCCTGAAAGAAGGCACGCAGGATAAGGGCGTGGCCATAGCATACGACTGCAGGCGCATGTCCCCTGAGTTTGCGGATATTTCCGCCCTCTGCCTTGCCGCCAATGGCATAAAGGCCTATGTCTTCGATTCCCTCCGTCCTACGCCGGAGCTTTCCTTTGCGCTGCGACAGCTGAAGTGCACAGCGGGCATAGTCATAACTGCCAGCCACAATCCGCCCGAATACAATGGCTATAAGGTATATTGGGAGGACGGCGCACAGATAACATCCCCCAGGGATACGGATATAATCAAAGAAGTCAAGGCTGTTACCGACTATAGCGCCGCCAAGACCATGGATCTCGATGAGGCGAAGAAGCAGGGTCTCTATCAGGTCATAGGCAAGGACATAGACGACCTCTATATAGCTGAGCTCAAGAAATATCCCATACATCCTGAGATCATTAAGGAGATGGCTAAGGACATACGCATAGTTTATACGCCTTTCCATGGGACGGGAAATGTGCCTGTGAGGCGTGTCCTTGAGGAACTGGGATTTGAGAATGTCTATGTGGTGCCTGAGCAGGAGCTGCCTGATCCCGACTTCACTACACTGGAGTATCCGAATCCTGAGGACCCGAAGGCATTTACGCTTGCGCTTGCCCTTGCTAAGAAGGTGGATGCGGACATAGTGCTGGCAACAGACCCGGATGCAGACAGGCTTGGCATCTATGCAAAGGATAAGAAAAGCGGCTCCTATCAGTCCTTTACAGGGAATATGTCTGCCATGCTCATAGCAGAGTACCGCATAAGGGAGCTTGCGGCTTTAGGAAAGCTCCCGAAAAACGGGGCTCTCATAAAGACCATAGTTTCCAGTAACCTTGCGGACCCTATAGCCGAGGAGTATGGCCTTAAACTCATAGAAGTCCTCACAGGATTTAAATATATAGGTGAGCAGATCAAGTGGTTTGAAGAGAAGAAGGACTACGAATATGTGTTCGGCTATGAGGAGTCCTACGGCTGCCTGGTCGGAACCCATGCAAGGGACAAGGATGCTGTGGATGCGGTAATGTGCCTCGCGGAAGTGGCCGCCTGGTGCAAGAAGCAGGGCATCACCGTCTGGGACCAGATGCAGAATATCTACAAGAAGTACGGCTACTACAGGGAAGGCATACATACAGAGACCCTGAAGGGACTGGACGGGGCAGAGAAGATCCATAAGATAATGGAGAGGATAAGGAAGAACCCTCCTACAGAATTCGCAGGATTAAAGGTTAAAGAATTCAGGGACTACAAAGAGGATAAGACCCTCGACATAGAGAGCGGCAAGACAAGTAAGACGGGGCTGCCCACTTCCAATGTGCTCTACTTTGACATGGAAAACGATTCCTGGTGCTGCGTGCGTCCTTCCGGCACAGAACCCAAGATCAAGTTCTATATGGGCGTAAAGGGCACAGACCTCTACGATTCCCAGAGAAGGCTTGAGGAACTTAAGCAGGATGTCATCCATAAGCTGGCAGAATAAGTATTTCCGCATAGTCTGCCTAGCGGTATTGGGCATATTGGCGGCAATCTCTCTGGTGCAGGGCGTGAAGAACGCCCTGCACTTTAGCCAGGATTTACAGTGGGATGCCGCAAAGGCTCTTTTGCTTAAGTATGACCCCTATGACATAAGCCTTTCTGAAAAAGGCCTGCCCGTATTTGGCGAGGACAGGGGAGGCATGGCCTTAAAGGAGTTCTATGACAGCTTTGACGCCATAGGGGCTCCTCAGAAAATGGAGGCAAACCAGTTTCCGAGCCTCCTTGTGCTGCTCTTTCCGCTATGCCTGTTCCCTTGGGGCACCGCAAAGATATTATGGCTTTTTTTAAATCTGTGTTTTAGCTTAGGGATAGCCATATTATTAAAGAAAACGTTTTTTGATGATTGGAGCCCCCATGCCTTTTGCGCATTGGCCCTGCTTATGGTGGCGGGCACGCCCTGGAGAAATCAGCTGGGGGTGGGGCAGCATACGCTCTTTGCCTTTTTTTTCTTCCTGCTGGCCGTATATTTGGAGGATAATCCCGTATGGTCGGGGCTTGCGCTGGCGGTTTCATATTTCAAGTATACCCTTACTGCCCCTTTAGCCCTTTATTTTTTATATAAGAGAAAATGGAAAGCGTTTTCAATCTCTGTGGCTGTACATATTATCCTAAATCTCCTGATGTCCGTTTATACGGGGGTACCGATTTTTGCATATATTATAAAGCCGCTCAGGGTGTCTTCCCGACTCAGCGGTGAGGGCTCTATAGATATAGGAGCCTTGACCGGTGGCGCCGGCTACTGGGTATTTATTTGTTTAGGCTTAGCGCTGGTCCTGCTTTTTCTGGCATTTAGGCTGCCTAAGGGCTTTGAGCGGGAGTATTTTTCGCTGCTGCTTCTTATGAGCCTCGTCCTCACTTATCACAGGTCATACGACTTTTTCGTGCTTGCGGCGGCGGCAGCGGGCGTAGCGGGGCTTGACAGGGATAAAAATCCCAGGCTGCTGTTTTTGTGCTATGGCCTGCTTTTATTATATATCTTTTTTGGACTCAGGTTATTTGGCGAAAACAATCTGGCCATGGGCGCAGCCGCCGTACTTTACTATGGCTTTACTGTGTTCTATGCTTTCTATTTTTATAAGAGAACATACAGCAATATGTCGCTCATAGAAGCTTAAGGCTCTGTTTTTGCGGAAAGGTTAGGGGAAAGCTATGGATAAACTCTATCTTGTCATTCCTGCCTATAATGAAGAGGCCACCATAGCGGAAGTGGTGGAAGAATGGTACCCCATGGTGGTAATGGCAGGGCCTGAAAGCAGGCTTCTCATCATTGACGACGGCAGCAGGGACAGCACCTGGGAGGTTTTAAAGAAAGCCAAAGAGAACAGGCCTCAAATGATAATAAAGCATAAGGCCAATTCGGGCCACGGTCCCACTATACTCAAGGGATACCGCTATGCTGTAGGGCAGGGGGCTGATTATGTGTTCCAGACGGATTCTGACGGACAGACCAGGGCAAATGAATTCCCTGAATTCTGGAGGTGCCGCAGGCATTATGACATGGTGCTTGGAAAGCGGAATCATAGGCAGGACGGCTTATTTCGCATATTTGTGACCAATGTGCTAAAGGCCGTGGTCTTCGTCTGTTTTCATATATGGGTAGGGGATGCCAATACCCCTTTCAGGCTTATGGAGGGGGAGAGCCTTAAAAAAGAACTGAGCTATGTCCCGAAGGATTTTTTCCTCACAAATGTGCTATTGTCCGTAGCCTATACCAAGCATAAGCGGAACATCAGGTATATCCCCATCACATTCAGGCCCAGGCAGGGGGGGATCAATTCCATAAATGTGAAGCGCATATTTAATATAGGGAAGAATGCGATCTTTGATTTTGTGCGCCTAAATAAGAGGCTGTAGGTTGTTGAGATTTCAGGAGTAATTATAGTATGCAGAATAAACCATCGCTAATTCAGCAGATCCTCCGTTTCGGCGTGGTAGGGGGGCTGTCTTTCTTAATAGATTTTGCCATTTATACATCCATTTACCTGATTTTCGGCAAAGATAAGCTCACTGTGATGGTGGGCGGATTCCTGGGATTTACTATTTCTCTTATATTTAACTATATCTCCAGCATGAAATTCGTCTTTGTCCATGACGAGTCCATGGACAGGAAGAAAGAATTCTCAATATTTGCAATATTGTCCCTCATAGGGCTGGTTTTGAATGAGGCCTTAATCTTCCTCGTGCTTTTCGTATTTGACCAGCTGCCTTTTTTACAGAACAGCTTTTTATGGAACTTAAAGGAGACCGTGGGCAAGGTTTTTGCCACCGGAGTGGTGATGGTCTATAACTTTGTCACCCGCAAGATTTTTATTGAGAAAAAGTCTTGAAAGAAAGAAGTCGCCTGTCTCAAAAAAAGCGGCAGGAAGAGTTGAGGATGAAAAAGAAATGGGCCATCATAGAGGCACTCATAATCCTCATCGTGGCGGCGGGCATATTCATTTTCTATCTTTATAAAAAGGGCAAAAGAGCTCCTGAGGAAGATGAGAGCATACTAAGGAGCGTCCCCAACGATGTGGAGCTAAGCGACCCTGAGCCCGAACCCCTGCCCGATGAGGAGACAATAGACCCTGAGATACGCTCACAGCTTGAGAAGGCGGAAGAGGAAAAATCCATGGAAGAGAAAAAGGACAGCGTTTCCGTGGATATCATAGTTTTTGCAGGGCAGAGCAATATGTCAGGCTATGGCGGGGACCACACGAAGGCGCCGCTCCTTACGGAGGGGGCGGGAGGCGAATTCCGCTCTGTGTCAGATCCCGCAAGGCTGTATACTATCATAGAGCCTTTTGGCTTTTACGAGAATACTGCCATAATGAACGACTTTTTCCTTAAGAGGGGTTCTTTGGTCACGGCTTTTATAAATGCCTATTACAGGGATACGGG
>JAGBNO010000096.1 GCA_017634355.1 Lachnospiraceae bacterium
CAGGACCAGGCTGCCGCAGATACGGCTGACAGCGGGGCGGCCGGCTCGGCATCAGGGGCAATCAAGATAGGCGGTTCGGGCCCGCTTACCGGACCTGCGGCTGTCTACGGCAATGCCGTAAAGGCTGCGGCTGAGATAGCCGTTGAAGAGATCAACGCAAAGGGGGGACTGCAGTTTGAACTGGATTTCGAGGATGACACCCACGATGCTGAAAAGGCAGTCACAGCCTATGGCGTATTAAAGGACTGGGGTATGCAGGTCTCTCTCGCCACAGTGACATCTGCGCCCGGCGAGGCCGTGGCTCCGCTTTACAGGGATGACCACATCTTTGCAATCACTCCTTCGGGATCGTCCCTCGCTGTAATCTATCAGGATTCGGCAAATGCGGCAGACCCTTACGGAAATATGTTCCAGATGTGCTTCACAGACCCCAACCAGGGTGTTGCCAGCGCAGACTATCTTGCGGCACATCCGGAGATAGGCAGCAAGGTGGCTGTGATCTATAAGAATGACGACAATTATTCCAGCGGGATTTTTGCGAAGTTCGAGAACGAAGCAAAGGAAAAGAACCTTGAAATCGTCTATTCAGGCACCTTTGACGACTCCAATGCCACAGACTTCAGCGTGCAGCTGAAGAAGGCCCAGGACGCAGGGGCAGACCTCTTATACCTGCCTATCTACTATACGCCTGCATCCCTCATACTTACACAGATGAACCAGATGGGCTATAAGCCCGCGGTATTCGGTGTCGACGGAATGGACGGCATACTTACCCTGGAGGGCTTTGACACATCACTGGCAGAGGGCGTGTACCTGCTCACTCCTTTCTCGGCCGACGCTACGGATGAGCTTACCCAGAACTTCACCAAGAATTATGGCGCAAAGATGAATGGCGAAGTGCCTAACCAGTTTGCGGCCGATGCCTACGACTGTGTGTATGCCATAGCTGATGCCTGTGAGAAGGCCGGAGTTACTGCCGATATGAGCGCAGGCGATATCTGCGACAAGCTGGTAGGGCAGTTCACTTCCATGACATTTAACGGCCTCACCGGGCAGAATGTGACCTGGCAGGCGACAGGTGAAGTTTCCAAGACCCCCAAGGCCGTGGTCATTAAAGACGGAGTCTATGTGGGCGTGGAGAACTGATCATTAGTTTATAATGGCTGCTGATGCGCGCTCATTGGCAGCCATTTTGAGCGATAAGGCTTTCAAGCGTCCGCCGTGCTTGTACGAGTGGACATTTGAAAGCCAAGTACATCAAACGGCTTGCCGTGAGATGTACGCAGAGTGTAATCTAGCAGGGGCGTTTTTCCCCTGCTCGATCGCAGGAGAGGGAATTACTTATATCTAGAGGAAAGAGGTATGGATTTTCTTTCATATTTTATAAATGGGCTGGGGCTGGGCAGCGTCTATGCCATCATTGCCCTTGGCTATACCATGGTGTATGGCATAGCCAAGATGCTGAATTTTGCCCATGGGGATGTGATAATGGTAGGCGCTTATGTGGCATTCTTTGCAGTAAACAGCTTTCACCTGCCGCTTATCCCCTCGACGCTCCTGTCAGTGCTTATCTGTGCCATACTTGGCGTTGTGGTGGAGGGGCTGGCGTATAGGCCCTTAAGGTCGGCATCATCCCTGTCTGTGTTGATAACCGCCATAGGCGTAAGCTATTTTCTGCAGAATGCGGCCCAGCTGCTCTGGTCGTCAGCTCCCAAGGTATTCCCCTCTGTATTTCCGAGTGGAGGAATTGCGCTGGGAGATTCTACGGTTTCATACCTTACTATCATCACCATAGCGGTATGCGTACTCGTAATGGCCTGCCTTACGGCCTTCATCAATAAGACCAGCACCGGAAGGGCCATGCGGGCCTGCTCGGAGGATAAGGGAGCGGCCGCCCTTATGGGGATAAATGTGAACCGTATCATCTCCATTACCTTTGCCATAGGTTCAGGACTTGCGGCAGTTGCGGCCATATTATTATCGGCGACCTATCCCTCCATATCTCCGACACTGGGCGCAATGCCGGGCATCAAAGCCTTCACTGCCGCTGTATTCGGGGGCATAGGCTCCATACCGGGGGCTTTTTTGGGAGGGCTTTTACTGGGAGTGATAGAGATTTTCGCAAAGGCATATCTCTCTACACAGCTTTCAGATGCCATAGTTTTTGCGGTACTTATAGTGGTGCTTTTAATTAAGCCCTCAGGACTTCTGGGCAAGGTAAGAAGAGAGAAAGTATAAATGCCACAAACTGCAGTTTTTAAGCTATTCTGGTGTAAATAATGAAAAATAATATCTTTTCAAAGCTCCTCGATGCTAAGCACAGGGGCAGGACGGGTTCCTTTGCCCTGGTCATTATTTCATATATCATAATAGAAGCCCTCATGCACACGGGCAGCCTGTCCAGTCTGTTTTCCAGCCTGCTTGTGCCCGTGACCTGTTATATAGTAGCCTCCATAGGGCTCAACATGAATGTCGGTATTTCAGGCGAGCTGAACTTAGGGCAGGCAGGTTTCATGAGCGTGGGCGCATTTACTGCTGTATCCGTGTCCGGACGGCTTGCCCCTATTATGCCGAATCCCATAATAAGGCTGATATTTGCCATTGTGGCGGGGATAATCATGGCGGCCGTATTTGGTATTATAATAGGCATACCGGTTCTGAAGCTGGAGGGGGACTATCTTGCCATAGTCACCCTGGCTTTCGGGCAGATAATAAAGAGCATAATTACAAATATGTACCTGGGCTTTGACGATACAGGGCTGCATTTCAGCTTTGTGGAAAAGACCATGTCCTTAAACCCCGGCGGGAAGATGCTCTTAGACGGCCCTATGGGTGCGACTGGAGTGCAGCGTATAGCGAACTTTACGGCAGGGGTCATACTTATACTTATTTCCCTCATAGTGGTATATAATATCATTTATAGCAGGAGCGGCAGGGCCATAATGGCCGCCAGGGACAACCGCATAGCCGCAGAGTCCGTGGGCATAGATATATCGAAGACCAAAATGCTCTCCTTCGTGCTTTCCGCAAGCCTTGCAGGGGCCGCCGGCGCCCTCTACGGGCTCAATTATTCTACGCTGGTGCCGGCGAAGTTCGACTTTAATACTTCCATACTGATACTCGTCTATGTGGTGCTGGGAGGCCTGGGCAATATGACAGGGACAATTATCTCCACTGTCATACTGGTGCTGCTTCCGGAGCTCTTAAGATCCATGCAGGACTACCGTATGCTGATATATGCTGTAGTGCTCATAGCCATAATGATACTTACTAATAATGACAGGGTCAAAACTTTTTTTGCTGGGCTGCGCCAGAGCATTTTTAGAAAAAAGCAGGAGGGCAGCGTGTGATGGAAGAAAAACATAAGCCCGTGCTGGAAGTAAAGGAACTGGGCATTGATTTCGGGGGCCTTACGGCCGTCAATGATTTCAGTATGCAAATTTTTGATAAGGAGATCGTGGGGCTTATAGGGCCTAACGGAGCGGGGAAGACCACGGTTTTCAATATGCTCACAAAGGTCTACAAGCCTTCCAGGGGGAGCATCTTTTTTCTGGGGGAGGATACTGCCGGAAAATCCGTTGTGGAGATGAGCCATGCCGGCATAGCGAGGACCTTCCAGAATATAAGGCTTTTTAACCAGCTTTCGGTACTAGACAATGTGAAGACGGGTTTCCATGACAGGGTAAAGTATTCTAACCTCTCTGCAGTATTCCGCACCCCTTCTTTCAGGAAGAAGGAGAGGGAGATAGAAGAGGGCTCTTTGGAACTTCTAAAGATTTTCCGCTTGGATACTGAGGCGGAGAACCTTGCAAAAAACCTCCCTTACGGGGCGCAGCGGAGGCTGGAGATTGCGAGGGCCCTGGCCACAGACCCAAAGCTATTGCTTCTGGACGAGCCCGCGGCCGGCATGAATCCTCAGGAGACTGAGGAACTCATGGATATGATAAGGCTCACACGGGATCACTTCGGCATAGCCATACTCCTTATTGAGCACGACATGAAGCTGGTCATGGGGATTTGCGAGAGGATCACTGTGCTGAACTATGGTATGATGCTGTCGGAGGGGACTCCTGATGAGATACAGGCTGACCCGCAGGTAATCAAGGCATACCTGGGGGAGTGATACCTTGATTACTCGCATAACACATGTTGGGCATTCTGCCAAGGGGTCGAAATTAAGCGGAGATAAGCGTATATGCTGAAAATAGAAGATCTAAAGGTAAGCTATGGCATGATAGAGGCCATTAAGGGCATATCCTTTGAAGTAAATGACGGAGAGATAGTAACTCTGATAGGGGCAAACGGGGCAGGGAAGACGACTACCATGCATGCCATCTCAGGGCTCATCAAACCATCCTCAGGGAGCATTACCCTAAATGGGGAAGAGCTTACGAAGCTGCCCGCCCACAGAATCGTGGGGCTGGGGCTTTCCCAGGTGCCTGAGGGCCGCAGGGTCTTTGCGGAACAGTCTGTTGAAGAGAATCTCGTGCTGGGCTCCTACCTCCGTAAAGACAGGGAAGAGATAGCCAAAGATATGGAATATGTCTTTACCCTCTTTCCCAGGCTAAAAGAGAGGAGAAAGCAGGCGGCGGGGACACTGTCGGGCGGAGAACAGCAGATGCTCGCCATGGGGAGGGCTCTTATGACAAAACCCTCCATTATCCTCATGGACGAGCCATCCATGGGGCTCTCTCCCCTGCTGGTGTCGGAGATATTCCATATCATAGAGGAAATCAATTCCAAAGGGACTACGGTGCTGCTCGTGGAGCAGAATGCAAAAAGGGCCCTCGCCATAGCAAAGAGGGCTTATGTGCTGGAGACCGGATATATTACATTAAGCGGTACCGGCGAAGAGCTTATAAAGGATGAAAGGGTACAGAAAGCCTATCTGGGGGGCTGAGCTTAGGAACTGTTACAGAATAACTTGTACATTCTGCTTGTCTTTTTGCCCGATAGAGCTGTTCAAAAATCAGTTACATAGCCCGCTATGCGCCTGATTTTTGAACAGCCCTCTCGGACAAAAATACAGCGCATTATGTAC
>JAGBNO010000097.1 GCA_017634355.1 Lachnospiraceae bacterium
CAGGATCGAACTCTCATAAAAAGTCACGAACCTAGTCTCGGATGCGCCAGTCTTTGCTTTATAAGCGCTTCCTTCAACCAGATCTCATCCGTTCATTGAATGATTGCCATACCCTCTCGGATATGGGCTTTTTCCGAAATTTCTTTTATCTTTTCCAAAAGAATTTCGGGGTTGCATTGCTGTTCATCTGTCAAGGTGCTGCGGGGCTTTTTTCCTGCCCCCGACTGCCTCATCGGCAGTGCGAGGGATATAATAGCACCCACCTCCCACTTTGTCAACAACTTTTTTAAAAAAATTTTTTTTAATTTCCCTTCCTATTTATAGTTTTCTTTATGCTT
Organism: Lachnospiraceae bacterium; assembly: GCA_017634355.1. Lineage (GTDB taxonomy): Bacteria > Bacillota > Clostridia > Lachnospirales > Lachnospiraceae > NK4A144. The sequence continues at coordinate 339 of JAGBNO010000097.1, forward strand.
CTCTTCCTCCTTATCCACAGCCGCTTTTACGAACCTTATGAATGTCTAGGAGGCATTAATCCAAGCCTCTTATGTCTGCCTTCTTGCCAGTACGCTTAGGAACTGTTCTTAAATAACTTTTCAAAGATGCGCAGTATTTTTCTTCGAGTGCTCTGGCCAAAAATCAGGCGCATAAGGCGAGCGGCCCATAAATGGGCCTGTAACTCATTTTCGATCAGCACATTCTGAGAAAAAGACAAGCTGATTGAAAAGTAATTTGTGAACAGCTCCTCAGGGCTTATATTGATAAATGAGGGCGTTTCTGATAAAATTTACCCTGTTTTAAATATTTATGATACGATGCGCAGCATTCTTGCGCCAATAATGTAATGATAGGAGGAAGACGGTATAGGAGATTTCCTTTTTTACGGTTTCTCTAAGACCCGCCTGCCAATTATCCAGGCAGGCAATTACTAAAGAAATGGCTTTATTCAATTTGAAAAACGGAGAACAATTAAACTACGAGGATGTGGGACAAGGGCATGATACTGTTATCATGCTGCACGGATGGACCAGTTCAAAAAAAGTATTCAAAAAGCCCGCCTCTCTTCTCAAGAGTTATGCGAGATGCATCTATTATGACCAGAGGGGCCACAGCGGAAGCAAAAAGGCGGCCGGTGAAAATGTGACTATGGAGACCCTATCATCCGACCTAAGGGAAATCATTATCGGATTATCCCTTGGAAATATCACGCTTGTAGGCTGGTCCATGGGTGCCTGCGTGGCATTGAATTACCTCAGGATGTATGGAAGCGAGGGCCTTAAAAATGTGGTCCTTTGCGACATGTCGCCAAAGCTTTTAAATGACAGTGGCTGGAATCTTGGGCTTGGAAACGGGAAATATACAAAAGAAAAAATGGACTCCGAGGCAGAAGCGCCTTTTTTCCAGCGCTACAAGAAATTTGCAGTTAATGTCAGCCCCCATCTCGCAAGGCTTCCAGATATAATCCAAAACCTTATTATTAAAAAAAGGCTGCTGGCAGATAATGAAAAAGTTCTGGAATCCTTGGCGGATTCTATGCGGCTGCAGGATAATAGGGATGTGGTCAGCAGTATTGATATTCCTCTCTTCTTTTTCTATGCCGACCCCAAATCACTCTTCCCTAAAGATCTCAAAAACTGGTATAGGAATAATGCCGGCTCAGAGTACCACAGCCTCAAGTTTCCGAACAGCACGCACCAATTCGTATCCGAATATCCAGAACAATTTGCCACCGCAGTCAAAAAGGTACTAACCTATCATTGACATTGGAGCCAGGCAGGCTTTAGGAGGCTTTAACCCTTATCATTTGACAGGAACAGGAGATAACGTATATGGAAGAAAAATTCAAAAAAATAGTAGAACAGTACTGCAGCGTAAAAGCCGAAGAAATGGATGACAACATGCGCTTTCGAGAGGACCTGGGCTTCAGTTCCCTGGATCTTATGACCTTCCTCGGCGAACTGGAGGATGAATTCGACATAGAATTTAACATCGAAGAAAATACTGAAAAACTTGAGACCATCACTACCGTTGGAGATGCAATCGCCTACGTGAAAGAACTTATGGAGGAAGCTTGATGGAGAAGACAATTTACACCCTTTGGAATCGAAGCGCCGGCGAATACGCCTCTCTGCCCGCCATACGCTGGCTCGAAAAAAAAGACATTAAGGAAATCAGCTACGCCGACCTGAATGATAAGGTTGCAGGAATCCGGCGGGGTCTTGCAGAAGAAGGCTTCTCCGGCGCTCACATTGCCCTTATCGGGGCAAGCTCCGTAGAATGGATGGCGGCATATCTTGCCGTCACAACCGGCGACAATACCGCCATACCTGTAGAGATAGGGCTGCCTCCAAAGGACATCCTGAATCTCATAGACCGTTCCGATACGTCATGCGTATTCATGGAGAAAAGGTTTGCTCCCCTTGCGGAGTCCATGAAAGAATCCTGCCCTAAAGTCAGGGCCGTGTATTTCCTCACCGAGGAAGACTCAGAAACAGAAAAAAACCTGAAGCATCTCATAGAGGCAGGAAAAAGCGGCAAAGATGCCAAGATCCCTTCTGCAAACGATATAGCCACCCTGGTCTACACCTCAGGCACCACGGGCAAGAGTAAAGGCGTCATGCTGACGCACGAAAACCTGTACTCCAACGTCGAGGCCATAATATATGATGTCGAGCCGGGTAAGGTTTTTTTAAGCACTCTGCCAATACACCATGCCTTCTGCCTCTGCATGGACTGGCTGCAGGGCTTCTGGATGGGGGCCGTCATCTGCATAAATGACTCCTACATGCACATGGTCCGCAATATGGGGCTATTTAAGCCCGATGTAATGCTAATGGTCCCCCTCATGCTGGAAACCATATATAAAAAGCTAAAGGCCGCCGACCCCTCCATCCCGCCCGCAGTAATGGGCCAGAAGGTTTTTGGAGGGAAGCTGAAGCATATTTTCACAGGCGGCGCACATCTGGATCCCTTCTATATTGACGAATTTGAAAAGTATGGCATCATGGTGCTGGAAGGCTACGGAATGTCGGAGTGTTCGCCTGTCATCACGTCCAACAGGGTGAGTGAGCACAAAGCCGGCTCCATAGGCCGTCCCCTCTCAAATGTGGAAATAAAGATAGAAAACGGCGAGATACTTGTACGGGGCAGCAGCGTGATGAAGGGCTATTACGAGATGCCGGAAGAGACAGCAGCCACATTAAAAGACGGCTGGCTCCATACGGGCGACAAGGGATATATAGACGAAGACGGCTACCTCTTCATCAACGGCCGGGTCAAGAACCTCATCATCCTCTCCAACGGAGAGAACATTTCGCCTGAAGAGATAGAGACAAAGCTTGCCTTAAATGACATTGTGGAGGAGGTAATCGTGACCGGCGACAACAATGCCCTTACCGCCCGCATCTACCCCTCAAAGGAGCTCACGGAGAATATGGGCGAAGACGATATAAGGGCAGAGCTGCAAAAGGTACTGGACAATTATAACTCAGACCAGCCCACCTACCGCCGCATTACAGGGCTCATCGTAAGGAAGAACCCGTTTATAAAGAATGCCACGAGAAAGATCCTGCGGCACGAAGTCGAAAGGGATGAACCGCAGCTCACACCGCAGCCATGATCTCACCCAGCGTAAGTCCAGGCTCCTCTATCCCCTTGAACATTATCCGCATCATGTAATAGTACATGAGTTCCACATCATGTTCCGTAAGATGGGCCGTCTGGTAGTGATATGAGAAATCGATTTCACCGCTATGGGTGTGCGAAACTGTGAGATAGAGTTTCTTTGTCGCCGCCCCGTTTGCGAACCATTTGAAATAAAAAGGCACACCCATAAGCCCCTCTCCGCTGGCCTCCTGGGACAGGGGCTGGTATGTCAGGTAACAGCTCACATAGGTAGTATTGTCAGGCGTATTGTAACGCTTCTTCATCTCTTCCCTTATGAGGGCAGGGTCATAATTACTGTGCATATAGGAAGAGTTCTGCAGCCTCTGTATCTGCAGGAGCGCATCCATAAACTCCATATCTGCCTTAAATACCGTCCGGCATGGAAAGGTTATGGTCCGGCTCCCGCCCGATGACCATTCGTCTGAAGTAGAGCGCCTGGAAACAAAATTTTCTATGGTAATGTCCTCCTGCCCATTATTTACCTTGGAGAGATAGGTACGCATTGTCAGAAGAAAAAGATTCGTGGGCGAAATATTGCTGTTGCGGCAGAATTCTACCACACGCTCAGCGGGTTTAGCCTCCAGCGTGTAGTCCTTCACTGCAACAAAAAGGTTTTCTTTTTCATATTCCGCCGCCCTGAGTTCGGGATCCTTGAACTTTTTCCTGGATTCTTCCAAAACCCCTGGTCCCTGTATGTCAGAGTATAGCGGCTCCCCCAGTTGGTCCAGCTGCCCTATCCAGAACTTCCTGTCTTTCTCTGCCCTCTTGGGGTTAAGGGCTTTCTCCAGGTCTTTTACCAATACCTTCTCGAAGTCCGCAGGCTCCTCCGGCATAGGCCTGCCCGCGGCATAATGGGCATAGAGTCCGAAGAGATCGCCCATAAGCATATAAAGCCCGCTGGAATCCATGAGGCGGTGGTCCATGTGCAGAAATATGCCGTTGTAGCCACCGGGAAGCTTTACCATCTTAAATATACACATAGGGATGTCGTCGCCGTCCATAGTTTCGTAAGCCCAGTTCTGCATGGTGTAATTGGCTTCCTGCCACCCCATATCAGACAGGTCCACAAGTTCTATAGGCCCCATATCCGTATCGACTGGAACCAAATACTGCTCTATATTCCCTCTTTTGTCAGGGGCCGTGAACTGCACCCTCAGGCAGCCGTTCCTCTTATATGTTTCCCTTATGCATTTCTCCAGTATGTCAAACTTCACATCCACCCTGGGTGCAGAAACTATGCTAAGCCCCGATACCTGTTCGGTCCCATAGTCCTTTATCCAAAGGTAATGCATATTCTGAGCCGGCGTGAGCGGATAAGTCTTCATGTGTAAACCTCCTGATCTTAAAATGATCTGAATCCATTGCCAGTGCCTTTGAGCAGGCTATGTTCCGCAGCGTTATCAAAAACCTTGCCATTCCACGGCAGATTATTTACTCCTGTGCTGGAATTGGATTTATTCTGTAATAGTTCCTAAGTATAATAAATGAAGTCGGGGCCAAAAGCAATGATTTGTACTATTCAGTGCCCGCAAAAACAGGGATGGAATGTGGCTGAATGTTCGTATTCAGGCATATTCCGAGGCCTGGTGTGCTGAATAGCTAAAATATTTCTACTTTTTCCCCGGCGCAATAAATGTAATTGATGTAATCAACTGAAAGTGTTATATTAATTATTATGAAAATACTAATCGCAGGAAATGGAAAAGTTGGAATTACTCTTACCAGACATCTCTCAGCTGAGGGTTACGATCTCACCCTCATAGATCTGAGGCCGCAGGTACTGGAAACCTGCATGGAGAGCTTCGACGTCATGGGCATAGCGGGAAACTGCGCCTCTATGGATACCTTGAGGGAGGCCGGCGTAAATGAGGCAGATCTCCTCATTGCCATGACGGGCTATGACGAGCTAAATCTCTTGTGCTGCATGACAGCGCATTTTATGAACCCTAAGCTCCACACCATAGCCCGTATAAAGAATCCCGAATATGCGTCGCAGTTCATGTCTATGCGGCAGGCCTTTGCGCTTTCCATGATAGTAAACCCCGACTTCATGGCGGCCAGGGAAATAAACAGGCTTCTTAAATATCCGGGGTTTTTAAAAAGGGACACCTTTGCCAGAGGCAATGTGGAGATAGTAGAGCTGAAAATAAATGAGGACAGCAAACTCTCCGGACTGGTGCTGCACCGCTTAGGGCAGGTATTCCGCTGCCAGATACTGGTCTGTGCAGTCTTAAGGAACGGCGAAGTCGTCATACCTTCAGGCAACTTTACCCTATCTTCGGGCGACAGGATCTTTGTCACCGGCTCCCAGGAAAACCTCACCATACTATTGCACGGCCTAGGGGTCATTCCGCACCCCGCAAAGCGCGTCCTCATTGCCGGAGGCAGCAGGATCAGTAACTACTTGGCCACAATACTTCTAAAGACTAATATGTCCGTACACATAATAGAGTCCGATGAAAAGCGCTGCAGGGAGCTGTCTGCCCTGCTGCCAAACGCAACAGTGGTCCACGGGGATGCCAGCGACCAGAATCTCCTAAACCGGGAGGGCCTGTCCAATTGCGATGCCTTCGTGACAATGACGGGGGTAGACGAGGCAAATATTATTATGTCCCTCTATGGCTCCCACTGCAAGGTTCCGCAGATCATCACGAAACTCGGCAGGGCCGAAAACATGCAGCTCCTCTCTTCCCTCCCCATAGGCAGCATCATCTCCCCCAGGGAGCTTTGCTGTAACGCCATAGTGCGCTATGTCAGAGCCATGCAGAACCTGGTAGGGGCGGCAGTTACAGTCCACTCAGTGGCTGACGGCCAGGCAGAGGCCATAGAGTTCATTGCAGATGAGAATACCCCCCACTGCAACGAGCCTTTAAAGACCCTTAAGTTCAAAAAAAATGTGCTGCTGGCAGGTATTACCAGAAAAGGCAGGACAGAGATACCATCCGGCGATTCCAGATATCAGATAGGCGACTCTCTTGTAGTGGTATCGGCCGGAGAGGTCATAATAAGACAGCTGGGAGACATTTTTGAATTATGAATTATAAGATGCTATCTCGCATAAATGGCGAGATCCTGCTTATGGAAGCGGTATTCATGATCCCCCCTCTCATAATATCCTTACACGATGGGGAGCATAAAGCAGCGACCGCTTTTTTTTATACCATAGGTATAACCATACTTGTAGCCCTCCTCCTCATTGCCATATCCCGGCGCGCCCATCGCAGATTTTATGCGAGGGAGGGACTCGTAAGCACAGCTATATGCTGGATCGTAATGAGCCTCTTAGGCTGTCTTCCTTTTTGCATATCAGGCGAAATTCCAAATTTTGTAGACGCATTTTTTGAGATTGTCTCAGGCTTCACCACAACAGGAGCTTCCATAGTGCCCAATGTAGAGGTCCTGTCCAGGGGCATTCTCTTCTGGCGCAGCTTCAGCCACTGGGTAGGAGGCATGGGCGTCCTCGTCTTCCTCCTCGCCATAGTGCCTACCAGCGGGCGGGACAGCGGCTTCACCCTGCATATCCTTAGGGCTGAAAGCCCCGGTCCAAGCGTAGGGAAGATAGTCCCAAAAATGAAAGAGACCGCCAAGATCCTCTACATCCTCTATGTGATACTGACAGTCGCGAACATAGGCTTCCTTATGGCAGGCGGAATGCCTGTATTCGACTCCTTCTGCACGGCCTTCGGCACTGCCGGAACAGGAGGATTCGGCGTTAAGGCCGACAGCATTGCGGGCTACAGTCCATACCTCCAGAATGTCACTACGGTATTTATGATACTTTTCGGAGTGAACTTCAGCTGCTACTATCTCCTTATCCTTAAGAAATTTACCGCAGTGCTTTTTGATGAAGAGCTGCATATGTACCTCGGCATAATACTGGGCTCTGTGCTCCTCATCACCTGGAATCTCCATGGCTTTTATCCTACTATCGAAGAGACCCTACGCCATTCCTTTTTTCAGGTTGGGAGCATAATAACCACTACCGGCTACGCAACAACGGATTTCGACAAGTGGCCCAGCTTTTCTAAGGCAATACTCCTGGCGCTCATGGTTATAGGAGCCAGCGCAGGCAGCACCGGCGGCGGGCTTAAGTGCGCCCGTTTCCTCCTCCTTATGAAAGGGCTGCACAGAAACATACGCCACGTATTAAACCCGCAGAGGGTGCAGCTAGTGAGGGTGAACGGCCATACCGTGGACGAGCAGGTCATCACCAATACGAATTCATACCTCGCCGCTTACATGGTCATTATAATAGTCAGCACCCTCATACTTTCACTGGACGAGTTCTCTTTCGAAACCAATTTCTCTGCCGTCCTCTGCACCTTTAACAACATAGGCCCAGGCTTCGGCCTAGTCGGCCCTACTGGCAATTTCTCACAGTATAGCTCATTATCCAAGCTGATAATATGCTTTAACATGCTGGCAGGAAGGCTGGAAATATTCCCCATGCTGGCACTCTGCTCCCGCTCCACATGGAAGAGGCTTTGACAAGCCAGAGTATGCTCTTTGAAGCTCCATATACCGTGGCTGTTTCCTTGACATATATCAGCACTTAGGGTATATTTCCTTAAAGATAACTTAATATTTTTGTAACTATTCAGCACCCTACGCCCAGTGCTTAGTTTCAATCTTATTTTTACTGATGGATTTGGCGCAAGCCCTCATAAGCAAAGGCTTTGCACCGAATCAAAAGACAAGATGCGGTTGAAAAGAAGCACGGGCAAAAGTTTATTTCTGATAGTTTTTTATCAATTCAGAAATCAAGTTTTGTTACAATGACCTGTCTTTACTGTTACATTATCAATGGCGGTGATTCATAGATTATGGCAACCAATAGGAGGCATGGCTCAAAAAAAATGAGCCGCAAAAAAGCCCGCAGGAGGCGGAGACGCATAATCTTCGGGCTGGAAATAGTAGTGATTCTTCTGCTGGTAGTGGCACTTTATGTGGTCTACCGGCTGGACCTTGCGGATACGGGAAACAAGAAGAGCGTAGTAAATGCCAAGGTAAATGACGAAGTCCAGGCCCAGATAGACGATAAGGAAAATGACAACTGGAAAATGGACGGCTATACCAATGTAGCCCTGTTCGGCGTAGACTCCAGGGATACGAACCTGGGCAAGGGCGCCAGAACTGATACCATAATGGTGGCATCCCTAAATAATTCGACCGGCGAGGTCAAGCTCTGCTCTATTTTCAGGGACACCTATTTAAATATAGGCAATGATACCTATAATAAGGCGAATGCGGCCTATCACATAGGAGGTCCTGAACAGGCCATACAGATGCTGAATACCAACCTGGACATGGATATAGACGAATATGTCACCGTGGGCTTCAAAGCCTTGGTTGACACCATAGACGACCTGGGCGGCATACAGGTGGATATCACCGAGGAAGAGATACATTTCCTGAATGACTACCAGATAGGCACGGCTGAGGCCATAGGGATAAAGCAGGGCGATATAGTAAATGTCACTGCGGCAGGTCCGCAGACCTTAAACGGCCTGCAGGCCACTTCCTACTGCCGCATCAGATATACAAAGGGGGACGATTTCAAGCGGGCTGAGAGACAGCGGACTGTGCTGACTCAGGTGGCTGAAAAAGCTATGGCCGCAGACATAAATACACTGGATAAGCTTATTGACGACATCTTCCCCCTCTGCAGCACCAGTTTCACTAAAGCAGAACTCGTGGAATATGCCGCAAGGGCCGCTACTTTCAAGCTGGGCGATAAGGACGGCTTTCCCTTTGACAGGATCACGGGAAATATGGGCAAAGCCGGAAGTTCTGTAGTAGCCGACGGCTTTGCGCAAAATGTCATAAAGTTCCACTCCTTCCTTTTTGGTGACTCTGAATATACTCCTTCACAGGCGGTAAAGGATATAGACGGAAAGATTCAATCTGACCGCCAGAGGTATGGACTGTAAATGGGAAAACCGCTCATAGATATAGTTATTCTCACCTATAAGCCCGATAGCCGTCTTTTCGATTTACTTGAGAGGCTAAAGGATCAGACTATCCCTGCCACCAAGATCATTATTATGAACACAGAGGAGAAGTATTTAAGGAATCTCCTCTATGGCACCAGATTCCTGGATAATAATCCCAATGTGGAGATACACCACCTCTCAAAGCTGGAATTCGACCATGGCCGTACCCGCAATAAGGCGGCGGAGTACTCTTCTGCCATCTATATCCTCTTTATGACACAGGATGCCTTACCCTTAGACTCACATCTCATTTCTGAACTGCTGTCGCCCATGAAAAATCCCGAAGTAGCTGTAAGCTACGCCCGCCAGGTCGCTTCAGATACTGCAAGCCCTATAGAAAAGTATAACCGCATATTCAATTATCCTGAAGAGGACAGGCTTCAAAACTCCGGAACCCTGTACGAGACGGGCATCAAAACTTATTTCTGCTCTGATGTCTGCGCCTGCTACAGGAAAAAGGATTTTGAGGAGCAGGGCGGGTTTATCTCTCCCGCTATTTTCAATGAAGATATGATATTTGCGGCAGAAGCCGTAAAGAGAGGCAAGAGTATCTACTATGCCTCAAAGGCTCTGGTGCAGCATTCCCACGACTATACAGCCTCCCAGCAATTCCACAGGAATTTCGACCTGGGAGTATCGCAGGCGAACTACCCCGGCATTTTTGACAGCCTCCCCGTAGGTAAGGAAGGCGGAAAGCTGGTCCGGGGCTGCATAAATTACCTGCTTTCACAGGGTAAATTCTATTTAATTCCCAAATTTTTAATACACTGCATGGCCCGCTACAGGGGATTTAAGCTTGGAAAGAAATACAATAAGCTAAAGAAGAAAGCCATACTCAAATATACGATGAACCCGGAGTATTGGAAGCGCTACTGGGACCTCACAGACGTGCCGGACAATCTGGAAGCCGGGTATGGGAAGAATGCTGAAGGGCTATAGAGGAGGTAATAATTTATGTGCGGCATAGTTGGCTATGTAGGCAAACGTCAGGCTGCCCCCATCATATTGGACGGTCTCGAAAAGTTGGAGTACCGAGGCTATGATTCCGCCGGCATGGCGGTTTATGACGGCGAGAAGATAAACATGGTCAAATCCACGGGAAGGCTGAAGGTTCTGGAAGAGCTTACCCACGGGGGAGAGACCATGCCGGGGAACGCCGGTGTAGGGCACACGCGCTGGGCTACGCACGGGGAACCCTCTGACGCCAATGCCCATCCCCACTTAAACACCTCAGGCACTATTGCGGTGGTCCATAATGGCATTATAGAAAATTATCTGCCTCTTAAGAACAAGCTTATGAGCCGCGGATATGCCTTCCAGTCCGACACGGATACGGAGGTCATCCCGCAGCTTCTGGACTATTATTATAAAGGAGACCCATTGGAGGCCATTTCCCGCCTCATACATAGGATAGAGGGTTCCTATTCCATAGGGGTCATATTTGCAGACCATCCCGGTGAGGTATATGCCGCAAGGAAGTCAAGCCCACTTGTTACCGGAATTGCCACTGAGGGCAGCTTCTTGGCATCAGACGTGCCTGCCCTGCTAAAATATACGAGACAGGTCTATTACATAGGCGAAGAAGAGATAGCCATATTAAACGGTGACGGCATGCGCTTCTTTGATGCCGACATGGAGGAAATAAAAAAGGAGCCCGTTGAGATCAAATGGGATGCCAATGCCGCAGAAAAGGGCGGCTATGAGTATTTCATGCTAAAGGAAATCTACGAGGAGCCAAAGACCGTAAGGGATACCCTGAGCCCCAGGATTTCCGGAAATGATGTAGTCATAGAAGAATTAAAGATGTCGGACGAACAAATCCGCGACATAAAGAAGATATCCATAGTGGCCTGCGGCTCTGCCTACCATGCCGGAGTTACGGGACGCTATGTGCTGGAGGGCATGGCGAGGATACCTGTCGATGTGGACATTGCCTCTGAATTCCGATACAGGAATCCCTTGATCAGTCCGGATGACCTTGTGATCGTCATCAGCCAGTCCGGAGAGACAGCCGACACCCTTGAGGCTCTGAGAGTTGCCCGCAGCATGGGCTGCAAGGTTCTCGCCATAGTAAATGTTGTCGGCTCCTCCATAGCGAGGGAGGCCGACTGGGTCATGTATACCTGGGCAGGGCCTGAAATATCCGTCGCCACTACCAAGGCCTACAGCGCCCAGCTCATAGCCCTGTATCTCATAGCCCTTAAATTTGCATATACGCGCTCTGCAATTACTAAGGAAGCTCTCACTAATTATATATCAGACCTCAAGAAGCTCCCTGAGCAGATAGAGCTTCTCCTTGGCGGCAAGGAGCGGATACAGCGATTCGCAAACCGCTATACGGGGGCTAAGGACGTATTCTTCATAGGGCGCGGCATAGACTATGCCATAGCCATGGAAGGCTCACTTAAATTGAAAGAAATCTCCTATGTACACTCAGAGGCCTATGCCGCCGGAGAGCTGAAGCACGGCACCATTTCCCTCATAGAGAACGGCACTCTGGTAGCCGCTGTTGCGACCCAGAATGCGCTATTTCCAAAGACCCTCTCCAACATAGTGGAGGTCAAGTCCAGGGGGGCTTTCGTCCTGG
>JAGBNO010000098.1 GCA_017634355.1 Lachnospiraceae bacterium
GAATACCGGCGCGAGGGGCGACCTTTCCACCCCCCTTATCCTGCCCACTATGAACTGCCCTCCGACAAGTATGGCCCCGGAACTGCCGGCCGATACAAATGCATCGCACTCACCATTTTTGACGAGATTAAGTCCCACCACCATGGACGAGTCTTTCTTCCGCCTAATGGCCATGACCGGAGGGTCTCCTGTCTCTATTACCTCTGAGGCCGGAACCACCTTGATCCTGTCCTTGGGATAAGAATACTTTAAGAGCTCATTCTCTATAATGTCCTTCTTCCCCACCAGATATACCATGGCATTGGACCTGGTATTTACAGCATCGACAGCGCCCATGACAGTTTCCAAAGGGGCATGGTCCCCGCCCATGGCATCCAGGGCAATCCTGACTAAATCTCCCATCTCAAATTCCTTTTTGAAAAGCCTGTGGAAACATCTAACTAAGCCTTACTCTTCAGAACCCCTTTGCATATAAATATGAACCGCCTCCCAAACACAGGGCAAAAGTTAGTTTCCGACTGCTTTTAAGACTGGAAACCAAATTTTGCCCAGTGTGGATAGGGGATTCTGAATATAATTATGACCAACTATACAAAACCGCCACTTAAAAGTCAATAAAATCAGATTTCCTTCTCATGCTGCTCCTGTATGTCCTCCAGCGCGGAGAGCATGGGCTTCACTTCCTTGCCCTTTATCTTCCTGTCCACATAGTTCTTTGTGATCTTCATCACCGTGCCGCTTAAGGCCAGCACTCCGACGAGGTTGGGTATGGCCATCATGCCATTGAAGGTGTCGGAGAGGTCCCAGGCCAAAGAGAGGTCCATGGTCGCTCCCACCACTATGAATATAACGAAAATTACCTGGTATATCTTTACCGCCTTCGTGCCGAAGAGGTACTCGAATCCCTTGGAGCCGTACTGGCTCCAGCCCAGGACTGTGGAAAAGGCAAAGAGGAGTATGGCTATGGCTATGAAGCTTGCCCCTGCAGGCCCGAAGAGGGTGGAGAAGGCCTCAGCCACGAGGGCTGTTGAGACCTGTTCTGTAAGCACCTCTCCTGTATTCAGGTCCACTAGGCCACTGGAAAGCACCGCAAAGGCTGTCAGCGTGCAGACTATTATGGTATCGGCAAAGACCTCGAATATGCCCCACATGCCCTGTATGACGGGCTCTCTCACATTTGAGCTGGAGTGGACCATGACAGAGGAGCCAAGGCCCGCCTCATTGGAGAAAACGCCCCTCTTCATCCCCCACTGCACTGCCATGGCTACGCCGCTCCCCACTATGCCGCCGCCTACGGCCTTTAGGCCGAAAGCTCCCTTTATAATAGAGGCAAAAACAGCGCCTGCCTGCCCTATATTGGCAATGACCACGGCCAGGGCCCCCAGGATATAGATTACCGCCATAAAGGGCACCAATGTCTCAGTGACAGTGGCTATGCGCTTTAATCCGCCTACTATGACAAGGCCTGCGAATACCATGAGGGCTATGCCCGTCACTATGGGCGGCACATGGAAGGCAGAGTTCATATTTGCCGAGATGGAATTTATCTGGCTCATGTTGCCTATGCCAAAGGAGGCCAGCACGCAGAATATGCTAAAGAACACTGCAAGAACCGCCCCCACTGCCTTGAAGCCCGGTTTGGCGCCAAGGCCGTCCCTCAAGTAGTACATGGCCCCGCCGGACCATTCGCCGTGCATATTCCTCCTCCTGTAATATATGCCCAGCACGTTTTCTGAGAAGTTCGTCATCATGCCGAAAAAGGCTACTATCCACATCCAGAATATGGCTCCCGGCCCGCCAGACACTATGGCGGCCGCCACGCCTGCTATGTTGCCCGTACCTATGGTTGCGGCCAGTGCCGTGCAGAGGCTCTGGAACTGGGTTATCTGCCTGTCCTCCTTTGCAGTATGGGCTGTCACATGCTTATCCGTAAATATTCCGCCTATGGTACTTTTCCACCAGTGCCCTATGTGGCTTATCTGGAACACTCCCGTAAGTATGGTCATGAGTATGCCCGTCCCCACCAGGAGTATAAGCATGGGTAATCCCCATACGAAGCCATTCACTGCGCCGTTGACAGTTTCTACTGTACTTAAGAATTGTTCCATCGTTGCCTCCTTGAATTCTGTCAATCTCAGATTTTCCCTGACTTGTGGTTGTCGAGTAAGGTCTTTAGGTCAGCGGCAGGCAGCGTATGCAGCTGGTACTCCGCATCCCCCGTATACGCCCAGTTGCTTAATAGCCACTGCCAGTCTGCGGCTGTAAATGTGATGGATGTGCCGCCTGCGTCCGTATATGTCACATTTCCCGCCGCATCCACAGGACAGCCATACTTGGTCTTGGAGACCCCTGCACCTGCAGAGGGCTCAGCGGCCTTCGTATCTGACGTCTCTGCAGCGGGAGCCTCTGTGGCCGGAGTTTCTGCGGCCGGAGTTTCTGTGGCCGGAGTTTCTGCGGCCGGAGTTTCTGCGGGAGTCTCTGCCTCCGGTGTTTCAGCAGGAGTTTCTGCAGCTGGTGTTTCCGCATGAGTCTCTGCCGCGGCCGCCCCGCCGCCAAGGCTTGCACCCGTTGACTTCAGGTAATTAAGTATCCCCGTGGCGTCGGCATGCGCAAATGCCGCTGTCCCCTTTGAAGACAGAATGGACCTATCATAAGGATGGTCTAAAAAGCAGTGCTCAACTATGATGCTTGGCATGCCAAGCCCTGTCCCATAGCGTATCACGCCATAGTAATCCCCCTGGCTTCCGAGCTTGGTCTTAACGCCCTTACTCTGTAAGCCCAGGGCGCTTAGTTCAGTCAGTATGGACTTCCCCAGATGGTAGCCTGTAGTAAAGAATTGCCCGAATGAGGATGTCCAGACCTCGGTTCCTGTCTTGTCATGGGGTCCCGATGCATTGAAGTGCAGGCTTATAAAGAGGTCTGCCCCCGCCGACTTCGCAAATATGGCCCTGTTCGGAAGCGACATTTCGACGTCAGAAGACCTGGTCATCTTAACTGTGACGCCTGCGGCCTCCAGCTCGCTTTTTACCTTATTTGCCACATCCAGGGTCAGGACCTTTTCCATGAAGGGCGCATATATGGCCCCTGCGCCCGCCGTGCCCGCCCCTCCGTGTCCGGGGTCCAGCACTACTACAGCGCCAAAGGCAGTAGTCCCAAAAAGCATACAGCCGGTGATAGCTCCCGTCATAGAGAGCAGCAGCTTCTTAAATATATTTTTTTTCATGCAATCAGTCTCCTATCTATGTATACGAGTGGCTTTGCTTATTTACACACAAGGAAATAGTATATATATAATCTCCCCAAACTGTCAATTCGTATTGCAAAAAAACGGCAGGCACAAAAAGCCGCCGGACAGCTGCTACTGTCTGACGGCTTTTATGTGCCTACTCACTGTACCGGGTGCTTCAAGCAAATTTCTTGTATATGACCATCCTTGCCTTATCGCCCATGACGGATACCGTCACATCATCGGCAAGCCTGCTGACAACGGATCTTTCCAGCTCTCCCCTGGCCTCATCTGCCCTTTCATCACTTTTTTCAATACTATCCCTGTAAGTTTTTAAGGACCATATCTTATCAGGCCTTAAGCCCCTGCCCTCTATAAGGCTGCCTGTCAGCAGGAGGTTCCTGTAGATAAGCCTTATCTTCCCCATTATGCCATTTTCTTTCTCTACCTCACTAACAGTAGCCACTTTCTCCAGTTTATGGGCGGTGCCGTCTTTTATCACAGCCTCCACGAGAATGCTGTACTCATCCCTGTCCTGCTCCCCCCAGAAATACGCCTTGTACTGCCCTGCCAATGCATAGATAAGCCCCAGGGCCTCTTCCGACAAAAGCCTTAAGTACAGGCTGTTCTTCTTTGATAAACCGCTCACGTCAGCCATGCCTTCTATAGCATTGAGGGCCTTCTCCCTGCCCTCCTGATTGTTTTCTATAACTATGACATCCGTCCTCATATATGATCCTCTTTCTGTCCCCATCTTAGAACCTGTAGCGAATTAACTTAGTCATCCTGCGCCAACTGACTAAGTAATTCTGCTACAGTTCCTTAACGGCATACATACCACAACAGTGGACTGTCTGCTTATCAGCTCATAATCAGGCGAGTTCCATATTTATTCTCCATAATCTATATTTAAGACCTCATTAAAGCCAGTAATGTCAAATACTTCTTTCACTACCTCTCCGGGGTTTGCTACCACCATTTTCCCGCCCTTTTTTTCCATGGCTTTCTGTGCCGCTAAAAGCGTACGGAGGCCTGCCGATGACACATACTCCACTTCCTCCATGTCCACAGTCAGCTTCTTTATATCTGAGGAAATTCCTTTGGCCCTCTTTTCAAAGTCAGGAGATGATTCAGTGTCCAGCCGTCCCACCAGCTTTAAGACCACCTTATTTCCATCCTTATTCTCATTGAGATACATTCTGCCTATCCCCCTTTCCCAATGCCTTCAAAAGCCATTTACTATAGTATTCCACTTACAGATTATAAACTCTGAATTGCATTGTGGCAAATTAAAAATCCCTCAGCACCAGCACGGTTATGCCCATATTGTCCCCCGGCGCCACCCTCTTTATCCTGGGGTCGTATGCGTATTCCTCCCTTATCATATCCTTAAGGCTCGTGCCACTGTGGAAGCCATGGATGAGCTCTATGCGGTAGGTGCCGGAATCCGTGCCCGCTAATTCCTTTTCAATGCGTTTTATGGCATCTTCCCGCATTAAGCCATGCAGGTCCACTTTTCTTATCGGTTCGCCCATTATATCCCCCTTTTTCTTAAAACCCGCCCTGTCATCTGTCTACACTTTGCTCTTTAAGCCCCGCATATTCCTTAAGCCACTCTTTCTCATCCTCATTTAAATATGGGCTAAGGCCTTCATATACGGCTCCCTGGTACTCCCTATACTGCTTAACTTCCGCAGCGCTCATTTCTTCAAGGTCCATTCCCCTGTGGTCTATGGGAACTATGGTGAGGTTCTCGAATGATAAAAACTGCCCGTCCTCCGTTTTCATGTCATCCCTTACGAGAAGTACGTTCTCTGTCCTAATGCCGTATTTTCCGGCCCTATAGACTCCGGGCTCATCAGATATGAGCATGCCCGCTTCAAGCGCCGCCTCATTCTCTGTCTGCTTCCATCGTATGCCCTGGGGGCCCTCATGGACATTCAGCATATAGCCTATGCCGTGCCCCGTGCCGCACTTATAGTCCATTCCCTCATTCCATAGGCCGGCCCTTGCTAGTATGTCGAGATTCCTGCCCGTGCAGCCCTTTAGGAATTTCGCATTGAGTAAGGACAGCATTCCGCAGGCCGCCCTCGTAAATGCATGCCTCTCCTCCGCGCTTATCCCGCCTAGTATCAAAGTCCTCGTCACGTCAGTCGTGCCGCCCATATACTGTCCCCCTGAATCGATAAGGAGCATGCCTTCATCCCCTATTTCGACAGGATTATCCTTAGACGGCTCGTAGTGCATCATGGCAGCATTTGGGCCGTATGCGCTTATGGTCGTGAAGGAAGGGCCTAAGTATCCATCTATCCCTTTCCTATATTCCTCCAGCTTTTCAGATATGTCCCACTCTGTCCATTTCTTTCGCGGCTTTTGCCCTTCCGCCTTTCTTCCGCCCTGCAATCCCTCTCCCTGATCCGTATTGGCAGGCAGAGGCTTTTCCCTGTCTGTCAAAAAATAATGTATGAACCTTGTCAGCGCAAGGCTATCCTCAAAATATGCCTTCTTTATATGCCCTATTTCCACCTCATTCTTGACGGCCTTCATCTCCTCTGTGATATTGCGCCTGAAATGCACTTTGGCATGTTTTTTAAGCGTCCTGTACAGGGAATAGCTCACCTTTTCCTTGTCAGCTAATATCCTGATCCTCCCCTTCTTACCGGATCTGCCGCCCTTTTCCTTTCCGAGGCTTATGCCGGACTTTTTGCCCTCTATCTTTTTATGCTCTTTTTTAGGCTTCTTCCCGCCTTTTCGTTTTATGTCAACCAAGTATTCCGTTTCATAAATATAGAAAATAAGGCGGAGCTCTGTCTCAAGGTAGGGCGCTATATCTACTCCCGCTTCAGCCATAGCTTCCCTAAGTTCCCCATTAACTGCCCCTTCCTGTATGAAAAGGACGGCCCTGTCAACGCTTATGAAGGCATGGCTCAAGGCCACGGGATTAAAGGCTATGTCGGCCCCCCTTATATTGAATAGCCACATAATGTCGTCCAAAGAGGACAGGAAAAGCGCATCCGCTCCTTCCTTATTGAGCTTACTTCTGAGCTTTTCAAGCTTCTCTGAAACCGTCTCCCCAGAAAGCTCTTTCCCCAGCACGAAAGCCCTGCCGGAGGGCAAAGGCGGCCTATCAAAAATGCCCTCGGACAGGTCCAGCCCCGGATTTATTTTAAATCCCTTCTTCTTGGAGAGCTTCTTAAGCTTCTTCCCGAAAGCCGCAGATACCGTCCTCCCGTCGTATCCCAGGGCATCGCCCGCCCCCAGCTTCTCCTCCAGAAATTCAAGGACGGTGGGCACGCCTTCTTCGCCCATCTTAAAAAGGCTTATCCCGCTGCCTTCAAGCTCCCTCTCGGCCTGCACAAAGTAGCGCCCGTCAGTCCAGAGCCCCGCCATGTCGGACATAATCAAAATAATGCCGTTGGAGCCCGTAAACCCTGACAGGAATTCCCTTACCTTGAAGTAATCCCCCACATATTCCGAAAGGTGGAAATCAGAATCGTTAACATAATATGCCGTAAGGCCATTTTCCTTCATTTTCCTGCGGACCGCCGCAAGCCTCTCCCTTACTTCCATCAGCAGCTCACCTCCTAAAGAACTGGAGAATACTCAATGCTTTTTCGCACCTAAAAAAAGCAATCGTACTTTTATTTATCGCAGTGCCGAACATCGTGCGGCATGGGGATTTACTATCTCGCCATAACTACCACCGTCCCTATGAGGCCGCTTATAATGGCCGCTATCAGCATGCCTTGCGTCCCCCACATATCGAGCAGGACTCCCCCGCTTAAAGAGCCAAGCACATTTCCTATTGAGTAGGACATGGTCATATAGGCCTGCCCCTTTATCTTGTCCCTCTCATCCATTATGGAGTCCACATAGAATACGCTTGCTACGGTGAGTAGCCCCCAACCCATGGGCTGGAATGCCTGTACGGCAAAGAATGCTCCCATATTGGGCGCAAGGAAGGTCCCAAGCGCCTTAAGCGTGAAGAATACACCTGACAGCCTGAACCAGAATGCCGGACCCTTTTTCCTTAGCATTAAGGGAAAAATGAACATGACTATGAGCTCGGATGCAGAGGCTATGGCCATGGCCGTTCCCATTTCCTCGCTGTTCCCGCCCTTGGAGACTACTATTTGATATGTGAAATTATTGAGGTAGATATGGCTAATGTAGATCAGCACACAGCCGAAAAGCGAAAATACAAAGCTTCTGTACTTACGGAAGAAACCCTTGTCTTCCTCCACTTTTTTAAGGCTTTCCGGAATATCCGCCCCTTCCCCGGCTTGGGCGGCTGAATGCTCTGCACCTTTCCTGATCTTTCTAAAAGGATAGAAAAAAGCCAGGATAAAGAGCACTGCGGCAATGGCCGATATGCAGACCGGATCAGATACAGCCCCATATAGCTCCACCATATAGCCCAGAGTATATGACATCACTGCATAGCCTATGGAGCCAAAGGCCCTCGCAAAGCTGAAATTGAGAGTATTTCCCTGCCCTATGCTCTCAGTCCCCAGGGCATTAATAAGGGGCGTCATCACCTGGGTAAGAAGTATGGCCAAAAGAAAGAGAAGCCCGTTTATGAGCATGCTCCCGCCAAAGGCAAGGAAAAGCCCCGCCCCTATGAAAAGTATGAGCCCATCTATAAAAATGATGATGGTTTTTAAGGAAGGGCTGTCGTCCCTGTCTGCATAAGACGCTATGAGGGGCTGCAGCAGCACCGCAAAAGAGCAGCCCAATGCCGCCACTAAGCCTATGGCAGTATTCTTGAAGCCGGAAGACAGCAGGTAAACACTTGCAAAATTATTTACCGCCCCAAAAAGGAACCAGTACGAGAACTGTACTGCCGCATATATGATAGTCAGGTTTTTCTTATTATTTGCCATGAGCCTGCCGCCCCGAAAAAATATTTGCCGGTGCCTCCCCTTGCCCTTCTATGCAGTAGCCTCCAGCAGCGCCTTGGCAAACTGGTCCGCGCATGAAGTGCTCCTCACGCCACAGATATTGCCTTTAAGCTTCTCTGCTACCTCCGATGCCGGCAGCCCTTCCACCAAAAGGCCTATGGCCTTTAAATTTCCGTTGCAGCCGCCGTCAAAACGCACGTTATGCACCTTATTTTCACCGTCCAGCTCAAAATGTATCTCCCTCGCACATACTCCCTTAGTCTTGAAATGGTGTTCCATATCGTCCTCCTTCATAATGTCTAATAACAAACAGATTTAGAAAATGCCTGCTTTTGGCATTAATGCTTCTGTTAGCGCAGTTCCTTAGTTCATTACCCAAAAACAGTTGCGCACAATATATAAGGCGTTCTGCATTATACCAAAAACAATTCCTTATTACAATACAGCTTTTATTGCCCACCTTCCACCTTCTCCACCGCAAACTCCCCATTACTGACCGTGAGAGAAAGCTTTCCCCCATCCTTTAAGCTCCCGAAGAGGAGCTCGTCAACGAAAAGCGGCTTTATGCCGCTCCTTATCACCCGGTCCAGCTGCCTTGCGCCGTATTCTGCGCTTATGCCCCTTTTTTTCACGAGCTCCTTTAGTTTCTCATCTACCGTCAGTTCTATCTTTTTGGCCTTAAGCTGCTCCGAGAGCTCACGCAGCTTTTTATCCACTATGAGCCCTGCCATGGCGTCGTCCATGCCCTTAAATACGACAGTCCTGTCCAGGCGGTTACGGAATTCCGGCTGGAAGAGCCTCTTTACCTCCTCCATTATTGCGCCGCTGTCTTCTTTTTCGCTCTTAAAGCCTATGCCCATCCTGCCTATGCGGCTGGCTCCGGCATTTGATGTCATAATTATGATAACATTTCTGAAGTCAGCCTTCCTCCCCTGGTTATCGGTAAGCGTAGCATAGTCCATTACCTGCAAAAGCACATTGAAAATATCCGCATGCGCCTTTTCTATCTCATCTAAGAGAAGCACTGCGGAAGGGCTCTTCCTTATGGCCTCCGTAAGGAGCCCCCCTTCCTCATATCCCACATAGCCTGCGGGAGCGCCAATCAGTTTCGCAACGGCATGCTTCTCCACGTATTCGCTCATGTCGAACCGTATGAGCTTCACTCCCAGCTCTATGGCGAGCTGGCGGGCTATCTCCGTCTTTCCGACACCTGTAGGACCCGCAAAGAGGAGGCTCGCAAGAGGCTTATTCTCCTCCAATAGTCCCGCCTTAGAGAATTTAACCGCATTCACGACCTCCTTTATTGCCTCATCCTGCCCGTATACCTTTTGCTTCAGCCTCTCCTCCAGCGTTTTAAGCTTTTCAGCGTCCTCTGTCTCCACGGTCTCTATGGGCACCCGACAGATCTTCGTAAGTATCTCATTTATGACAGCCCTGTCCACTCTCTTCCCTTCCCCGTCAGAAGGGTGCAGCTTCCTATAGGAGCCGGCCTCGTCAATAAGGTCTATGGCCTTGTCGGGGAGGAACCTCTCGTGTATGT
The DNA here is from genome assembly GCA_017634355.1 of Lachnospiraceae bacterium. Classification (GTDB taxonomy): domain Bacteria; phylum Bacillota; class Clostridia; order Lachnospirales; family Lachnospiraceae; genus NK4A144. The sequence goes on from JAGBNO010000098.1 coordinate 9,668, forward strand.
ATTTGGAGCTCATCCTAACGGCATACTCCAGTACGCCCTCTTCATAGCTTACGCCGTGGAAGTCCTCGTACTTTTCCTTCAGGCCCCGTAAAATCTCGACAGTTTCATCTTCACCAGGCTCCTTAATCTCCACATTCTGGAACCTGCGCGTGAGGCTCTTGTTTTTCTCGAAGTATTTTTTATATTCTTCAAAGGTGGTAGCGCCTATGAACCTTAAATGCCCTTCGGACAGATAGGTTTTTAACATATTCGACGCATCGAAGGAACTCTCCCCCACTGCGCCTGCGCCTGAGAGGCTGTGTATCTCATCTATGTAGATAATAGGCTTATCTTCCTTGGATATGGCAGAAAGCACCTTTTTGAAACGCTTCTCGAAGTCGCCCCTGTACTGGGTCCCTGATAGGAGGCTCCCTAAGTCCAGGCTGAAGACCTTTGCCCCTTTAATGGCATCCGGCACCCTGCCCTCCTTTATCAGCTGTACAAGGCCGTACGTGAGGGCCGTTTTCCCAACACCCGGCTCCCCTATATGCAGGGGGTTATTCTTCTCCTTCCTGCAGAGTATCTGTATGGTGCGCTCCAGCTCCGCTTCCCTGCCTATCAGCGGGTTTGCGTCCTTCAGGGTCTCATTTAAGCAGGGGGCGTACATCGCTATGCCTGCGGCGTCCTCTCTACTGTCCTCTTCCCCGTCATCTGAATTAACAGCCCCTGCCGCCGTGCCTTCCGACATCCCCATCTCCTGCAGCATGTCGGCCTCTGTAATGCCCTGCTTTTCTAGGAAATATACGGCATAGCAGTCATCCAGGCTCCATAGTCCCCTAATGAGATGCCTCACATACACCTCGGTGCTGCCGCTGCTGTAGGCGCTCCTTGCGGCGACAGAGAGCATCTCATTAAACAGGCTGCTGCATTCAGTCTCCCTGTCCTCTTTTTCCTTAATCCTCTCGATATTATCTGAAAGATAGGCCCCAAGCTCCTTCCTTAAAAGCCTGCCGTCACCGCCGCAATTATTAAATGCCTCCAAAAAAACCCTTTCGGCTAAATCGAAGTGGACCAGCGCCTTTTCGCCATCCGCCTCTTTCCTTTGGGCGCTGCTCCCCCCTAGCAGAACGAAAAGCACTGTCTCCGGAGTGACATACTCCATGCGCTCTGACCTTGCATACCTGATGGCCTCCTGCAGTACGGCCACCACTTCCATAGATAATTCCATCTCTTCCCTCTACGCCGCCGGCTCTATGGCCATCCTGAAAGGATAGCCTCTTAAATGCAAAACTGGCCACGCTCCTCCACATTTATCCTGCAGGACCGTGGCCAGAAATAGCCTGATTATTCTTTTATGTAACGCAGTGCTTAAGCCCTTAGGCCTTCATGGCCTCTTCTATGCTGACGGCCACGCTCACGGTCATGCCCACCATAGGGTTATTGCCTGCGCCTATGAGGCCCATCATCTCCACATGGGCAGGAACTGAAGAAGAACCTGCGAACTGTGCGTCTGAGTGCATACGGCCCATGGTGTCCGTCATACCGTAGGAAGCGGGGCCAGCCGCCATATTGTCGGGATGGAGAGTACGGCCCGTGCCACCGCCTGAGGCCACAGAGAAGTACTTCTTGCCTGCCTCTACCCTCTCCTTCTTGTAGGTTCCGGCCACGGGGTGCTGGAAACGGGTGGGGTTAGTGGAATTTCCTGTGATGGATACGTCCACGTTCTCGTGCCACATGATGGCCACGCCCTCCTGCACGTCGTTTGCGCCGTAGCAGTTGACCTTTGCCCTGGGGCTGGCAGCATCCTTGGAATAGCACTTGCGGAATACTTCCTTCAGCTCCCCTGTGAAATAGTCATATTCGGTCTCCACGTATGTGAAGCCATTTATCCTGGATATGATCTGAGCCGCATCCTTGCCGAGGCCGTTCAATATGACCCTAAGGGGCTGCTTCCTGACCCTGTTTGCCTTCTCAGCTATGCCTATGGCCCCTTCTGCGGCCGCAAAGGACTCGTGCCCCGCAAGGAAGGCGAAGCACTCCGTGTCCTCCTCAAGCAGCATCTTGCCCAAATTCCCATGGCCTATGCCGACCTTGCGCCTGTCGGCGACGGAACCGGGTATGCAGAAGGACTGCAGGCCCTCTCCTATGGCCGCGGCTGCATCCGCCGCCCTTTTGCAGCCCTTCTTTATGGCAATGGCGGCCCCCACTGTATATGCCCACTTGGCATTCTCGAAACAGATGGGCTGTATGCCCTCTACCATCTTGTATACGTCCAGGCCCTTTGCCTTAGTTATCTCAGCAGTCTCCTCTATGGAAGATATCTGATACTCTGCCAGCTTTGCAAGGATCTGCTTTTCCCTTCTCTCGTATGATTCAAAAAGCGCCATATCTATTTTCCTCCTTATATCACTCTCTTCTGGGGTCTATGGTCTTCACTGCATCTGCCATGCGCCCGTACTGTCCCGATGCGCTTTCCAGGGCTTCCTTCGGATCCTTGCCGTCCTTTATTAAGTCCATCATTTTCCCGAAATTCACATATTTGTAGCCTATTATCTCGTCATTCTCATCCAGCCCCAGCTCGGTCACATAGCCGTCTGTCATCTCCAGATAGCGGGGACCCTTTTCCTTTGTGCCATACATGGTGCCTATCATGGAGCGGCTGCCCTTGCCCAGGTCCTCTAAGCCCGCCCCTATCTGCAGGCCGCCTTCTGAAAATGCGCTCTGCGAGCGACCATAGGCTATCTGCAGGAAGAGCTCCCTCATTGCCGTATTTATGGCATCGCACACGAGGTCAGTATTCAGTGCCTCCAGCACTGTACGGCCGGGAAGTATCTCAGCCGCCATAGCGGCAGAATGTGTCATGCCTGAGCAGCCTATGGTCTCAACAAGTGCCTCCTCTATAACGCCGTCCTTTACATTCAGTGACAGTTTGCAGGCTCCCTGCTGTGGTGCGCACCAACCTATGCCATGAGTATATCCGGAAATATCCTTTACATCCTTAACCTTTACCCATTTTGCCTCCTCTGGTATAGGAGCGGCTCCGTGCCCCACGCCCTGGGCCACCGGACACATCCTGTTTACTTCTGCTGAATTTGCCATGTGCGAATTTCTCCTTTCTTGTGGAAATCACGATAAAATGCCGCCTTTATGTCCTTAGCGCACATTAAAGCAGCTAATGCCTTATCATAGTTGTTAAGCGGACTAAAGTCAAGGAAAAGCGGCTTTTTAAACTTAGGCTAAATGCCCTTGCCTCTAACAGTCCGCCCTTTGCATATATAATCCGCCGCGCCGCTTAAAGCTGCAGGGCAAGCCCCTTATTGCCCACGCTGAGCCCTCCGGCTATCTCCGTAAACCTCTCCCTCTTAATCCCCTTCACAAACGACGCTGCCTTTGTCAGCATGTCCGCATCCCCATAAATATCAGCTATGCGAAAATCCATGTCGCCTGACTGCCTGATGCCGAAGAAATCCCCCGGCCCCCTCATCTTCAGGTCCTCCTCCGCTATCTCAAATCCGTCCACGGTCCGCACAAGGAGCTGCAGCCTCTCATTTTCACTCTTCACCATATCCTGCCCCTTTTCCCGCGCAGAGGGCGAGGTATCCACGAAGATGCAGTAGCTCTGCGCATCCCCCCTTCCAACCCTGCCCCTTATCTGGTGCAGCGTAGATAAGCCGAAGCGTTCAGCATCCTCTATCATAATTACGGTAGCATTGGGCACGTCTACGCCCACCTCCACTACGGTCGTGGAAACGAGTATATCGGCCTCGTGCCGCTTGAAGCTCTCCATTACCGCATTCTTTTCCTTGGGAGGCATACGGCCGTGCAATACTGCTATGCGCACGCCCTGGCCAAAAAAGGCTTTGAGCTTTTCGGCATACTCCGGCACATTCTCTATCTGCATGCTCTCGGAAGGCTCCACCAGAGGGCAGATTATATATGCCTGGTGCCCTGACTTTATCTCATTAAATATGAATTTATATGCGCTCTGCCTCTTAGAGGGCCCTATAACGCAGTTCTTAATAGGGAGCCTGTCCGTAGGCCGCCCCTCCATTACCGAAATGTCGAGATCCCCATACAGGATAAGCCCAAGGGTCCTGGGAATGGGTGTCGCGGACATGACCAGCACATGAGGCCCTGTGGCCAGATCCCCTCCCCTCTTAGAGAGCTCCTTCCTCTGGCCTACGCCAAAGCGGTGCTGCTCGTCCGTCACTGCCAGCGCAAGGGACGGAAAGTACACATCCTCCTGTATAAGGGCATGGGTCCCAAGAACTATGCACGCCTCCCCTGAAGCTATCTTCTTTTTCACCTCCCTCTTCTCCTTAAGGCTTAGTGAGCCTGTCAGGAGATAGACAGGAAACGGAATGGAACATTCCCTAAATAGTGTCCTTATTTTCTCCGCATGCTGTGCCGCCAATACTTCCGTAGGGGCCATCATAGTTCCCTGAAAGCCATTCTCCGCCACTGACAATAGCGCAAGTACAGCCACTATGGTCTTGCCGGAACCCACATCCCCCTGTATAAGGCGATTCATGGCGGTGCTGCCCCTAAGGTCGCCCATTACATCTGAAAGGGCCTTTTCCTGAGAAGCCGTCAGCTTCCAAGGGAGCTTCTCTTTTAAGCTTTCCGCTATCGGGGTCTTCCCTATGGGAAAAGAGTTTGCAGCCGCTCCCCTCTCATCCTTAAGCCTCTGGACATTTATTATAAAGGACAGAAATTCATCAAAGGCAAGCCTCTTTCTGGCCTTTTTCCACTCTTCCATGTCCTTAGGCCTGTGTATGCTCGATATAGCCTCCTCTTCTCCAAGCAGTCCTAAGGCTTCCCTCTCATCTTCTTTGAGAAGATCAGCTATTATCCCCTTTTTCTCCAGCGCTTTCCCCACCCATTTCGCTATAGACTTGGAGCTTATCCCCTCGGTCAGCGGGTAGACCGGCTCCATCTTTTCCATAATCCCCGCATATTCCTCAGCCGTAAAAACCCGCGGATGCTCCATGCTAAGCCCGTCCCTGCCCTTAACGGTTTTTCCATAGAATACCCTTGTCATGCCTGAATGCAGGACATTCTTTAAGAATGGCATATTGTACCACTTAAGGCTTATGCCGCTTCCTTCTCCCATGCCGCCCTGCCCCGTCCCCTCTGCCCTGCCGCCTCCGGCAAGGGCAAGCGAGCTACTTTCCCTGGCCATGGCCTTCAGTATATTGACCCTCGGAGTGCGTATGATGGACGGCTCACTGACAAGGCTCAGCTTTAAGGCCACCGGACCCCTTTCTGCAGCCCCTGCTTCAGAAATAGAGGAAATCGGCGGATACTTTATAAAATCTCTGGGGATGTGGTTAAGCAGGTCAAAAACCGTTTCAACGCCCAGCTTTTTTAAAAGCTTTGCAGTCTTCTCCCCTACGCCGGGGAGCACTGTCACTTTATCCATAAGCTCCATAAGACTTACCCCTGATTTGCAAAATAATAATTATTGTGATAGTATTTATGTAACCTTAACGTTAATTATTCAAATTATGATATTTGATGCAAGCTATTAGCGTATGCTCCAATATGCAGGCGCTTTAGGAGCTGTGGACAAATTACAAAATGATTTACTAGATTAATTGTCTACATATCCTTAACCGGGTGTCGATAGCGGAACAATTCAGGAGTCGGCAAATGAAACTAAATGAGGAAGAATTAGAAAATGTCAGCGGAGGCGCCATCTTCAATGCAAGCGGCATATCGGGCAGCGACCCCAACAACCCATGGGAAGTGCTGGACGGAAAAGGAAACGTAAGGGGACGCTATCCCACCCGCGAAATGGCCATTTACAATGCGGGAAAAGAAAATGTGGACTTCTTTGAGGTCAGCTGGGATCAGGTTCAGGCAATGAGAAAATAGGTATATAGGGCGATCGGTTGGCGGTTCAAAAATGTGTAACAAAAGAAAGCCCCTTGCTTCATCTCCTTGCAAAAAGCAGGGGGCTCTCAATCTACACAAGAATCTCTATGCTATCTGCCCCTGATTATTATCGGTATTGAATTCTTTCTGATAACCCTCGAATTCCTCCTGCTCCTGCTTGGTGGCAGAACGTATATTCTCAGAACCACAGTCGGGGCAGCGTTCCACATAGCCCTTCCTGTCGAACATAAATTTGCATTTTTTGCAGGTATAAACCATATCTTGTGTCCTCCAAATCCCAAAATACAGTATAAAGTATAGCACAATTATCTGAAAAAAGCGAACACTTTTTTCATTTTTTCCCACAACAGTCCTTAAAAAGCTTTCCGCTCCTGCATGGGCAGGGGTCGTCTAAGTAGACCCGCTTCACGGATGAGACCATGTTCCCCGATATGTTCTTGGGGAAGAAAAATATAGGCATCTTAACGGCATTGGCATCCAGGTCATACTTAAGCCCCAGGGCATCCAGTTCCTTCTTTTTTGACAAGAGAAGGGTCGCGGCCAATGTGCTGGTAGGTTTGATTACCTGGACATTTTCAGACCGCTCCTCTAAGAGGCGCAGCACCTCCATGGGCTTACAGCCGCCCAGCACCAGCATCCTCGTGTGGGCATAGGCATCGTTCATAAGGTCCTTCAAGTGCTCTAAGTCCCTGCCGCCGGGCAAAATCACATGTTCCCACTGGTCCATCTCATCCAGAAAATCGTTGGCCTTGCCACCGGTAGAGAAATAAAGGAAGGTCTCCATCAAGAGTTCCCCGGACTCCCCCCTCCCCATTTCCATCACTGTCTCAAAAAAATCTCCCAGAGCCCTATAGGACTCCTCCCCCACAGGATACAGGTAACGGGCAAAGCCCTCTATCTCACCGGCTCCAATGGTGCCACAGGAAAAAATCTTCCCTCCTATATGCGCCTGGCCCAGCACTTCTTCCGAAAGCACTCCGGATACTATGCAGCCGTCCACCAGTGTGACATTCTGGTCCGGCAGGAAGGTGAACATTTCCAAGAGCTCATCTTCGCTCTTATGGAAGCCCTCCCTCCTATTATAAGCCTCGGCCACTTCCTTGAAAGGGGCTATCCCCCGAACCGAAGCAAAGAAGAAGAGGCAGTCTGCAAGCCAGGACCGCTCCCTCCGAAGCGCATGGAATTCATCATTGTCTATAAGCCTGTATGCCTCTGCGACGTCCTCAGGCACTACTTCCCAGCAGCCCTCCATATAGGCAAGATAGCCCAGATCCTCAAGCCTGGAGTAAAGGGAAAGCTCCTCCCATTCATCTGCCCCTTCCCTGTCCCCCAGGTCCATAGTCCCTGTTTTCAGCACGGTTTCAAAGGCAGCGATCTCATGGTCGCGGAGCACGGCCATATAGTCCCTCATCACGTCCGGAACAAGCAGCGCATCGGCCACCATCTCAGCCAGCTCCCTCTTCCTGAAAGAAGATACGCCCTTCAGGCCAAGGAGATCGGCAAGCCCCATAAGGTCTTCCCTATTGTGATCTATGAGAAGAGATTCGTGAAGCGTAAGCCCTTTCATCCCATTGTATCGCTTTACCATAGCTACCTCATTATGCCCGCCGGCATTCCTACAGGAAACGGACTGACAGATCTATTTCCTATAACCCAATTCCTCAACTCAAAGTAAATATAGGCATAAATCTTTGGTAATTTTACTCTGTTTATCCAGATATGTAAAGTGGAAATGAAGAATCGCCGCTCATTTCTCATTGAAAAAAGCACATACATTTACTATAATTATATCCGTTGACTTAAACTCCATGTATGGGCAGCCGTATGAAGCACTGTCGCTGTCCTTAAAGAAATTCACCATCAGGAAGCTTCAAAGGGAGGACTAAGATGAAGATGCTATACGGTGCCAGTAATTCTGGCAGTCTGCAGGAGGCTCTTAGGGGCATATCGGATCCAAAGCTCCTCATAATGACCACAAGCGCTGACAATTTTGAGAAGCACGTCGAGGAGCTGGAAAGTGCTTTCCCCGGCGTTCCCAGCATCTCCTGCATAGCAATGGGATATGACAAAAAAGTAAACGAAAAAGGGATATCTGTAACAGCATTCACGGAAGGCGTGCGCTGCGCCGCAGGTGTGCTGGAGAATGTCTCCAAATCCCCCGCCAAGTACATATACAGGCTGCAGGAGGATCTGGAAAAGATACGCCCCGGAAAAAGCGACACTGCCATCATAGACTTCTGCTCCGGTAATGATGCAGGGGTTATGAACACTTTAACCCTCCTTATTGAAAAATACAGCCTGGAGCTCATGGGCGCCACGGGGGACCAGGGAAAGGTGGCCGCAAACGGCAAGATATATGAAGACGGCATGGCCTATGCCGTCATAAAGAACGAAAACGGCCGCGTTAAGGCCTATAAGGAAAATGTATATGTGCCCAGGGACGATGTGCGCCTTCTTGCATCGAAGACAGATAAAAGCAAGTACTACATAGGCGAGCTGAACGGCCGCTCTGCAAAGCAGGTTTATATGGAACTGACCGGCTGCACAGAGAAGGGCATAGAAACCCAGACCTTCAGCAATCCCTTGGGGAAAATGATAGGCGACGATATCTGTATTGTGTCATTAAAGGGAGTGGAAGGCTCAGGCATCACCTGCTTCAGGCAGGTGAACGATTCCGACATACTCACCCTCCTTGAGATGAGGGACCCCATGGAGGTGGCCGGAGAGACCTTAGACCAGATACACAGCGATTTCAGCAGGGTCTCAGGGATATATTCCGTGAACTGTGTTTTCAGGTACCTGGTATTCCAGGACAGGGGCGATACTGACAATTATCTGGGAAAGATCGCATCCCTTGGCACGTCATGCGGGCTCATCGGCTACGGAGAGCACATCAACGGCAGGTTCGTGAACCAGACGATGACCTGTGTTGTGTTCCAGTAAGGAGGACTTATGCTTTGGTTTAAGAAGGACAAGAATGAAACAGGAAGCGAGGCGGCACCGGAGGCAAAAAGCCTGCCGCAAAAGGATTATCTGAAGCCGTCTCTCAACTATATAGCCGATTCCATAAAGAGCTGCCAGAAGAAGCTCGTAAAAAACGAGGTGGAATCCCTTACGGAGCTGAAGGAGATTTCCGACACCTTCGCCAACATCATAGCTGACAATGAGGAATTAAAGAAAGAGATAGACGGCTTCAACGAGGTATTCTCCAATGTGAGCGAGACCACGAGCCACTTCGGGGAGGTTAAGACCGAAATAGAGAGGAGCGTCCATGCGGCTCAGGAAAAGGTGGGGGAGCTCAAGGAGACCTCCAATAATGCCAGGGACAGCTTCAGGGACATGGAGAACAGCTTCGAGCAGTTCAAGAGCTCCGTGGACGAGATAGCGGGCTACATGA
>JAGBNO010000099.1 GCA_017634355.1 Lachnospiraceae bacterium
CAAACTCTTAAATTCCTTAAAGCACCTTAGGGATCTGGGAAACAGCCTCATAGTGGTAGAACACGATGAGGACACTATGAGGGCCGCCGATCTGGTGGTGGACATAGGCCCCGGCGCCGGCATGCACGGCGGCGAAGTGGTGGCCATAGGCACTGCCGAAGAGATCATGAAAAATCCCGATTCCATTACAGGGCAGTATCTTTCAGGCGAAAAAAGCATACCCATACCGGAGGAGAGGCGTGAACCCACTGGCTGGATAGAGATAAGGGGCGCAAGGCAGAACAATCTAAAGAACATAGATGTGGAAATACCGCTGGGCGTAATGACTGTTGTAACTGGTGTCTCCGGTTCGGGCAAATCCTCTCTTATAAATGAAATACTCTATAAGAGCCTCGCCCACAAGCTGAACAGAGCCCTTACGATAGCCGGGGACCACGACAAGATAACCGGCACTAAACAGCTGGACAAGGTCATAGCCATAGACCAGTCACCCATAGGGCGCACGCCCAGATCCAATCCCGCCACCTATACAGGGGTCTTTGACCTTATAAGGGATCTTTTTGCGGCGACAGTAGAGGCCAAGGAGAGGGGGTACAAAAAGGGGCGTTTTTCCTTCAATGTAAAGGGGGGCCGCTGCGAGGCCTGCAGCGGGGACGGCATTATAAAGATAGAAATGCACTTCCTTCCCGACGTATATGTGCCCTGCGAGGTCTGTCACGGACAGCGTTACAACAGGGAGACACTGGAGGTACACTACAAGGGGAAGACCATATTTGAGGTTCTGGATATGACGGTGGAGGAAGCGCTTACGTTTTTTGAGAACGTAGAGTCCATCTGCCGGAAGATACAGACACTTTACGATGTGGGGCTGGGCTACGTGAAGCTGGGACAGCCCTCTACGGAGCTCTCCGGGGGCGAGGCCCAGAGGGTAAAGCTGGCCACAGAGCTTTCACGCAGGGGAACGGGAAAGACCATATATATCCTGGACGAACCCACCACAGGACTGCACTTTGAGGATGTGAGGAAGCTCGTGGAGATATTGAGGAGGCTTTCTGACAGCGGAAATACAGTCGTAGTAATAGAGCACAACCTGGACGTGATAAAGTGCGGGGACTACATAGTGGATATGGGACCCGAAGGGGGCGATGGCGGCGGTACTGTCGTAGCCTGCGGCACGCCTGAGGATGTGGCGAACGATCCGGATTCCTATACGGGGGTATATATCAAAAAAATGCTGGAAAAATAAAAAATGGTAACTATTCAGCACTTTCACGCTTCGGAATGCCCGCATTCCTCGGTGTGGGCGGACAGTTACAAAAAGTGTTTTTTAAGGGTTAAGTATTTTCAGACTTTTTCCGATATAAGCTTTGAAAGCTGAGGGCCGTGCACGGATGCATTAGTCTCGTGTGCGGTCTTTATGTTTCTTTTTCCATAAAATAGGACTGAAAAACTGCGGCTGAACGTCCGCCTCATGTGCAGCAGCAGTATCAGCATAGCATGCAGGCCTTCCATCTTTTACCTTACTGGTATCCGTGAGGTGCTGAGCAGGTAATATGTAGTGACCCCGCAGTTGCGGACCGTGGATTTACCTGTCAAAATATTTATATATTAAGAATAAATGAAGAAATATTACAATAAAATCTTGTTGTAAAAGCACCATTTTCGAGTATAATAACTTCGTATGCTTATAAGCATGGAAAGGGAGGAAAATGGTCGCAACAGATATAGGAATAGACTTAGGGACAGCCAGCATTCTCGTATATATAAGGGGCAAAGGAGTGGTTCTGAAGGAGCCCTCCGTGGTCGCTTTTGACAGGGATACAAATAAGATAAAAGCCATAGGGGAAGATGCCAGGCTCATGCTGGGCAGGACTCCGGGAAACATAGTGGCGGTGCGCCCTCTCAGGCAGGGGGTCATTTCAGACTATACCGTCACGGAAAAAATGCTTAAGTATTTTATCCAGAAGGCGGTGGGGAAGAAGACTTTCCGGAAGCCAAGGATAAGTGTCTGCGTGCCGAGCGGAGTCACGGAAGTGGAGCAGAAGGCCGTGGAAGACGCGGCATATCAGGCAGGCGCAAGGGAAGTCTCCATCATAGAAGAGCCCATAGCCGCGGCCATAGGCGCAGGCATAGATATTTCCAAGCCCTGTGGCAATATGATAGTGGACATAGGCGGCGGCACATCGGACATAGCCGTGATCTCCCTAGGCGGAACAGTGGTGTCCACTTCTATAAAGATAGCGGGGGACGATTTCGACGAGGCCATAGTCCGCTACATGAGAAAGAAACATAAGCTCCTCATAGGAGAGCGGACCGCAGAGGATCTGAAAATAAAACTGGGTCAGGCCTTTAAGTCCATACAGGTAGACTATATGGATGTGAGGGGCAGGGATCTGGTGACAGGGCTTCCGAAGACCGTTAAGGTTTCCAGTGAAGAGACGGAAGATGCGCTTAAAGAGACTACTTCGCAGATAGTCGAAGCTATACACAGCGTCCTTGAGAAAACACCTCCGGAACTGGCGGCGGACATAGCTGACAGGGGCATAGTGCTCACAGGTGGCGGAAGCCTCTTAAAAGGGCTGGAGGATCTGATAGCCGATAGGACAGGCATTAATACTATGACGGCGGAAGACCCCATGACAGCCGTTGCCATAGGAACCGGACGCTATGTGGAATTTCTGGCGGGCTATAGGGAAGAGGCGTGATGAAAAAATCACCGCAATAGAGGGGGAATCATGGTAAAAGGACTGTATATTGCCTATACGGGGATGATAAATGAACAGAACCGCATGGATGTCCTGGCCAACAGCCTGGCAAATGTGGACACCACGGGCTTCAAGAAGGAAGGAGCCACATCCCAGGCCTTTGGGGACATATTGGCCTACAATATAAAGGATAAGTCCGAATACTATTTGACAAAGCGCGAGGGGGTAATGAACCCCGGAGTGCGCATAGGCGAGACCTACAGGGATTTCTCAGAGGGTCCTATGCATGTGACGGACAATGTATTTGACCTGGCGCTAACCGGCAGCGGGTTTTTCCAAGTGGAATTCCAGAATAAAAACACAGGGGAAAACGAAGTGCGCTATACCAGGGACGGAGGATTTACCTTAAATGAAGCCGGGGAAATGGTCACTAAGGACGGCGACTATGTGTTGGATGAAAATGGCAACCACATAGTCATGGATCCCCTTCTGGATGTGAACATCAATAGGTTCGGCCAGATCTTTCAGGGAGAGGAAATGGTGGCGACGATAGGCCTCACGGATTTCGAGGATTATAATTATCTGGAAAAGCGCGGGGAGAACCAGTTCATAGCCAATGAAGGCGCAGTGCAGCAGCCCGCTGAGGCGCAGGTGCGATCCGGATATTTGGAGCAGTCAAATGTGAATGTCGTATCGGAAATGGTGAATATGATAGCTATACAGCGGCAGTATGAATCGAATCAGAAAGTCATTACTACCATAGACGGAACGCTGGATATAGCGGCCAATAGGCTGGGCCAGCTTAGCTAATATCCGTTTACTGTAGAAGAGTCACGTAATATAGGAGGGAAAGATTATGGTACGTTCTTTATGGTCGGCGGCGACCGGCATGATGGCACAGCAGAATAACGTGGACACCATAGCCAATAACCTGGCCAATGTGAATACCACGGGATACAAGATGGAGGTGAATGAATTCAAATCCCTCCTTTACCAGACTATACAGACCCGCACCACCACTGCGAATGGCGTGCGTAAGCCCATAGGGGCCCAAGTAGGTCTGGGCGTCAGGAATTCATCTATCACATCTGAATTCGTTCAGGGACCGCTTCTGGATTCAGAGAATCCTTCTTCCTGCGCCATTGTGGGAAAAGGCTTTTTTGGCATCAGGGGCGAGGACGGACAGAATTACTACACAAGGAATGGTGACTTCGTGTGGGCGCTCAATGCGAACGGTGGCTTAAGCCTTACCACTACCGATGGACTGCAGGTACTCAATAGCAATGGCCAGCCCATTACTCTGGGCGGCAATTATATCGCTGACAAAGTCCAGATAGGCTCCAACGGCATGCTCATGTATCCCGATGACAATGGAAATGTGGAGGAGCTCGGTATTACCATAGGGACCTGGCAGTTCCAGAATTCCAAGGGACTGGATAAAGTTGGAGACAGCCTCTATCATCCGACGCTGTCCAGCGGCGCGGCCATGAATGAAGCCACCAATGACAATGTGGACAAGTCCACCATACGCCAGGGTTATTTGGAAGGCTCCAATGTGCAGATTGCTGAGGAAATGGTCAACCTTATTGTTGCGCAGAGGGCTTACGAGTCCAACTCCAAGGTTATCACCACATCTGACTCCATGATGGAGATAGCGAACCAGCTGAAGAGGTAATATAGGAGGTAAGCTATGGGATTAGCTGATATGGATATGGGCTATGCCAGCCAGATAGCCCAGAATGCACAGTATGCGCAGAGCGCGGGGCAGGTGGGCAGGCTGAAAAAGGACTATGCAAATTCATCAGACGAAGAGCTGATGTCTGCCTGCAAGGAATTTGAGAAATATTTTATGGAGCAGGTCTTCAAGGAAGCCCAGAAGACCATAATGAAAGACGATTCAGGACTTTCCAATTCTGACGCCACTGCAAGAAGCATTTACGAAGATAATCTGGCAAAGGAACTGTCTTCTATGGCATCGGACCAGCAGAACGTCGGGCTCGCAAAGACTCTTTACGAACAGATGAAGCGTTCCCAGGGCATAAGCCTTGAAGAAGTCGAGGCCAGGGAGGCCGCTAAACAGGCAAAAAATACGGAAGCGAATCCACAGAATACCGAAACAGCAAAAGAGCCTGTGATAGAAGAAGTCAATACCGCAGGCGAGCAGACTGTGATGTCGGAATTAGCCAAGGATGCGGTGAATGCCTGAAATCGACTAGTTCCTTGGCAGAAGCGATACCTTTCACTATTTATTATAGAACGGCTTCTGCCAGGGGCTTTTGAAGGGCTACGTCATAAACGTATTTGCAGAAAATCTTAAAACATGTCAATCTCAATTCATGGAAATGTAGAGCATATCATTTTCAGAAACCCGGAGAACGGATTTACAATTTTCAATTTTACCACAGCCGATGGGGATGTGGTGTCTAAAGGCATTTTCCCGGATATGGAGGAAGGGCTGCAGTTCAAGCTGCAGGGGCAGTATGTCAACCACCCCTCTCATGGAAAACAGTTTCAGGTAGAACACAGCGAGGCTGTAATGCCGGAGGAGAAAGATTCTATCCTGCGCTATCTTTCATCCCGCGCTATCAGGGGCATAGGTCCCAAAATGGCCAAGAAGATAGTGGATAGATTCAAGGAAGATACTTTCCGCATAATGGGGGAGGAGCCGGAAAGGCTTGCGGAAATAAAGGGGATAAGCCTGTTCAAAGCTCAGGAGATAGCTGAGAGCTTTGTCGAAAAGGCGGGGCTGAGGCGGGCCATGATCTTTCTTTCGAAGTTTGGTCTGGGCAATGTGCTTTCTGCGCGCATTTATAAAAGATATGGGGAAGGCGTCTATAAGATAATAGAAGAAAATCCCTATAGAATGACAGAAGAAGTGAGGGGTGTAGGCTTCAAAACTGCGGATTCCATAGCCGTAAAGTCCGGCATAGAGAAGGATTCGGACTTTCGCATACGGGCAGGCATACAGCATATACTCAAGCTAAGCACAGGGGAAGGACATACATACCTGCCGGAAAGGGAACTATTAAATAGAACAGCGTCCATACTTACGATAGATAGGCCTAAGCTTATGGAACAGCTGAAGCAGCTGATCATGGAGCGGGTGCTGATAAGGCGTAAATGCAGGGAGCCTCAATTACTTGCAAATATAAATCCAGACATTATGGAAAGTCACGTAATTGAGGAGCCTCAATTACTTACAAATACAAAGTCAAACATTGCGAAAAGTCACGTCATTGAAGATTCTCAATTACCTACAAGCAGCGAATCGGATACTGCGAAAAGCCGCATGATAGAGGAGGAAGATACAAGGATATACCTCGCCAGATTTTATCAGATGGAATTGTCCTGCGCCAAAATCCTTAAAAGCCTGAACCTGACTGAAGAAATAGAAGAGAATGAGCTTAAAAGGGATATTGCGGCCATAGAGCAAAAAAGTGGACTCCATCTGGGAGAAGAACAGAGCGCGGCGGTAATAGCCGCTGTGAAAAGCGGTGTCTCTATCCTCACAGGAGGACCAGGCACGGGAAAGACCACTACCATAAGGGTTCTGCTGCAGTACTTCCTGAGTAAAGGCATGGATGTGATGCTTTCCGCCCCTACCGGCAGGGCCGCAAAACGCATGACCGAGGCCACCGGAATGGAGGCCAAGACCATACATAGGCTGCTGGAGGTGAGCGGGAGCATTTCAGAAGACGAAGGGCTTGAAGAAGGAGACCAGCTCTTTGGGCGAAATGAAGAGAATCCGCTGGAGACAGATGTGGTAATAGTAGATGAGGTATCCATGGTGGACATTTTCCTATTCTATTCCCTTTTATCAGCACTGTCTCCGGGAATGCGGCTCATACTTGTGGGAGATGAACACCAGCTGCCCAGCGTGGGCCCTGGAGCTGTTTTGAAAGACCTCATAGCATCAAAGCAATTCAAGGTATCGGCTCTCACTCAGATATTCCGTCAGGCAGAGGAAAGCGACATAGTCATGAATGCCCATGCAATACTGGAGGGAAGGCCTCCCAAGCTGGATAATAAGAGCAGGGACTTTTTCTTTCTGGAGAGGTCGGATCCCGAAGAGATCATTGCCGGCATTATATATCTGGTATCCAGAAAACTGCCGCCTTATGTACGCGCCGCATCGCAGGAGATACAGGTCCTCACACCCATGCGCAAAGGTCCTGTGGGAGTAGAGATACTGAATAAGCGGCTGCAGGAGGCACTGAATCCTCCCAATCCCCAAAAAAGGGAAGTAATACTGGGCGGGAAGCTATTCCGCGAGGGCGATAAGGTCATGCAGACCAGGAATGATTATCAGCAGGAATGGAGCTATGAAACACAGGGGGAGGTTTTACAGAAATCGGGGACCGGAGTATACAATGGGGATATCGCAAGCATTGCAGCCATAGATAAAATCAATAATACAATCACAGTCAAATTCGACGATGGCAGGACGGCTCTCTATGAGGCGGCCGCCGTGCAGAACCTGGACCTCGCTTATGCGATTACCATACATAAATCCCAGGGAAGCGAGTATCCGGCCATAATACTTCCCTTGCTTAGGGGACCTGAACATCTTTTCAATAGAAACCTGCTCTATACCGCAGTGACCCGCGCAAAAAAATGTGTAGTCGCCATTGGGAGGAGAGATACTATATTCAATATGATAAGGAATACAGATGAACAGAAAAGGTACACCGGATTACAAGGTCAGATCGAAATGGCTCTGGGCGGAACTGATATTGGACATATTGTTCCCCAGAAGGTGCCCTATATGTGACGGGGTACTTTCCTTTGGCGGCGCTTTGATATGTCCGGAATGCAGCAAAAAAGTCCTTTTTGTCAGGGAACCCAGATGCCGTAAGTGCGGGAAGATGCTTTCAGATGAGCAGGGGGAATATTGCGGGGATTGCAAAACCGTGCCGCATACATTTGACAGGGGAATCTCTCTTTTTTTATATAATGATGCCATGAGGAACTCCATTTCCAGATATAAATATGGAAATCGTAGGGAATATGCTAAATATTACGGGGAAACCATGGCAAAGTATTTAGGGGAAGAAATACTTTCGTTCAGGCCTGAGGCGCTGCTGCCGGTTCCGCTGCATAAAGAGAGGCTGAGAAAAAGAGGTTATAACCAGGCCGCGCTTATAGCAGGGGAATTGGGGGCAATGCTCAGGCTTCCCGTGCTGGAGGATCTGCTCATACGCAAAAGGGCCACGCGGCCCCAAAAAATGCTGGATAGGGAAGAGAGGCGGAAAAATTTGAAAAGGGCTTTTACATTGGGCAGAAATGATGTAAAATTGAATAGGGTTGTCCTTATAGACGATATTTATACCACTGGCTCCACTAGCGATGAGATTGCAAGCGTGCTTAAGAACTCAGGTGTACGGGAGGTTTATGTGGTGGCGCTGTGTTCAGGGACTCCCATGTAATTGCCGGGAAGTTTCAGGAGAAGGTGAGTAGCAGGAGGATAATTAGCTATGGATGTCAGGAATTGTAGGAAATGCGGCAGGATTTTCAATTACATTGCGGGTCCTCATATCTGCCCTGCATGTGCAGAGAAGATGGAAGAGGATTTCCAGAAGGTTAAGCAGTATATCCGTGAGAATCCCAATATGACTATCGTAGAGACGGCAACGGCCTGTGAGGTTGATGTAGGACAGATCAAGCAGTGGCTCAGGGAAGAAAGGCTCACCTTAAGCAGCGCTGAAGGCGCGGAACTGGTGTGTGAGAGCTGTGGAAAGCCCATTATGTCAGGGCGTTTCTGCGAAGAATGCAAAAAGGATGTGAGCAAGGGGCTTATGGATTCTGTTGCAAAGCCCAAACTGCCTCCTCAGCCGGAAAAGAAAGAGAGCTCAGGAAACAAGATGCGTTTCCTTGGACGTTAAAATACTTTTTTGAGCCGCTGTCCTCTGGGATGCTCCGCTTCCCATGGGACAGTGGCGGGAGCAGGATGGAGAAATGCTGGATAAGGAGAGGATAAGGCTTATGACCCGCATGGCTTCCTTTGAGGCCAATGAGGGAAAACAGTTTATCCCTGTCACGGAATATTTTCGTAGCGATTATGTTGGTTTCAATATGCTGAAGACGGCTGCCAGCGTGACAGCCTCTTTTGTGCTATTTGTTGGCGTTGAGCTTTTCTGCCAGTTTGAGGAGACAATGTCAGAGCTCTACGAATTGGAGTTTGCTTCACTGGCTGTACGCTATCTTAGGGAGTTTCTCATTGTTTTGGTGGTCTACCTGCTCATAGCATATATAGTCTATTCATACCGCTATACCAGGGCCAGGAAAAATGTCCGCATATACCAGAAGTCACTGAAACGCCTTTCGGCTATGTACGGCGAAGAGGAAGTTTAATAGGAGCCTATGGCTTATCTGCTTTTATTTAAAGAACAACTTAGATCATTATATTCTAAATATGAATTATTCATCACGCCTGTACTGAGATTTTTGCTGGCCTTTGTTTCTTATACGCTAATAAACCAAAAACTGGGTTTTATGGAGGGCTTGAATAAATTTCCGGTTGTGGCGGGATTATCATTTATAAATGCTTTTTTACCAGTCAATGCCATAGTAGTGGTTGCGGCCCTCTTTACGGTGCTGCATCTCTATGCACATTCTTTGGTTTGCGGATTGCTGGCATTGCTGATGTTTATGGTGCTATTCCTCCTGTACTTCCGCTTTGCGCCTAAGGACGGTGTGGCAGTATTGCTAATGCCCATGGCTTTTCTGCTGCAGATACCTTATGCCGTGCCGCTGTGCCTTGGGCTTACAGGGAATGCCCTCTCGGCAGTCTCTGTTGCCTGCGGGGTTATTGTGTACTATGGAGTAGACCATTTAAGAACGCAGAGAGTTTCTCTGGATGATGCGGATGTAGAACTGATAGTGGGGCAGCTGAAGGATATCCTGGACGGTTTTATAGGAAACCGCACAATGAGGATAATGGTTGTTGCTTTTGCAGTGACTGTGATAGTTGTCTATCTGATAAGGCGGCTTTCCATTAATTACAGCTGGATGATTGCCATAGCGGCAGGGATAGTTGTGCAGCTTGCAATAATTTTTGGCGGGGGCGCCATGTATGGCGTAACGGTAGCATTTCTGCCGGCCATTCTGGGGCTGCTGCTCTCTGTGTGTATATGTGTGCTGCTGCAGATATTTCTTTTTTCCGTGGACTATTCCAAGACAGAATATCTGCAATTTGGGGATGATGAATACTATTATTATGTAAAGGCTGTGCCGAAGCTGAAGTCTGGATTGCAGGAAGAAGCAGAAACAGAAAAAAGCCATGAACGCAGCCACGATACAGCCCGCAGTGAATGGTCAAAAGCGCCTGCCACACGGGAGAGAAAGGGACAGCCTGAAAGAGAGGCCGAGACAAGAGAGAGGAGAGAAAAAGCCGCAAGGGCGGCAGAGCTTAGGGAGCGGAGGGAAAAGGCCGCAAAGGCCACCGAAGCCAAAGAAAGAAAAGAGCAGTCTGAAAGGGCGGCAGAGTTAAAGGAAAGAAGAGAAAGGGCCGCAAGGGCCGCGGAACTGAGGGAGCGGAGAGAAAAAGCCGCAAGGGCCGCTGAAGCGCATGACCGGAAAGAATACAATGCCAGGGCTTCACAGGCGAGAGAAAAACGGGAGAACAGGTCTTTAGAAGAGGAAAAGCGTAAGCGTACAAGAGCATGACAGGGTTAGGGTCATTTTTTGATTTCATAAAGCGTTTCATATCCTTTGACTCCATCCCCCGGATGGTAGCAACGGATTATATAGAGATAGTAATTATTGCTTTTCTAATCTATAAGGTACTTGTCTGGGTCAAGAATACCAAGGCTTGGTCCCTGCTTCGCGGAATCCTGGTCATTGCCCTTTTTATTTTTGTGGCTTATATTTTCCAGATGAATACCATCATCTGGATAGTGAGGAACGCCTTGAATGTGGCAATAATGGCCATGGTGGTGATTTTTCAGCCGGAGTTAAGGAAAGCCTTGGATATTCTGGGCCGTAAAAATATTCTTACCTCCTTCATTTCTTTCAATGCCTCCCAAAACTCAGATGAAAGATTTTCTGACCGCACTGTAAACGAGATAATTAAGGCAAGCTATGAAATGGGCAAGGCACGGACGGGAGCGCTCATAGTCATTGAGCAGAACGATTCCCTTGCTGAATTTGAGAGGACAGGCATAGACCTGGACTCCATGGTCTCTAACCAGCTCCTCATAAACATATTTGAGCATAATACACCGCTTCACGATGGCGCGGTGATAATCAGGGGAAACAGGGTGGTTTCCGCTACCTGCTATCTGCCGCTTTCAGACAATATGGAGCTTTCAAAGGAGCTGGGGACGAGGCATAGGGCAGGCGTCGGTATATCGGAGGTGTCAGACTCGCTTACAGTCATAGTATCAGAGGAGACTGGGCATGTTTCATTGGCATACGAAGGGGAATTATTCAGGAATGTGGATGCGGATTTCCTGAGGGAGCGCATGATACGCATACAGAATAAGTCTAAGGCTAGTGAGGAGAGAAGATTTTTATTCTTCAGGGGAAAGGGCGGTGAAGAAGCATGAGCACAGTACGCCGTCTCGGAAGCAAGCTTATTGAGAATGCAGGGCTTAAGGTGCTCTCGCTTGTCTTCGCAAGTCTCCTCTGGCTTGTAATAGTGAGTATAGACAATCCTGTAATGACCCTGCCTTTTAATTCGATTCCGATAAATATTGAAAATGCCGATCTTATGAAGGATTCTGGCAAGGCCTTTGAACTATCGGATTCGAGTAAAAATGTATCCGTTAGCGTGAGGGCTGAGCGTTCGGTGCTTTCAGAGCTTTCGAAGGACAATTTCAAGGCCACTATAGATATGTCCCTATTAGACGGGAACAGAGTGCCCATAGAGGTCAAGGCAACCAAATATTCAGACAGAATACAGAGCATTACGCCAAGGCAGCAGTACGCTACTGTGATCATAGACGACCTGAAAGAATCGCAGTACCGCATAAGGGTTGAAACTGAGGGAAGGCCGGAGGAAGGCTATGCTATTGGAAGCACCAGCCTGGCCAGCAATGTAGTAAAGGTGTCAGGGCCTGAATCTATAGTATCTCAGATAGACCATGCGGCAGTTCGGGTAGATGTATCCCGCATGACAAGCGAGATCCATACCACGGAGTCCATAGTATTGCTGAATGTTGACGGCATTCCCGTAGATGCCTCTACGCTCACCATGTCCATTAAAGATACATACGTAACCGTTCAGATATGGGAGACAAAGGAGATAACGGTCCGCAGCGGAGTGTCGGGCACTCCTGCGTATGGGTATGCGGCAACAGGCATAGTGACCATAGACCCCGCAGTGATAGAGGTAACGGGGGAGAACAGCAAATTAAAGGAATTGGAGAGTATAGTAATTCCCGGAGCCAGTGTGGATATAGAGGGAGCCACCGCTCCGGTAACGCAGTATGTGAATATTAAATCATACCTTCCTGAGGGCATATATCTGACAAATCCGGAAAGGGACGGCGAGGTATCGGTAGTGGCGCAGGTTGAAGCGCTTATTACCAGAGAGTTGGCTGTGCCCACCGCCGGTTTAACCTTTGCAAATGTCCCCAGTGGCATGAGGGGAACGCTGGAAGGAAATTCGGATATTCTGGCCGTACCTGTGGCAGGCCTGACCCAGACCCTGGATGGCATAAATCTGGCAACCCTTACCGGCACAGTAGACCTTGGTGTGATAAAGCCGGGAGAGGGAGGGATGATTATCCCTGGAGTATATGACTGTCCGGTGACGCTTGTGCTTCCTGAAGGGGTTACCCAAGGGGGGATTAATGTACACGTCCTGCTTCAGTACAGCGGGACAGGGGCGGAGGTCAGTGCGCATCAGGGCGCAGGGACACTGTCCCAGAATGTCGTGGCGGCAGAAGAGGCCGGGGCCAATACAGCCGCAGGCAATATAGAAGAATAATTGTGGCTGTTTAAAGTGTAGTCAGTTTAATTTGAAGCAGTATAATAGATGATGAGGTAAATATGGCAAGATTATTTGGGACAGATGGGGTAAGAGGCGTAGCTAATACAGAGCTTACTCCGCTTTTGGCTATGCAGCTGGGGGCGGCAGGCGCTTATGTGCTGACAGAAGAACATTCCTACAGGCCTACGATAATGGTAGGCTGCGACACAAGGGTTTCGGGAGATATGCTTGCCAATGCGCTAATGGCAGGGATATGCTCTGTTGGGGCCAATGCGGTATATGTAGGAGTGCTTCCCACTCCGGCTATAGCCTATCTTACCAGAAAATATAAGGTGGACGCAGGCGTCGTGATATCGGCTTCCCACAATCCGGTGGAATTTAATGGGATTAAGTTCTTCAATGCTGACGGATACAAATTGTCAGATGAGATGGAAGACCGTATAGAGGAGCTTGTGAGAAACGAGAACAGGGGGCTGCCACAGCCCACGGGCTCCAGGGTCGGAAAGATAAAATACAGGAGGGATGCCAGGGAAGAGTATATAAACCACTCCATGCGGCAGATAGATACAGACCTTTCAGGATTAAAGATAGTCGTTGACTGCGCAGAGGGCGCGGCTTTCTATACATCCGTAGAAACCCTAAGGGAACTGGGGGCGGAGGTCATAGCCATACACAATAATCCGGACGGTTCTAATATAAATAGCAACTGCGGATCTACACACATGGAAGAACTGTGTGCCCGTGTGGTCATGGAGCACGCAGATCTGGGCCTCGCTTTTGATGGTGACGCAGATAGGCTGCTCGCTTCCGATGAAAAAGGAAAGGTGGTGAATGGTGATGAGATAATGGCTATCATCGGAAATTATATGAAGGAAAACGGGACTCTAGCCGGCAATACCATAGTGGTAACGGTAATGACGAACTTAGGCTTCCTTATAATGGGCAAAGAAAAGGGAATTAAGATAGAACAGACAAAGGTAGGGGATCGCTACGTACTTGAGAGGATGCGTGAAATTGGGGCTTCCCTGGGCGGAGAGCAATCTGGCCATATAATCTTTCTGAATGAGAATACCACGGGAGATGGCCTTTTGTCCGCATTGCATCTTTTGGAGGTCATTAAAAAAAGCGGCAAGCCTTTATCTGAACTTGCTTCTGTTATGGAAATACTGCCACAGTCTCTATATAATGCGCACATTCCAAATCATAAGAAGGACCGCTATTTGGAATATCCCGAAATTAAAGAGGCAATAGAGAAATTGGAGAATAAGTATTCGGGTGAGGGCAGGGTGCTTATCAGGCCATCTGGCACGGAGCCTTTGGTGCGGGTTATGATAGAAGGCAAGGATCAGGCTGTGATAGATAAAGACGCTAAAGAGTTATCGGCACTTATAGAGAGGATAGTATTCTAGTATAGGGAGGTTTGGACGGGAATATGGTCAGAGAAAAAGTCACAATTAAGAATCCCACCGGACTGCATTTACGGCCGGCGGGAATACTCTGCAAGGAGGCTATGGAATATAAGTCTCTTATTACATTTCGTTTTCGCGAGAATACGGCAAATGCCAAGAGCGTTCTCAGTGTTTTAGGCGCCTGTGTAAAATGCGGCGATGAGATAGAGCTTTTCTGTGAAGGGGAGGATGAGGACAAAGCCCTTAGAGCGTTGGTAGCTGCAATAGAGAGCGGATTGGGCGAGTGAATGGTAAAGAGGATAGAAAGGGGCAGGGGATGAGGAGCTTCTCTCCCCTGCCTGTTTATGTTTTACCTATTCTATGTGTTTCCGCCTCCATGCAAAAAGTATGGCGGAAAGCAGGAGGGAGAAATATGATATCATATATATGGGGAAATAGTATTTAAAATATGAGGCCGGTGCCAGTATGAATACTATGGCAAAGTGGCAGCAGAGGCCGGAAAATA
Organism: Lachnospiraceae bacterium; assembly: GCA_017634355.1. Lineage (GTDB taxonomy): Bacteria > Bacillota > Clostridia > Lachnospirales > Lachnospiraceae > NK4A144. Next base: position 14,554 of record JAGBNO010000099.1, read on the forward strand.
AGAAAAAGCCGAACCACCAGCGCTTAAAAAGGGACAGTATCAAAAATAAGAGCAGGAGCAGATGGGGGATATAGAGATTATAAGCCAGTGTTTTTACTATGCTCACGAAAAATAAGGCATATCCTTTAAGGCTATTTTCGTCTAAGCTTATATGGTAAGGAGTTGCGGCATAGTTGAAGGCTCCGGCTCTCGTCCGTAAGAATACATCCGGATTATTAAAAAATACTTCCTTACAGCCCTCAACATAAACCCTGTAATCATCATCATCGGCTCCCTCAATAGTGCCCACATATCCGGGATAATAGAGGATTAGGACATCTTCATAATTTATGTCCTTCAAGTCGCGGTTTATGGCATCCAGAACTGAAAGATTGAGATAACGGCCGATTTTATTTAAAGAATCCTTATTCTTTTCTTTATCCAGGCCATTGCGGTACATATTTGTGATAGTATAGGCATAAAAGGGCCCCATACGGTTCATGGCTTTGTCCTGCATGCGTCCGGGCAGTATGCCGTTCTGAGGAATGCTGACTATATATTGTATAAAGAAAGATAATATCAAGAGCCTTATGAGGGCTTTCTTTTCCCGCAGGGAAGGATAGGCGATAAGCATAAGTATGGGCAGCACTATGGCAAAATAGATGCCTTCTGTGCGCCACTGAGTTACAAAAGCGCCTAAAAGCAGGACCCAAAAGAGCTTCCAGGATCCTATTTCACGCTTTTCAAGTTTGTCCATCAGTATAGAGAATAGCAGGAATAAATAGATGAGGAAGTATATGGGGATCCTGTGCGCGGATGTAGTATAGGCAAGGACAGGAGGCAGCAAAAAGGCCAGATATATGAATTTCCCATATTTGAAATTGAGATAATTGGAAAGGCGGTAGACCGTGTAGCCGCAGATGAATAGCTGTATGGCGACCTTCACGAGTATGGGCCCGTATGAGGATGGGATAAGCATCATGGAAATAATATAGTACCAGGTCGTGAGGTAATAAAACCAGGTATAGTTTTCAACGGCGGCCGCCTGCTCAAATATCAGCTTTTCGTCGTTACTCAAAAAACCCTGGGGGAGATTAAAAATAAGAACGGCCGTTATAGGAATAAGATATATGCCGGCGTACTTTAGAATGGCCCAAGTATTATGGTTAGGCTTAAGTATAGCGCGCCATAGGAGAAAGAGCAGGGCAAGGAATATAAGCTTGCAGGCCGCATATTCATAAGGGCTTTTGCCGGGGAGATCAATAAATATAAGTCTGTCCGTAAAAAAGCTTATGCACCAATGTACGGTTGCCACTAATAGAGGCAGGCGGTTTTCTTTTATAGGAATATGCATATTTGACACCTAAACACTATTGTGTTAGCGTTAAACGACAGAGGGTACATTTAGCCCAAAAATAAGTTTAAGGAGAAAAAGTCCATGTCACCAAAAGGAACACCTTATTATATCACAACAGCCATTGCCTATGCATCAGGCAAGCCGCATATAGGAAATACCTACGAAATAATACTGGCAGATGCCATAGCGCGTTTCAGGCGTATGCAGGGCTATGACGTTTATTTTCAGACCGGAACGGATGAGCATGGACAGAAAATAGAATTAAAGGCCAAAGAGGCGGGGATCACTCCCAAGGAATATGTGGACAACACGGCAAAAGAGATTAAAAGGATATGGGATCTTATGAATGCCTCATACGACCGTTTTATCCGTACGACGGATGCCGACCATGAGGCCCAGGTGCAGAAGATCTTTAAGAAGCTCTACGAGCAGGGGGATATATACAAGGGCTCATACGAAGGGATGTACTGCACGCCCTGCGAGTCCTTCTGGACCAAGGGACAGTTGAAAGATGGCAGATGTCCGGATTGCGGCAGGGAGGTTAAGCCCGCCCATGAGGAGGCTTACTTTTTCAAGATGAGTAAGTATGCCCAGAGACTCATAGACCATATAGAGAGCCATCCCGAATTTATACAGCCGGTCCAGAGAAAAAATGAGATGATGAATAATTTCTTAAAGCCGGGCCTGCAGGACCTCTGCGTATCGAGGACTTCCTTTACCTGGGGCATACCGGTGGACTTTGACCCTAAGCACGTGGTCTATGTATGGCTGGATGCCCTTGCAAACTATGCCACGGGCATAGGATATGATGCAGATGGGAATTCGTCTGATTTATACAAGAAATACTGGCCGGCAGACCTGCACCTGATAGGTAAAGATATCATACGTTTTCATACGCTTTACTGGCCTATTTTCCTTATGGCTCTGGGGGAGCCGCTGCCGAAGCAGATTTTCGGCCACCCATGGCTATTGCAGGAAGATGGCAAGATGAGCAAGTCCAAGGGAAATGTCATTTATGCAGACGACCTTGCCGGCATATTTGGCGTAGATGCGGTGCGCTATTTTGTGCTGCATGAGATGCCCTTTGAGACAGATGGCGTGATCTCATGGGACCTGGTAGTGGAAAGATTCAATTCTGATCTTGCAAATACACTGGGAAACCTTGTCAAGCGGACCATATCCATGGCGAACCAGTATTTTGGCGGAGCCATAGAGGATAAAGGGGCTGAAGAAACGGTAGATGGGGATCTCTATTCTGTGCTCCTAAGTACGAGGGATCTTGTGGAAAAGGATATGGGGGGCTTGAGGGTGGCGGATGCCCTGACGCATATCATGAATCTATTCAAGCGCTGCAATAAGTATATAGACGAGACCTCGCCGTGGATACTCGCAAAGGAAGAAGTAAAAAGGGACAGGCTATCGACAGTGCTATATAATCTTGCGGAAGGCATAGTGACAGGGGCGGCGCTCATAAGCCCATTCCTGCCTGAAACAGGCGAAAAGATATTAAAGCAGATGAATACGGCTATGCCGGAATTTGATTCCTTGAATAAAAAGGGCCTCTTTGTCTCTGGAACAAAGGTGGTGGAAACTGCGGATACCCTCTTTCAGCGCATGAAGGCAGATGAAGTGATGAAACAGGTGGAGGAGCTGTATCCGGAGAAAAAAGCAGGCAAGGCAGAGAAAGAGGAGAAGGCCCAAAAACCTGAAATCAGTTATGACGATTTTGCCAAATGCGAATTTAAGGTAGGAGAAATAATCGAGGCCTCTACGGTAGA